>JADCGG010000076.1 GCA_020249125.1 Roseomonas sp. | reverse complement strand
TGCCTGGCGGCGCGTGAGGCTGATCCCGATTGGCAGGCCTTTCGCAAGCGTTCAGCGGAAGCCGGGGCGCTGGCCGCGCAGGAAGTGAAGTTCCTGAAAACAGTGCCATTTTCGCCCATTACCCAGGCCAAGGGTTTCCAGTTCAAGCGGGAAATTGGTGGCACGGGCATGTTCGTGGATCACCGGACCTATGATTTCCATCCCGGCAAGATGGCTGGCTGGCTGGAAGCTTACGAAAAATACGGCCTGCCGGTGCAAAAGCGTATGCTCGGCCAATTGCTGCTTTTCGCGGTGACGGAGATTGGGCCCATCAATCAGGTGGTCTTCATGTGGGCCTATGAGAGCCTGGGTGACCGCGACCGCCGCCGCACGGCGATGATGAGCGATCCGGGCTGGGCCGAATTCGGCAAGGCGATTGCGCCGCTTGGGGCGCTCAAGCAGCAAACCGTGATGGAAATGAAGCCGACGGCGTTTTCGCCGGTGAAATGATCGGTCTTTGCGCCAGGGTGACAAGTCCTGGCGCGCAACACGCCACTAAATCAACAAAAACGAGATTGAAACGCTTCGCTTTAAGGGCCTGTTAAGGTTTTGGCCTGCGTATATTCCCGCAATTGTCGGAAGGAATGATGCGAAGCGCCGCAACCCCCAAAGTCAGAAGCCTTTCTCGCAGCAGCAGGGATCGTTTTGTGATCTTTGCTTTTGCGGCGGCTGAATTATTGGTTGAGGCGGATCTGCAAGGTAACATCACCTTCGCTGAAGGGGCCTTTCGCGCCCGCTTTGGCCGGCCAGCGCAGGATTTTCTTGGCAAGCCCGTGGCTTCTCTGGTGGCGACCAGTGACCGCCCTGCCTTTGCAACCGCCTTGGGGCTTTTGCTTGAACGTGGGCGCCTGAAGCCTGCCGCCCTGAAATTGGCGGATGATGCTGCCACCGCTTTCAGCGTTGCCGCGCTCCGGCTTGATGATGCGGAGCCAAAGCTGGTCCTTACCTTTGCGCCGCTGCCCCGCGAATTACCCGGCGGCCCGCTGCCGGGCGGGCCTGGGCTTGCCAGCCTGGCCGAGGAAATGCTGCGGTCAGGCGAACCAGCTGGGCCGGTCGGCTTTCTGGAATTGACTGGCCCGGCGGGCCGATATGTGCCGGGCGGTGACGTCAATCAGGAAATCCAGGCTGAATTGAACAAGAAAGCCGGGGAGGGTGCTGTCGCCACAGAACTCGCCGCCGGGCGCTACGGGGTCCTGCCGGGTCAGGCGCCATTTGATCTGCCAGCGCTGACCTCGGCGGTTGCGGAAATCCTCAAGGATCGTGGCGTCAATGATGTCTCGGTCGGCGCCATGGCTGTGGGGCTTGAAGCTGAAGGGCTTAGCCAGGTTCAGGCCACGCGGGCGCTGCGCTTTGCGCTGGCCGCCTTTGCGCGTGGCGGCAATGATGCGCTTGAACAGGCAGGCTTTGCCGGGGGGCTGGCGGGCTTCCTGGGCAGTGCTTCGGAACGCGCCAATCTACTTCGCCGCAGCATTGCGGAACGCCGCTTCCGCATGGCCTTCCAACCGATTGTGGCTCTTTCAAACCGCGCCCCGCATCATTACGAAGCGCTGATCCGCCCGCTGCAGGCTGATGACACGGCCATGTCCCATCCCGGCGAATTCGTTGCGCTGGCAGAAGCCGTAGGCCTGACCGAGGAACTTGATTGGGCGGTGGTAAGTGCGGTGTGTGAGGCAGCGGGGGCTGCTGGCGGCACGCGGGTGGCCTGCAACCTATCCGGGCTTTCCCTGCAAAGCCCCAAATTCCGGGAGGATATGAAGTCCCTGCTGGAAAATACGCCGGGTATGGCGGACCGCTTGGTGGTGGAAATCACGGAAACGGCTGAAATCGAGAATGAGGATGAAGCCAGCCGCATGATCGCCATGCTGCGAGAGCACAAGATACCCGTCTGCCTGGATGATTTCGGCGCAGGCGCTGCAGCCTTTCGCTATTTGCGCGCCTTCAAGGTGGATTATGTGAAGGTGGATGGCATTTATGTCGCCAATGCCTTGCAGAGCGAACGTGATCGGGGCTTTATCGCCGCCATGGTTGATCTTGCCCGCACGGTCGGCGCCCAGGTGGTGGCTGAACGCATTGAAACGGAAGAAGAAGCGGCGCTGATGCTGGAACTCGGCGTGCGCTACGGCCAGGGCTATCTTTTCGGCAAGCCGAAGATGGAACTGGCCGCCCGTAAAGCAGGGCAGGCCTGGCAAGAAGAAAAGTGACCACCGCGGCGCTGCCGCGCCTTTGCGTGGTGATCCCCTGTTACAATGAAGCGGCCAATGTCGCGCCCATGGTGGCGCGGCTGGATGCGGCTTTGGCGGGCTTCACCTGGGAAGCGATTTTCGTTGATGATGACAGCCCGGATGGCACCACCGCCGCCGTGCGCGCCATTGCCGTACAGGATCGGCGTATCCGCTGCATCAGGCGGATTGGGCGACGCGGCCTTGCCTCCGCCTGCATCGAAGGGATGCTCGCCACATCCGCCCCTTATCTTGCGGTGATTGATGGCGATTTGCAGCATGATGAAACGATCCTGCCGCGCATGTTGGCAGCGCTTGAAAGCGGTGCCGCTGAGATCGTCATTGGCAGCCGCAATATCGAAGGCGGCGACAAGCAGGGCGGGCTGACCGCCGCACGGCAAATGATTTCAGACACGGGCGCGGCACTTGCCAATGCTGCATTGCCGATGCGCGTCAGCGATCCGATGAGCGGCTTTTTCGCTTTGCCACGCACGCTTTTTGAGGAAGTGGCGCCTCGGCTGACCGGCACGGGTTTCAAGATTTTGCTGGATATCCTGCTTTCGGCGAAACGGCCTTTGCGGAGCCTGGAAATCGCCTATTCCTTCCGCGCACGGGTGGCGGGCGAAAGCAAGCTGGATGCGGCGGTGCTGCTGGAATTTGCGGGCTTGCTCGCGGATAAGGCTTTGGGTGGCGTGGTACCGTTGCGCTTTTTGTCCTTCGCCGCCGTGGGCGCCATTGGCGTGCTGGTGCATCTGGCTGTTCTGGGGCTGCTGCATGGCTTGGGCGGGGTGGGCTTCAATGCCGCGCAATGGGCGGCAACACTGGTCGCGATGACCGCGAATTTCCTGCTGAATAATCGCATCACCTATCGCGATCGGCGCCTGCGTGGCGCAGCGCTGTTGCGCGGCCTGGTGCTGTTTTATCTGGTGTGTGGGCTTGGGGCGGTGGCGAATATCGGCATCGCCAATCTGCTGCTGCGCGATGGCGTGCTGGCCTGGGGCCTGGCCGGCGCGGCGGGGGCGGCGCTGACGGTGGTATGGAATTACGCGGTTTCCGCAACGCTGGTTTGGCGCGCCACGTGAATCCCTGGCTGGTTGCGCTGCTGGCGCTGACGGCGCTGCGGCTTATGCTGGCGGCTATCCTGCCGCTTTCCCCGGATGAGGCCTATTACTGGGTTTGGTCGCGAAGTTTGCAGGGCGGCTATCTGGACCATCCGCCCATGGTCGCGATCTTCATCTGGCTGGGCACGGCTTTGGCGGGTGAAAACGCCTTGGGTGTGCGGCTTTTGGGGCCGGTGTCGTTGTTCATTGGTTCCCTGATGCTGGCGCGCACCGCTGAGGATCTTTTCCCCGGGCGCAGCGCCGGGCCATGGGCGGCGGCGCTGATGAACGCGACGCTTTTCGCAGCCCTTGGCGCCGTGACCATGACGCCCGATACGCCCTTGCTGTTCTTTTGGGTGGCAACACTTTGGGCCGTGGCGCGGGCCTATCGCAGCGGCAATGCGGGCTGGTGGCTGGTGGCGGGCGGTTTCGCGGGCGGCGCCTTACTGTCGAAATACACGGCGGCGCTGCTGGGTTTTGGCCTGGTTCTGTGGCTGTTTTTCATGCCCGAAGCGCGGCGCTTTCTGGCGCGCTGGCAACTTTGGGCGGGTGGCGCGCTGGCGGTGGCGCTATTCTCCCCGGTGCTGTTCTGGAATGCGGCGCATGAATGGGCATCCTTTGCCAAGCAGGGCGGGCGCACCGCTTCTGGCGGCGCGGGGCAAAGCCTGCGCTGGCTTGGTGAGTTGCTCGGTGGCCAGGTCGCGTTGGTCACGCCGCTGGTGTTCTTGCTGTGCGTGGTTGGCATCGCCATGGCGGCGCGACAGGTCTGGCGCCAGCGCGATACTGGTGCGGCGCTGCTGCTGGCGCTGATCCTGCCCGGCGCGGCGATTTTCGTCTGGCAGGCGCTTGGCAGCCGAGTGCAGGGGAATTGGCCGGCGATCCTATACCCGAGTGCCGCCATCGCCGCCGCCGCGCTGCTGCCCGCGCACTGGCTGCGGCTGCGCATCCCTGCCTTGGCGCTGGGTTTCGCCATGGCGGGCGCGGCCTATTTGCAAGCGACCGCCGCGCCTATCCCTCTGCCCCGGCGCCAGGACCCGACGCTGGCGCGGCTAGGCGGCTGGGATGGGCTGGCGGCTGATTTGGCGCGGGCTGCTCAACGCGAAGGTGCCGCCTTCATCGCCGCTGAAGAATATGGCCTGGCTTCCGGCATGGCCTTTCGTCTGCCGCGGGAGATGCAGGTAGTGGCGATGGATCCCCGCTGGCGCTTCTTCACCCTGCCGCAGCCGCCCGATGGGGCTGAGGGCCTGCTGATCCGCAGCGAAAGGCGCGGCGACGGGCCGCCGCTTTGGCACGGCGCGATACGCATTGAAGGCGATGCCGGTCGTTTGATCCGTGCCCGCCGAGGGCAGGAAGCCGAAGCCTATCGGCTGTTTCGCGTGACGACCGCGCCCGGCCAGCCGCCAAGTGCGGTTTTGCCAAGGCCGGGGCGGTGATCGCGCTTGACCTTCACGGTCAGCGCACCTTTATCGGGTTAAGGAGGCGATAACCGCCATGCATATCCTGAAATTCCGCCGCTTTTCCCTGCCCGAGTCCCAGGTCACGCCCGAAGCGCTGGTCTTCAACCGACGCCAAGCCATGGCGCTGGGCGCCGGGATGCTCGCCGCTGGTCCGGCCTTGGCCCAGCAGGCCGGCCTGCCGCCCGCCATGCGCAATACGCGCTATGCCCCAGGCCGCGCCATCACGGCTGAACGCGAAGTCACCACCTACAATAATTTCTACGAATTCGGCAGCCACAAGACCATCAGCGCCGCCGCACAGCGCATGCCCCAACGCCCCTGGACGGTGAAGGTGGAAGGCATGGTGGAAACGCCGCGCGAATTTGGCATTGAGGATCTGCTCGCGCGCATGCCGCTGGAAGAACGCGTCTATCGCCTGCGCTGCGTTGAAGCCTGGGC
Organism: Roseomonas sp.; assembly: GCA_020249125.1. Classification (GTDB taxonomy): domain Bacteria; phylum Pseudomonadota; class Alphaproteobacteria; order Acetobacterales; family Acetobacteraceae; genus Neoroseomonas. The sequence continues at coordinate 17,494 of JADCGG010000076.1, read as the reverse complement.
CATGGTGGTGCCCTGGACCGGCTTTCCGCTTTCCGCCCTGCTGGCCGAGGTGAAGCCGCTTTCTTCCGCCCGCTATGTCGTGTTCCAGACCGCGACCATGCCAAGCGTCATGCCAGGCCTCAGGCAAAGCTGGTATCCCTGGCCCTATACGGAAGGCTGCACGATTGCCGAGGCCGCCAATGAACTTTCCTTCATGGTGGTGGGTGCCTATGGCAAGCTGCTGCCGCCGCAAAATGGCGGGCCGATCCGCTTCCATCAGCCCTGGAAATACGGCTTCAAGGCCGGCAAGAGCATTGTGACGATCAGGCTTACCGATCAGCGCCCGGTTTCCTTCTGGGAAAAAATCCAGGCGCAGGAATATGGCTTCTGGGCCAATGTGAACCCCGCCGTGCCGCATCCGCGCTGGAGCCAGGCGCAGGAACGTATGCTGGGCACCGGGGAAAGCGTGCCGACGCAGATTTTCAACGGCTATGGCGATTTCGTCGCGGGGCTCTACACCGGTTTGCAGAACGAAAGGCTCTGGGCATGAGGGCGCGATGCGCCTGATCGGCCTGGTATTGCTGCTGCTGGCGGCAGGGCTTTTCGTGATGTTCGGCACTGATCCCCTGGGCGCGGTGCTGTTCCGGCTGGACCCTGGCATATTGAATTTGGTGCAGGCCGTGGTGCAGCGCTATCTTCTGCCGATGTTGTGGGATGATGTGCTGCTGCCCGTTCTGGAAGCGCCGGCCTTCGTGGCACCGGCGGTGCTTGGCAGCGGCTTCGCCTTATTGGGTTGGATGCGCGCGCGTGGCTGACGCAGCCTTGCAGCACCGGATTTTGCTGGTGGAGGATTCGCCCTCACTCGCGACTGTCTATCAAGAATATCTGCGCGCAGGGCCTTATGATATTCGCCACGCCCATTGCATTGCGGATGCGCTGAAATTCGCCAATCAGGCCATGCCCGATGGCGTGCTGCTCGATCTCCGCCTGCCGGATGGCGACGGGCTTTCCGTGCTGCGTGAATTGCGCGGGCGCGATCCTGACCTGCCCGTGGTGGTGATGACCGCGCATGGTTCGGTGGCGCTGGCGGTGGAAGCGATGCAGGCCGGTGCCTCTGACTTTCTGGTAAAGCCCTTCGCGCCGGAACGGCTGACCGTGACGGTCGCGAATGTGATGGAACGCGCGGCCTTGCGCCGGCAGGTCGCGGTGCTGGCGGCGGGCGCACCACGCCAGGGCTATGCAGGCTTCATTGGTGCCGCACCGGCCATGCAGGCCGTCTATCGCATTCTGGAAAACGCCGCCGCATCCCGCGCGACGGTGTTTGTCACGGGTGAAAGCGGCACCGGCAAGGAATTGGCCGCCGAGGCGGTGCACAGCATCTCACCCCGCAAGGCCGGGCCGTTCATCGCCATCAACTGCGCGGCGATCCCCAAGGATTTGATCGAAAGCGAAATCTTCGGGCATGTGCGCGGCGCCTTTACCGGCGCGGTGGCGGACCGTATCGGCGCGGCGCGCGCGGCGGATGGCGGCACGCTTTTCCTGGATGAGATTTGCGAAATGGATTTGGCGTTGCAAGGCAAGCTGCTCCGCTTCATCCAGACCGGCAGCTTCCAACCCGTGGGCAGCGGCAAGACGGTGCAAACCGATGTGCGCTTTGTCTGCGCCACCAATCGCGACCCTTTGGAGGAAGTGCGCGCCGGCCGCTTCCGTGAGGATTTGTATTACCGCCTGCATGTCATCCCGGTGCCATTGCCGCCCTTGCGTGATCGCGGCGATGATGTGCTGGCGCTGGCCGAGGCTTTTCTGGCGAAAAGCGCCGCCGAGGAAGGCAAGCGCTTCCAGCGTTTTGACGCCGAAGCGCGCGCGACGCTGATGCGCCACACCTGGCCCGGCAATGTGCGCGAATTGGAAAACGCCATTCGCACCGCCGTGGTGCTGCATGATGGTGAAGTGGTGACAGCGGCGATGCTGCCTGCAACGGTGCGCGAGGCGGTCATGAAGCCCGAGCCAACGCCCGTTGTGCCGGCGCCAGTGACTGCCCCGGAACCTGTGCCGCCGCCGGCAGCGCCGCGCGCCGTTGAATCCACCAAGCGCATCCGGCCACTGGCCGAAACCGAACGCGAAGCGATTGAAGAAGCGGTAAAACTCTGCGGCGGGAATATCGCCAAGGCAGCGGCGTTTCTGGGCATCAGCCCATCCACGCTCTATCGCAAGCAGGAAGGCTGGCGGCGGCGGTAAATTGTCAGCCGAATCCCAGCGCAATCCGCGCCGCCGCAATCGCCTCATGCGCCGCTTCGGTCAATTCATAGGCTTCAAGTTCATGCGGCAAAGCCCAGGCGACTTCGCTGACATCATCACCAGCACAGGCTTCGCCATCCAACCAAACCGCGGCGAAATCAATGATGGTGTAGTGGTAGCGCGCGCGGCCATCCTCATCCTGGTTGATGGCATCGAAAACATAAGCGAGCGAAAGCGGGCCAACTTCAATGCTGGCCTCTTCGCGCAATTCGCGCCGCGCGGCTTCTTCGGCCTTTTCACCGACATGCTGCGCGCCGCCGGGCAAGGACCATTGGCCGATGCGTGGCGGCTTGCCGCGACGCACCAGCAGCACCGCTTCTTCACGGAACACGATGCAGCCAATGCCGACCCAGGGGCGGTCCGGGTATTCGCGCGGCGCGTTGCTCACCTTGGCGCAATCGGCGGTTCGGTGGGGGTGGCGGGCGCTTCTTCCTGGCGGCGCAAATCTTCAAGCCGAGGGATGAAGGCTTTTTCCTTCCATTGTCCGGTTTGATAGACCCACCCGCGCCAGCGCGCATTCAAGCGCGCGGCTTCATCATCGCCTTCAGCAGCCAGCGTTACCCAGATTTCCTCGCCATGCTTGCGCGGGCGGGCGATGATGGCCAGCCGATCAGTCATTTCAAAGCGCGTCTCACCCAACGCTTCACCGGGCGCATCGGCGTCGCGCCGCACATCCAGGAAGGTCAGGAATTCAAAGCTGCGCGCAACCTCATCAAGGCTGACATCATCAGCGGGTGGCGCATCGGCCGGCGTGGTGATGGCAAGCTTGCCATCAGGCTGGCCGGTATGGGTCAGCACAAGCGGCGCTTCGCCCGTCCGCGCAATCGTCACGCGCTGCACGCGTTCGCGCGGCAGGTTCGCGATATCGCGATCAAGCCAAAGCTGCGGATCGGCATCCACCGGAATACGGCCTTCGGCGAGCCATGCCTGGTTTTCATTGGGCCGCCGCACATAGGCACTTTCCGGCACATTGCCCTGGGTGCGCACGCGCCGCCGCCCGATCACCAATTCCACCAGTGCCGCGCCTTGCGCATCCACCACGCGAAGCAAGGTGGAAGTGGCGCCTGCGCGCAACGGGTCTTCCAGGCCGAGCCGATCGAACATTTCAGGATTGCCCGTGCGCGGTTCCATCAGCCGCAATTCCGTAAGCCCGGTCAGCAATTCGCGCAGCTTTTCTTGCCGGATTGGGTAATCGCCCTTGGTGGGCAGCACCCAAACATCACCGCGACGGATGATCTCCAGCGCGCCATCATGCCGACGCACTTCAATTCGCGCGGCATTGGGCAAACGCTGTGCAAGGCCCGGAAAGGCAAGCGCACCTGTGCCAACCGGCGGTGCGGGCGGCGCTGGCGGCTTGATCAGCAAGGCGCCGGCCATGGCAATCACCGCTGCGCTGCCAAGCAAAATCAGGGAACGTCTTTGCATAGCCTTGCCCCCTGCTTCAGTGCCGCGCCGCTGCGCGACGGCGTGCGCGTGCAACACCCAAAAGCAGCGCGAGGATCGTCAGCAGCACCGGCACCGCGGCGATATTGAGGATGCGCAGCCACGTCTCCAGCCCTTCAATATCGCGCCGTAGCTCCAACTGCACCGCGCGCAATTGCTGACGGGTGCGGAGAATCTCCTCACGCGCCGCATCAATTTCCGCGCGCTGTTCGGCGCTGATCACGGCATTGGTCTGGCCGCGCTCAGCCCCACCCTGCGGGCCTTGGCGCAATTCCCGCAGGCGCCGTTCGGTGGCTTCCAGGCGCTGCGTCAATTCACGTTCCGTCTGGCGGAAGCGCGCTTCCGCATCGCGGCGGATATCATCCACCACTTCAAAGGGCCGGAGCGATTCACCACGAGACCGCAGCGAAATCAGCGCATCACCGCCGGCCATGGTATCCACCAGATTGGCGATCAGCGCGCCATTATCGCTGAAAGGTGTCGCCACTTGCTGGCCAAAGAAATCCTGCACGCGCACCCAGAAGCGATCTTCCAGCACATCCGCGTCATGGATCACGATGATATTGGCCGCACCTTCACTTTTCGCACGATGCGCCGGGAAATCCGCCGGGCGTTCCGCGCCTTGCGGCACAGGCGGAGGGCCATCGGGGAAGGCCGTTGCCACTTCTCCACGCAGCCGCGCCGCGATCACGCGTGCCTGCCCATCGGGCCGGAAATCAGCCAGCAATTGTGTTGGGTTCGGGTTTTCACGGACCTTCGCCGCATCCGCTTCCATGCTGCGCGGGCTTGAGGTGATGAGTGGCGTGAATTCCACCCGCGCCCCATCCTTGCGCCGCAGCAAACCAGCGGAGGCAAAGGTCACCTGATTAAGCTGCGCCGTCGCCACTTCCCCCTGCGCGATGGAATCGCCCTGGGTATTGAACCACGCGACATAATCCACCGCCTGCACACGGTCTTGCGGATTGGCGCGCACGCGCCAGGCGCCGCGTAAATCCAGCACCACCTTATCGGCGGGCGCTTCAATGCCCCAGGCATTGGTCAGGCGTTCAAGGCTGGATGCGGTATTGGCGGGCGGTCGCCCCCCGGGGCCGGGGCGCGACGCCTGGCCTTCGGAATGCGGGTCAATCAGCAGGATCAGCTTGCCGCCGCGCAGCACGAATTGATCCACCGCATATTGCGCCGCATCCGAAAGCCCCTGCGGATGCGCCAGGATCATCACCTGAATGTCGTTTTCAATCACCTGCGCGTCCAGGGGCACATCACGCAAGGTGAAGAATTGCCTCAGGCTATTCATCACCGCGAAGGGCTGGCCCATGGCGGCCTGGCGCATCATCATCGCGCGCGGGTCGCCATTCAGCGGCAAGGGCGACATTACGCCAATCACCGGGCGGCGCGGATTGGAAAGCTCATAAACCAGGCGCGTCAGATCAAATTCCAGAAAGCGCTCTCGGTCCGGCTGGAAGAAGGGGATGTTGCGTTCATCATCCAGCAAATTCGCGCCGACCAGGCCGAAATAAACCTGCTCCCCCGATTGATCCACGGGCACGCCTTGCAGGCCGAAAGCCAGTGCGCGGTCTTCGGTTTCGCTGAAGGGCTCGGGGTCCAGCACTTCAAGCCTGAGCTTGCCGCCAGAGACCGCGACATATTCATCCAGCATCGCGCGCACGCGTTCCGCATAGGCGCCATAGGCCGGAATGGCGGTGCCGAGCTTGCGCGAATAAAACAACCGCAGCGTCACCGGGTCTTGCAGCCCGGCCAGCACGCTGCGCGTGCCATCCGACAGCGTGTAAAGTTTTTGTGCTGTCAGATCGAGCCGCGCGCGTGGCGCGAAACGCTCCACCAGCATATTGACGCCGATGGCCAGCGCCAACGCCGCCACAATCCCAAGCGCGGAGGACCAGACGCGCCGTGTGCCCGGCTTTGCCTTGTTTTGATCAGCCATGATCTAGTCAGCCTTCCGGTGGTCCAGCACCACCGCATTCACGAAAAGCCAGAAGCCGATGAAGGACGCGAAGAACACCGCATCGCGCAGCGCAATTACGCCGCGTGTCAGCGCATTGAAGCGTTCTGTCAGCGATAAGGCGCGGGCGACCTCTGCCGAAGCGGGGATGCGCTGGCTCAGGAAATCCGTCACCAAAGCGCTGCCGGCCACGGCAAACAGGAAACACACGGCAACTGCCAGCACGAAGGCAATCACCTGATTCTTCGTCATGGCCGACATGGCGGAACCGATTGCCAGATAGGCACCCGCCATCAGCAGGCAAGCGCCATAGCCGGCGGCGATCACGCCATTATCGGGCCGGCCCAGATAATTCACGGTCAAGACCAGCGGGAAAGTCAGCGCCAGCGCAATGGCGCAAAACGCCCAGGCTGCGAGGAATTTGCCAAGCACCGCCTGCCATTGCGCCATGGGCAAGGTCAGAAGCAATTCGATGGTGCCAAGCCGGCGTTCTTCCGCCCAAAGCCGCATGGTCAGCGCCGGCACCAGAAACAGAAACAGCCAGGGCACGAAGCCGAAGAAGGGGCCAAGATCAGCCTGGCCGCGCGCGAAAAACCCGCCCAGGCTGAAGGTCATCGCCCCCGCCATCATCAGGAAAATCACGATGAAGACGTAAGCGACCGGGGTCGCGAAATAGCCGGCCAATTCACGGCGGGCGACAAGCAGGGCAGCGCGCATCAGGCGGCCTCCTGCTTCAGGGTCAAATCGCGGAAGACTTGTTCCAGCGTCTTGCCGGGGGCTTCCAATTCCTTCGGCGTGGCATCAGCCAGCACCTTGCCGCGCGCGATGATGATGGCGCGGGTGCAGACCGCATCCACTTCTTCAAGAATATGGGTGGAAATGATGATGGCTTTCGCAGGTGCCATGCGGCGGATCAATTCCCGCACCTCATGCTTCTGGTTGGGATCAAGCCCATCGGTTGGTTCATCCAATACCAGCACGGGCGGGTCATGCAGCAGCGCCTGCGCCAATCCAACGCGGCGCTTGAAGCCTTTGGAAAGCGTTTCAATCGGCTGCAAGCGCACACCTTCCAACTGAGTCATGGCCATGGCGCGGGCCATGCGTTCATTGGCTTCGGCGCCGCTGAAGCCACGGATGCGCGCGATGAAATGCAAAAATCCCGTGACGGTCATTTCAGGATAGGTCGGCGCGCCTTCGGGCAAATAGCCAAGCGCACGTTTCGCCGCGACGGGCGCTTCAATCACATCCTGGCCGCAAATCCGCGCCGTGCCGGCGGAAGGGGTCACGAAGCCCGCCAGCATTTTCATGGTGGTGGATTTGCCGGCGCCATTAGGGCCAAGAAAGCCCACAACTTCGCCGCGGTCCACCGTAAAGGAAACATCATCAACGGCGGTGAAGGCGCCAAAGCGCTTGGTCAGGCGCTCAATTTCGATCAGCGCGGCCAAAGCCTATCTCCCCTTATCCTGCCTCAACGCGTTATTGGTAATTTTACGCGCGGCGATTTGACCCTTCCCGCGCTGCCTTGCAAGCCCTGGGGCGGCGGATCAGCCGGCATCCAGCGGCGCCATGGAAAGATCATGGCCGAAAAGCCTGAGCAGCAGCCGCGCCGCCTGCCCGCGCGGGGAAGCAAGCGCGGCATCGCGCGTTAGCAGGGCTTCGGCATCGCGATGGGCAATCTGGACATAACGCGCGAATTCATCCGGGTCTTCCCGCGCATCAAACAGCCGCGCACCTGGCAGCCCCGCTTGCCGCGCGCCCAGGGCATCGCCGCCGCCGCGGGATTTCAAATCCTCCTCGGCGATCACAAAGCCATCTTCGCTATCGCGCAGCACCAAAAGGCGACGCTTTTCGCCGTCACTCAGGCCGGGGGAATGCACCAGAAGGCAGGAAGAAGCGTCCCGCCCCCTCCCGACGCGCCCGCGCAGCTGATGCAGCGCGGCGAGGCCAAAGCGTTCCGCCTGTTCGATCAGCATGATGGTGGCTTCCGGCACATCCACGCCCACTTCAATCACCGTGGTGGCGACCAGGATATTGGTGCGCCCGGCGGCGAAATCGGCCAGGGCGGCTTCGCGCACTGCAACATCCTGCATGCCATGGGCCAAGCCAACGCGGCCCGGGAAATGGGTGGAAAGCTCGGCGAAGCGGTCCTCGGCTGCCACGCTGTCATCCTTTTCGCTGCCGGTGATGGCGCGCACGACCCAATAGGCCCGCGCGCCGCGCGCCACGGCTTCATGCAGCCGGGCCAGAATATCCGGCAGACGATCCTGGCTGAGGATACGGGTCGCGATGGGCTGGCGCCCGGCGGGTTTGCCCGCCATGCGGCTGACCGCCATTTCGCCCCATTGCGTCAGCAAAAGCGTGCGGGGAATGGGCGTTGCGGTCATCACCAGCATATCCGCGCCCTGGCCCTTTTCGGCCAGCATCAGGCGCTGCGCCACGCCAAAGCGGTGCTGTTCATCCACCACTGCCAGGCCCAGATCCTTGAACACCACACCATCCTGAAACAGCGCATGGGTGCCAACCACGATGGGCAGAGAGCCATCCGCCAGCCCTTGCAGCACGCGGCGCCTTTCCTTGCCCTTCACACTGCCGGCGAGCAGCGCCACCGGCACCCCTGCGGCGCCGCAAAGCCGTTCAAAGCTGCGCAAATGTTGGCGCGCGAGCAATTCAGTCGGCGCCATCAAGGCGGCCTGGGCGCCGGCTTCCACCGCGCGCAGCATGGCCATCAGCGCCACGAGCGTTTTGCCCGCGCCGACATCGCCTTGCAGCAACCGGAGCATCCGCCGAGGTGCGGCCAAATCCGCATCTATTTCCGCCACGGCCTGAAGCTGGGAAGGCGTCGGCGCATGGCCGAAGGCGGCCAAGGCGGGGCGACGCAGGCTTTCGTCTCCGAGCAGGGCGCGGCCCGGCCTTTCCCGCACGCGCCGCCGCACCAGGCCAAGCGCGATTTGACCCGCCAGCAATTCATCATAGCCAAGGCGGCGACGCAGCCCTTCAGCACGATCCCCCTCCGGCGCGTGCAACCGGCGAAGGGCATCGGCAAAGCCGGGCCAGGCTTCGCGCTTCAGCAGCGGCCCATCCACCCATTCCGAGAGATCCGGCAGGGCTTTGACCGCGGCTTCCACCGCTTCGGCCATGTTCCGCCAGGAAAGCCCCGCCGTCAGCGGCCAGATGGGCTGCCACAGCGGGATGCGATGCGGCGGTTCCACCAGCGGGTCCGCATCCAATTCCAATTGCCAGGCGCGCTGAAACGCCTTCAACCGCCCGGCCACGCGCCGTTCAGCGCCTTGCGGAAAGGCGCGGGTCAGCGCCGTGCCCGCCCAGGTGGCGCGAGAGAAGGAAATCAGCGCCACCGGATCGACGCCACAGATGGCGGGGACCATCCAGGGCCCTCGCCCCCCGCGCGCCGGTGCGCCAGTGATGCGGAGTTCCAGCGTCACTTCCTGGCCTTCAATGGCGCCAGCCAGGCTGCGCAAAACGGGCCGATACTGCACCCGTTCCGGCAAATGCAGCAGCAAATCCAGCACCCGCGCCCCGCCCACCGCGCGCGCCAGCAGATCGGGCTTGCGCAGCCCGGGCAGGCTTTCAATGGGCGCCAGCAGCCGGGCCAGCGTATCGCTGGCTTCGGGTGGCGCTTCGGGGCGGGCTGACAGGATTCCCATCCGCCTCTATATGCCAGCGCCTTGAGACTTGAGCGATATGTCAGACCCAACAGAACTTGATTCCCGCCGCCGCCGGCTTGTTTTTCGCGCCCAGCATCGCGGCACCAAGGAAACCGATATCCTGATCGGCGGCTTTGTCGCGCGCCATATCGCGACGCTGTCCGATGCCGAAGTGACAGCCCTGGAGGAAATCCTGGAACTTTGGGATGTGGATTTGGCCGATTGGCTTTCCGGCCGCCGCCCCATCCCGCCGGAACACGACACGCCCCTGCTGCGGCGCATCCAGGCCGAGGCCGGCGGCGGGCGATGAAGCCCGTGATCATTCATGGCGCGCCGGAAGGCTTTGACGCGCTTCTGGTGGCGCGGCGTCGGGCGGAAATGGATGCGCCCATCATGCATGTCTGCCGCGATGATGCGCGCATGGTTCGCATGGCCGATGCGCTTGGCTTCTTTGCGCCCGAGATCGAAGTGCTGCGCTTCCCCGCCTGGGATTGCCTGCCCTATGATCGGGTTTCGCCCAATCCGGAAATCACCGCTGAACGTGTGGCGACCCTCACGCGCTTGCTGGAAGCGCCGCAGCGCCCGCGCGTCTTGCTCACCACCGTGAATGCACTGGTGCAGAAAGTGCCGCCGGCTTCGGTGTTTGAAGGCGCGACGCTATCGCTTGCCAAGGGCGGGCGTGTGCAGCCGGAAAAGCTGACCGCCTTTCTGGAAGCCAATGGCTATCACCGCACCGGCACCGTCATGGAACATGGCGAATATGCCGTGCGTGGCGGCATTATTGATCTTTACCCGGCGGGCGAGCCGGAGCCATTACGGCTCGATTTCTTCGGCGATGAGATCGAGGATATGCGCCGTTTTGATACGGCCAGCCAGCGCAGCGGCAAGGGGTTGCCGGCGGTGGCGCTGCGCCCGGTGGGCGAGATTTTTCTGGATGAGGCATCACGCGCGCGCTTCCGCGGCGGCTACCGCGAATTATTCGGCGCGGCGGCGGCGGAAGACCCGCTTTATGCCGCGATCAGCGCCGGGCGGCGGCATCCCGGCATGGAACATTGGGCCGGGCTGTTTCACGAAGCCATGGTGCCCCTGCTGGATTACGCGCCGGGGGCGGAGATCAGCTTCGATCACCAGGCCGAGGAAGTGCTGAAGGCGCGGCTGGAGATGATCACCGATCATTACGAAGCCCGCCGCGTACCGACGCGCATCGCCGATGGCGATGTGCCCTATCGTCCCGCGCCGCCTGCGACGCTTTACATTGATGAAGCAAGCTGGGCCGCGATGCTGGCCGATTGCCGCGTGCTGCGCTTTTCGCCCTTCGCCCAGCCGGAAGGCATTGCGGCGGGGGGCAGGCCCGGCCCGCTTTTCGCCGAAGCACGCAGCGCGGGGGAGAATGTGTTCGCCGCCTATGCCGCCATGGTGCAGGGCGAAGCCAAGGCCAAGCGCCGGCCAGTATTGGCGGCGTGGTCGCGCGGGTCTCGCGAAAGGCTTGGCAATCTGCTGCGCGAAAATGGCGTGAAGGCCGAAGTGGCGGAGGATTGGAAGGCCGCGCGCGCCCTGCCGCCCGATGTCGTTGCGCTGGTGGTGATGGGGATTGAACGCGGCTTCATCGCTGATGGCATCGCCGTCACTGCCGAACAGGATTTGCTTGGTGAACGCATCGCCCGCCCGCCGCGCCGGCGCCGCCGGGCGGATCAATTCATCGCGGACGCCACCGAAATCGCCGAGGGCGATCTGGTGGTGCATCAGGATCACGGCATTGGGCGCTATGAAGGGCTGATCACTATCGAGGTTTCCGGCGCCCCGCATGACTGCCTGAAGCTGATTTATGACGGCGGGGATCGGTTATTTGTCCCGGTTGAGAATATCGAGATTCTCTCCCGCTTCGGGTCTGAAGGCGCGGGTGTGGCGCTGGATAAGCTTGGCGGTGTTTCCTGGCAGAATCGCAAGGCCAAGGCGAAGTCGCGCATCCGCGACATGGCGGGCGAATTAATCCGCACCGCCGCCCTCAGGCGCATGAAGGATGGCACGCTGGCGACGCCGCCCGAGGGGATGTGGGATGAGTTTTGTGCCCGCTTCCCCTTCGCCGAGACGGAAGACCAATCCCGCGCCATCGCCGATGTGCTGGAAGACCTTTCCGCAGGCCGGCCAATGGATCGGCTGATTTGCGGCGATGTTGGCTTTGGCAAGACGGAAATCGCTTTGCGCGCCGCCTTTGTGGTGGCGATGTCTGGCGCGCAAGTCGCGGTGGTGGTGCCAACCACGCTGCTGGCGCGGCAGCATTTCCGCAATTTCCAGAAGCGCTTTGAAGGCTTCCCGCTGCGCATCGCGCAGCTTTCCCGCCTGGTGACCGCCAAGGATGCGGCGGAGGTGCGGGAAGCCATGAACCGCGGCGATGTCAATATTGTCATCGGCACCCATGCGCTGCTTGCCAAGGGCACTGAATTCGCCGATCTCGGCCTGCTGGTGGTGGATGAGGAACAGCATTTCGGCGTGCGCCACAAGGAAGCGCTGAAGGCGCTGAAATCCGATGTGCATGTGCTGACGCTGACGGCCACACCCATTCCGCGCACGCTGCAATTGGCGCTGACCGGCGTGCGCGAAATGAGCGTAATCGCAACGCCGCCGGTGGATCGGCTTGCGGTGCGCACCTTCATCATGCCCTGGGATGCGGTGGTGCTGCGCGAAGCCATTCAGCGCGAACGCTTCCGTGGCGGGCAGATTTTCTGCGTGGTGCCGCGCATTGAAGACATGGCGAAGCTTGCCGAACGCCTGACTGAGATTGTGCCGGAAGCACGCATGGTCCAGGCGCATGGCCGCATGACGCCGACCGATCTTGAACGCGTCATGACCGAATTCGGCGATGGCAAGCATGATATTCTGCTGTCCACCAATATCGTTGAAAGCGGGCTGGATATGCCGGCGGTGAATACGCTGATCATTCATCGCGCGGATATGTTTGGCCTGGCGCAGCTTTATCAGCTGCGCGGGCGGGTTGGGCGCGGCAAGCTGCGTGGTTATGCGTATCTGACCTGGCCGGAAGCGCATCGGCTTTCCGCCGCGGCGGAAAAGCGGCTGGAAGTGATGCAGACGCTGGATAATCTGGGCGCGGGCTTCACGCTGGCGTCACATGATTTGGATATTCGCGGCGCGGGTAACCTTTTGGGTGAAGAACAATCCGGCCAAATCCGCGAAGTCGGCATCGAGCTTTACCAGCAAATGCTGGAAGAGGCCGTCGCGGATATCAAAGCCGGCGCCGAGGGGCAGGAGAGTGCGCGGGAATGGACACCGCAGATCAATCTCGGCCTTCCGGTGCTGATCCCGGAAAATTACGTCACGGATTTGCCGGTGCGGCTGGGGCTGTATCGGCGCATCGGCGGCCTGGCGACGGATGGCGAGAATGACGCCATGGCAGCCGAATTGGCGGATCGCTTCGGCCCCTTGCCGCCAGAAGTTGAAAACCTATTGCAAGTGGTCGCCATCAAGCGGCTGTGCCGGCAGGCGGGGGTGGAAAAGCTGGATGCCGGGCCGAAGGGGCTGGTCTTCAGCTTCCGGGGGCAGAATTTCGCCAATCCGGGTGGCTTGATCACCTGGATCCAGGGGCAAAAAGGGGCGGTGAAGCTCCGCCCCGATGCCAAGCTGGCGCTGATCCGCGATATGGACCTGGCCGAGCGGGTGAAGCGAACGCGGGATTTGCTCCGCGTGCTGGCGCGCTTGGCCGCAGGCGGCAAGGCGGTTTGATTTTCCAGCCCTTGGGGCGCTATCAGGGGTATTGATGGGCCTGTAGCTCAATGGTCAGAGCGGACCGCTCATAACGGTTTGGTTGCAGGTTCGAGTCCTGCCGGGCCCATTTTTCGCCCGTAAACGGGCGAAAAATCCCCCGGAGGGCGGCGAGATTGGTTTGAGCGGCTGATTCACTGCTTCGGCGCGCGCCTCCGCAGATCAGACGCTAGGCTGCCCAGATAGACCCTCGCGCGGCACTGCTGCGCGAGTTATGGGATCTTGTGAAAACCTTGATGATCAGCTTGCGATGCTCCGGGCGAAAAATCCCGCCTGCCCACGCACCCAACCTGCCGAGCTGTATGAATTTTCGAAACCATGGTCGGGGCGAGAGGATTCGAACCTCCGACCTCCTGTACCCAAAACAGGCGCGCTAGCCAGGCTGCGCCACGCCCCGAACGCGCGCAACCTATGAGGAGCCGCGCTGTGGGGCAAGCCTTATCACCGGCTTGCGCGCATTTTTCGCCGAAACCGACGGCATCAGTGGCGCAAAAGGCCGGGCGCTACAGCTTGCCCTGTTCTTTCAGCACTTCCTCTGCCACGCGCAGCGCATCAATGGCGGCGGGAAAGCCGCAATAGGCCACGGCATGCGTGAAGATTTCCGAGATTTCCTCCGCAGTACAGCCATTATTCAGCGCCGCCACCAGATGGATGCGAAGTTCATGCGGGCGATTAAGCGCGCAGATCATGGCAAGCGTGATCAGGCTGCGTTCGCGCCGATCAAGCCCCGGCCTTTGCCAAAGGGTGGCATAGGCAAATTCCTCAGACAGCCGGCGCACGGCGGCGTTGAAGGGATTGGTGCCGGCGTCGCGCTTTTCCATATAGGCGCGACCGAGTACTTCATGCATCACCGCGCGGCCTTCGGCGCGCAGCGCATCATGGGCTTCCTGTTGATCCATCATTTTGTCCTTTCAGGTAGTGCAATATTCAGGGCGAAGGAGGCGCAAGGGAGAACATCAGCGTGTCCTGCAAATCCTTGCCGAACCAGGATTTGATCCCCGCGCTGTGGTTGGACAGTGCTCGCGGCTCACCATTTTCCACCACCACCGGCACATCATGGCCGGGGATCAGCACCGCGCCTGGATGGGTGCGGCACAACTCCCACACCATATCAATTGTGGCGCGGCTGACGGCCGGGTCATAGGTCATGTCTGTGGTGCGGGTCGTCAGCTCCACGCGGTTCTTCACCGCATCCTGCAACAGCACCACCGCCTGCGGCGCGCCTTCAATCAAAAACAGCAAATGCCCAGGCGTATGACCGGGCGAAAGATGCGCGGTTATGCCGGGCAGCACCTCCTGCCCATCATCCATCAACTGCATGGTCGGCCAGCGGCTGAGCGCTTCCACCGCATGTTCCGGCACGGCGGTTTCGCCCCAGCCTACACCCAGCGCCCAGGCCAATTCCTTCCGCCCGACATGAATCCGCGCATCGCGAAACATCGGCCAATTCACCACATGATCATGATGCAAATGGCTGACCAGCAGATCGGTCACATCCGATAGTTTTACCCCCTGCTGGCCAAGCGCTTCGACAAGCGGCTTGCGCATGCCATAGCCGCCGCCATCCAACACCACGGTTCGGCCATGGCCGCGCAGTAGCGCCACCGTGCTCCAGCCCAGGCCACCATGCTGCGTGGATTTGCCAGGGTAACCCTGGATCAGAACATCAATCCGCCAATCGCCGCTGGTGAACTGCATGGAGTGCTTCCTTCAAGTTGGGGGGCAAGCATCCCCAAACTATACGCGTTGGTCCAGCCCTACCCGGGCAACCTGATCCGCGCGCGCAAACCGCCCAAGGGGCTGTCTTCCAGAAACACGTCACCGCCATGCGCGCGGGCAATATCGCGCGCTATGGCAAGCCCAAGCCCGGTGCTGCCGCCGGCCAGCGTGGTGAATGGCTTGAAGGCATCTTCGCGGGATAAGGCTGGAATGCCCGGCCCATCATCATCAATGATGATATCGGCCCAGATACCCCTTTCGCCGCGCTTCTGCTGCGTTAGCTTCACACTCACCCGCTTGGCGTGCTTGCGGGCATTATCCAACAAATTGCCAAAGCAGCGCCGCATCGCGCCCGCGCGCAATGCCATGCGCAAGGCTTCAGGTGCCTGAACGGGGATGGTGGTGCCGCCGCGCGATTGGCGTGCGGCAACATCGCGGATCAGCGCGGTAAGATCAGTATCTTCCGGCTGCTCCACGCCCTCACCACGCGCGAAGGCAAGGTAATCGCCAATCAGGCGATCCATTTCCTCCACATCTTCCGTCATTGCGGCGGCATCTTCCCGCGCCGCTTCGGGCAGCATGGCAAGGCCCAGGCGTAATCGCGTCAGCGGCGTGCGCAAATCATGGCTGATGCCGGCGAGCATTTCCGTCCGGCTTTCCACAAAGCGGCTGATGCGTTCTTCCATGCGGTTGAAAGCTGTGGCGGCCTGCCGCACCTCAGCCGCGCCTTCCGGCTTCATCGGTCCCACCGTGCGGCCCATGCCGAAAGCCTCCGCGGCGGCGGAAATCTTCCGCAGGGCGCGCACCTGATTACGCATGAAAATCGCCGCCATCAGAAACAGCAGCAGCGAAGACCCGACGAGCCAGATCACGAACAGATAAATCGTCCCACTGAACAGCCGCTTGCGCGCCACTTCCACATGCAAAACGCCATCATCCATTTGCACGCGAATGATCACACTGCGCGGATCGCTCTGCCAATCTGCATCGAAGGGCAGGCCAACGCGTTCCTGCATCGCATGCACCAAATCTTCTTCAAGCGGCAATAGAGGCATGGAAGCCGGGCGCATCCCTGCCTGCGTCAGCCGCGCCCCGGCTTCATAGGCCAGTGATAAATCCAGCCGCCAGGCGGCTTCGCGAAAAATCCATGTGTGATCCTGCTCTACCGTTTCGCGGTCCAGCAGGCCAACCACCATGGCCACATCGCCCGCAACACCCGCCGCCAGGCGGCGGGAAATCACGTCCAAATGGCTGCCATAAAATAGCTGCAAGGCAATCGCCTGCAGAATTACCAGCGGCACCAGAATGATCAGCAGCGAACGCCCCAGAAGCCCACGCGGCACCAGCCGGCGCAAGCCCCGGTCAAGCGGAGTCACGGCCCTGCCCTCAAAACATAACCACGATGGCGAATGGTCTGGATGAAGCGCGGCTCACGCGGGTCTGGTTCCACCTTGCGGCGCAGCCTGGTCACTTGCACATCAATGGCGCGTTCGCCGGCATCAGGCGTGCCAAGGGCTTCGCCAATATCCTCTCGGCTCAGGATTTCCCCCGCGCGACGCGCCAGGGCCTGCAGCAGGGATGCTTCCCCACCCGTCAGGCGAATAATGCCATCCGGGCCGCGCAATTCCGCGCGTTCAATGTCAAACCAGCGATTGCCGATTTGCATTGGCGTCAGGCTTTGCGGCGCGGCAGGCGCAGGCGCGGCGCGGCGCAAAATCGTGCGAATGCGCAGCGCCAATTCGCGCGGATCAAAAGGCTTGGCCAGGTAATCATCAACGCCCCGTTCCAGCCCGGCGACGCGATCATCCGGCGCACCGTTGGCGGTCAACATCAGGATGGGCACTTCCTGCCCCTCAGCACGAAGGCCGGCGGTCAATTCCAGCCCCGTCTCTCCGGGCATCATCACATCCAAGACCAATAGATCGAAGGCCATATCCGCAAGCGTCGCGCGCGCGGCGGCAGCGTTTTCGGCGGTGCTGACGCGAAAACCCTGTTCGGTCAGAAAGCGCTGCAACAGCGCGCGCAACCGCGCATCATCATCCACCACCAGGATATGCGCCAAGTCTTCCTGGCCACTCATCGCCGCACGCTTTCAGGCTCTGGCCCTTCCAGTCGGGCGATGCTCGCTTGCGCATCTTCCCCCATCAGCCCTCGCATGACACGACGAAACCCTTCCACCGCCGTCGGCCCCGCTTCGCGATAGGCGCGCATCAATGTTTCGCGCTGCCGTTCAAACAGGCGGCGTTCCAAAGCCATGCCCTTTTCCGTCAGCGTCAGCCGTCTTTGCCGCCGATCACTTTCGCCCGGCGCCTGCACCACATAGCCATCACTCATCAAAGGTTGCAGCACGCGTCCCAGGCTCTGCTTCGTGATCCCCAGAATACCGAGTAAGTCACCTACCGTGATCCCAGGCCGCCGCCCGACAAAATGCAGCACGCGGTGATGCGCCCGGCCCATATCCAGTGTTGCCAGGATTTCATCCGCGCCAGCAGTGAAATCGCGATAGCCGAAAAACAGCAAATCCTGCGCAAGGCGGAGTTCCTCTTCGCGCAGGAACAGCAGATTGCGCCCCGCCGGCAGGGCGCGCGCCTCGGCCATTTCCGCGATAGTGCTGCTGCCCCGTGTCGGCATTGCCCGCATCCCCGTTTGGACAGGA
>JADCGG010000075.1 GCA_020249125.1 Roseomonas sp. | reverse complement strand
TTTTGATCCACCCGTGACAAGCACACGCTTGCCGGCAAGTTGCATATCCATGTTCACACCACCAATTCAATGAGGAAGGGGCCCGGACGGGCGAAGCTTTGGCTCATGAGATCCGCCACCTGATCAAGCGTGGTGGCTTGCGCGGCTTCCACGCCCATGCTTTCCGCCATCTTCACCCAGCCAATATCAGGATTGCCGAGGTCCATCATATCCATCGCCGTACGGCCCGGATTGGCGCCGACATTGCGGTATTCGCCAAGCAGGATCGCGTATTTGCGGTTGGAAATGATCACGGTGGTCACCGGCAGCTTTTCGCGCGCCTGAGTCCAAAGCGATTGCACCGTGTACATGGCCGAACCATCGGCCTGCATATTGATCACGCGCCGGCCGCCGCCACCAACCGCCGCGCCGGTTGCCAGCGGCATGCCGCAGCCAATCGCCCCGCCGGTGATTTGCAGCCAATCATGCGGCGGCGCGCTATGGGTTTCAGGGAAGAAGCCGCGCCCGTAGGAGACGCTTTCATCCGCAATGATCGCATCTTCCGGCATCAGCGCACCGAGTACGCGCGCGAGCCCTTCAGGCGTTGGCGCGCCGCGCACCACTTCCGGGCGCGGCCCACGATCCGGGATGGCGATGGCGGGGGCGTTCAATTCCGCAGCCAGCGCGGCCAAGGCCACTTCGGCAT
Source organism: Roseomonas sp. (assembly GCA_020249125.1). Classification (GTDB taxonomy): domain Bacteria; phylum Pseudomonadota; class Alphaproteobacteria; order Acetobacterales; family Acetobacteraceae; genus Neoroseomonas. The sequence continues at coordinate 11,830 of JADCGG010000075.1, read as the reverse complement.
TATGTTCGTAGCGCGTCAGCACATGCACTTCGGCATTGGGCGGGTAATGCAGCGAAGGCTTGCCCGGATAACCAAAGAAGCCAACCGGCGCCTTGGCATTCACCAGGATAAGATGCTCCACCCATTTCAGCGCATCCACTGCCTGGTCCACGTAATAGGGCACACGTTCCAACGCGATGCGCCCACGCCCGCGCTGCGTGCGGCCATTTGATCCTTCCGCCAAAAGCCGCGCGCCAGTGGCCTCAGCGATGCGATAAGCGTGCAGTTGCGCGCCTTCACGGAGACTCGGCCCGCCCAGCAGGATCAGCACATTCTTCTTCTCACGCAGGATGCGCGCGGCATTGCGAATGGCGTGCGGGTCGGCCTCAGGCACCGCAGGCACCGGCAAGGCGGGTGCGACCACGCCGCCATCATTCCAGGCGGTATCGGCGGGCAGGATCAAGGTTGCGATCTGGCCGGGCGAAGTGCGCGCTGCCTGCACCGCAACGGCGGCATCAGCGCCCACCTTGGTTGAATCGGTCGAAGTCCTCACCCAGGCGGAAACGCCGCGCGCGAAGCCTTCCGTATCCGCGGTCAGCGGCGCGTCATAGGGGCGGTGATAGGTGGCGTGATCGCCGGTGATATTCACAATGCCAGACCGGGCCCGGCGCGCATTATGCAGATTGGCCAAGCCATTCGCCAAACCAGGCCCGCAATGCAGCAAGGTGCAGGCCGGCTTTTCCGCCATGCGCCAATAGCCATCCGCCATCCCGGTGACGACATTTTCCTGCAAGCCCAGCACGCAGCGCATGCCCGGTATCCGGTCCAGCGCCGCCACGAAATGCATCTCACTCGTACCGGGGTTGGAGAAACACACATCAACCCCACTACCTGTAAGTGTATGGACCAGGCTTTCCGCACCATTCATTGCCGACTCTCCACTTGGCGTTTCTGGGCGCAGCCTGCGCCGAGGGGCCGTTTCCGGCAAGATGGGCACTTGCCATGCGGTATTTTCGCCGTAATTTGCGGCCATCAATAACAAAGCGGTGAACAAGCCGCCTGTCGGGGAGCTTTGGTTCATGCCGCGTTTGGCCGTTGCCTTTTTCGCATCGGGCTTTGCCGCGCTGCTGTGTCAGATTGTCTGGCAGCGGATGCTTGGCATATTCGCGGGCTCTGACACGATTTCCGCCGCCTTGGTGGTGGGCGCCTTCCTCGCTGGGCTTGGCATAGGTTCGATCATCGGCGCCAAGATCGCGGACCGCATTACGCCGGCCCAGGCGCTGATCGGCTTTGCGCTGGCGGAAACCGGGGTTGGGGTTTTTGCCCTGCTGTCCAAGGCATTTCTGTATGATTGGCTGGCGACGGATCTGGCCGGGGTGGTGGATGACCCGGCGATGATTTTTGCGCTGTGCTTCGCCGGGCTGGTGTTGCCGACAACCCTGATGGGGGCTTCCCTGCCGCTTTTGGCGCGCGCCGTGTCAACGGCTTTGGATACGGTGGCGGAACGCATCGGTACGCTTTACGGGTTGAACACCTTCGGCGCTGGGCTTGGTGCCTTGCTCGGCGGTTGGCTGCTGGTGGGCAATCTTGGGTTTGTTGGCGCCTTGTGGCTGGCGGCGGGGCTGGAGATTTTTGCAGCGATTGTCGCGCTATCGCTCCTGCCGCAGCTGCGCGGCCTGCCCCTGCCGGCGCCAAGCCCCGCCGCCAAGGATGGCGATGCGCCTTTCGGCAGCCTGCCGCTTTGGTGCTTTCTGGTGTTTCTTTCGGGCTATGTGATTGTGGCGTTGGAAATCCTTTGGGTGCGCGTGATGGGGCAGGTGGGGCAATACCACGCCTATCTTTTCCCGACGGTGCTTGGGATTTTCCTGCTGGCGGATGGGCTTGGCATGGCGGTGGCGGCGCGCATGGTGCGCGGCCTGAAGGACCCTCGGCCCGCGTTTTTCATCACCCAAGGGGCCGGCTTTGTCCTGGCCGTGGTTTTGCTGGCGGCACTTTGGCTTGCCATGCCGCATTGGCCCGTTGCTGATCTGATGGCGGTGGATCATTCGCGCCTGCATGGCGGGGCGCTGGCGATGATGATCTTCCTTGTCGTGCTGGTGGTGGGACCACCTTCTTTCCTGATCGGCATGACCTTCGCCTTTGTGCAGCGCGCCGTACAGCAGGATTTGGCGAGTGTCGGCACACGCGTCGGCTGGGTGCAATTGGCCAATATCGCCGGCAATGCGGCGGGGTCCATTTTCACCGGGCTGATCACGCTGCATTTCCTGGGCACGGCGGGCACCTTGAAGCTGCTCGCGGTGCTGTCGCTGCTTTTGCTGCTGGGCTGGCTGTGGCATGGCGGATGGCGGCGCCCTGTGGAAGCCGGCTTGGCCGCGACCACGGCGCTTGCCCTTGTGGTCATGCCGGGCAATGCCGGGCTTTGGTCGCGCATGCATGCGGAAGGGCCGGGCAATATGGTGGCCTGGGCCGAGGATCGTTCCGGCGTTGCGTTTTTCCGTGACAGCAAGGGCGCGGATGGTATCGCCGAAGGCCCCTTCTTCATTCAGGGCTTCAGCCAGGGGCGCATTCCCTTTCTGCCGATCCATCAATTCCTCGGCGCGGTTGGGCCGCTGGTGCATCCCAATCCCAAGAATGTGCTGGTGATTGGCATTGGTAGCGGCGGCACGCCCTGGGCCGCGGGTATTCGCACGGAAAGCCAGATTCGCGCCATTGAATTGGTGGCGCCGGTGCTGACGGCGCTGGAAGACATCGGGCGGCATTACCCGGAAGGCCCCATTGCGCGCATGTTCAAGGATGCACGCTGGCAGATGGAATATGGTGATGGTCGCCGGACGCTGGCCAAGGAAGACCGGCGCTACGATATCATTGAGGCAGATGCGATTCTGCCGCAGGGGTCGCATTCCGGCTTGCTCTATAGCGCGGAATTCATTGACCAGGCGCGGCGGCGGCTGGCGCCAGGCGGGCTTTATATTCAATGGACACCAACGCAACGCGCGGTGGAAACCTTCGCGGCGGTCTTCCCGCATGCGCTGCTATTGATGCCGGCGGGTGTGATGATCGGTTCAAATGAACCAATTCCCTTTGACCCGGCGAAGCTTGCCACTGAATTCGCCAAGCCCGCGCATCTGGCGCATTTGCGGGCGGGCAATCGGGAATTCAGCGATTGGGCCAGCCTGTTCGCCGGTACGCCGATCCAATGGCTACCAGGCGAAAAGCGCGAAGCGGCGCCTTTGACCGATGTTTTCCCGCGCGATGAATTCTACTTGAACAACCCGAGCCACGATACCGGGCATTACGTTCGCAGCCGTAACAACTCAGCCCAGCGCCGCGCGGATGTTCGGTAGCGTCCCCTTATCGCATCACATCCCCAACGCGCGGCGATAGAGATCGAGCAGCGTTTCCTGTTCTTCCACTTCCGCCGGTTCCTGCTTGCGGAGCCTGATCACCGCGCGCAGCACCTTCACATCAAACCCGGCTGATTTCGCTTCAGCGAAAATATCCTTGATGTCGCTCGACAACGCCTTTTTTTCTTCTTCCAAGCGTTCAATGCGTTCAACAATGGACCGCAGCCTTTCGCCGGCAATGCCGCCGACTTCGGTGGTTTCCTGCGTGGCGGGCGCCTTAGCCATTCTGCGTTCCTCGGTATGAAGGCCGGAGGCTTTAGCCTTGGGGGAGCTGGCCATCAATGCTGCCCCTGGTTGGAAGTCGCGAATTTCGCCTTTTGCTCGGCGCTTGCTTCTTTTTGATACTGCGCCTGCCAATCCTTATAGGGCATGCCGTAGATGATCTCCCGCGCTTCGGGGTCGGTCAGGGGCAGGCCCTTTTCCTCGGCGGCGGCGCGGTACCATTTGCTCAGGCAATTCCGGCAGAAGCCTGCCAGGTTCATCATATCAATGTTCTGCACATCATTGCGCCCGCGCAGATGTTCCACCAGCCGGCGGAAAGCGGCGGCTTCCAATTCTGTTTGGGTTGCTTTGTCGAATTCGGGCATCGGGGCCTCCTGACTTATGCCGCTATAGATGGCCCATTCGGCGCGACTTCGCCATACTCCCCCGAGCATTTTCAAGCCAAGCGGCTTCGCTTGGCTCTCCGGAAAATGCGATCAAACGATGGTTTGTCTCATGTCCAAGGCGCGGATGCGCCACGGACATGAGACAAAAGAGGATCAATGCCATGGCCTTTACCGATGCAACCGCCCGCGCCGCCCTTCGCCAGGTGTTCGACGCCGCCATCGCCAGCGCCGATCCGCGCCAGGTGCTGGCGCGGCATTTGCCGGAACGCCCGCGCGGGCGGGTGATTGTGCTGGGTGCCGGGAAATCCGCCGCTGTCATGGCCGCAGCGGTGGAAGCCGCTTGGCCGGATGCACCGATCGAAGGCCTGGTCGTGACACGCTATGCCCATGGGTACCCGACGCAGCGGGTGCGCGTCTTGGAAGCCTCCCACCCCGTGCCGGATGCAGCAGGCGCCCAGGCGGCGGCGGCACTGCTAGACGTGGCGCGCGGTGCGGGGGCGGATGATCTGGTGCTGTTTCTGGTCTCGGGCGGGGGGTCTTCGCTCACCACCCTGCCCGCGCCGGGCCTGACGCTGGAGGAGTTGATTGCGGTGAATAAGGCGCTGCTCGCTTCCGGCGCCACGATCCATGAACTGAACTGCATCCGCCGGCATCTTTCCGCCTTTTCCGGCGGGCGGCTGGCGGCGGCGGCTTATCCGGCGCGCGTGGTCACCCTCGCGATTTCCGATGTGCCGGGGGATGACCCGAGTGTGATCGCCTCTGGCCCCACCGTGCCGGACCCAAGCACCTTCGCCGATGCGCGCGCCCTGGTGGCGCATTACGGGATGAAGCTGCCGGAAGCGGTGATGGCGCATCTAAAGGCCGGCGCGGAGGAAAGCCCGAAACCCGGTGATGCGCGGCTCGGCACGCCGGATTACCGCTTCATCGCCACCCCCGCCATGGCCTTGGAGGCCGCTGCCTCTGCCGCGCGCGGGCTTGGCCTGACGCCGCTGATCCTGGGCGATGCGCTGGAAGGCGAGGCGCGGGAATTGGGCACCGCGCTTGCCGGCATTGCGCGTTCGGTCGCGACCCATGGCCACCCTTTGCGCGGGCCAGCCATACTGCTTTCGGGCGGTGAGACCACGGTGACCATCCGCAGCCCGAAGCCGGGGCGCGGCGGGCGCAATGGGGAATGCTTGCTCGGCTGCGCGCTTGCCTTGGCCGGGGCGACGGGCATTTGGGCGCTGATGGGCGACAGCGATGGCATTGATGGGTCAGAAGACAATGCGGGCGCCATCGCCGCCCCGAATACGCTGGCCCGCGCCCGCGCCGCCGGGTTTGATCCCCGCGCCTTATTGGCCGGGCATGACAGCTATGGGCTGTTCCAGGCGCTTGGCGATCTGGTGGTCACAGGGCCAACGCTGACCAATGTGAATGATTTCAGGGCCTTGCTGATAGCTTAACTTTCAAAAATTAAGCCGTGCCGTTTTGGGGTAGCTTTTTGGCTTAATTTTGCTAAGATGCCGCCATGCGTGATCCAGCCCTTGAAGCCCTCCTCGCCCGGCGCGGCGCCGTCAAGCAGATTGCCGCCGGGCTTGGCATTTCCACCGCCGCCGTTTCCCAATGGAAGCGCATCCCGGAAGATCGCGTGGCGGAAATCGCCAAACTCCTCAACTTACCGGCGGAAAGCCTGCGGCCTGATTTGGCCCCTGCCCCGCCATCTTCCCAACCGCAAGGAGCGCCCCGCATGGTGGCCCGCCCCGTTCTGCGCCGCCGGCGCCGCACCAAGATCATCGCAACCCTGGGCCCGGCCAGCAGCAGCGCCGAGATGATCGAAAGGCTCCACCGCGCCGGCGCCGATATTTTCCGCCTTAATTTTTCCCATGGCAGCCATGAGGACCACGCCGCGCGCATCGCCACCATCCGCGCCGTGGAGGCCAAGGTGGGCCGGCCCATCGGGATACTCGCCGATGTGCAGGGGCCGAAGCTGCGCGTGGGGCGGTTCCAGGCCGGGCGGGTACAGTTGCAATCGGGGCAGAGCTTCCGGCTGGATTTGAACCCGACGCCAGGTGACGCCAGGCGGGTCAATCTGCCGCATCCGGAAATCATCGCCGCGGCGCAGATTGGGACGTCCCTACTGTTGGATGATGGCAAGCTCAGGCTGCGCGTGACGCATAAGCGCCCGGATCATCTGGAAACCCAGGTGGTGGTGGGTGGCCCGCTTTCCGACCGGAAGGGCGTGAATGTGCCCGATGTGGTGCTGCCCATCCCGGCGCTGACGGAAAAGGACCGCGCGGACCTCGCCTTCGTGCTCGACCAGGGCGTTGAATATATCGGGCTGTCCTTCGTGCAGCGCCCGGAAGATGTGGCGGAGGCCAAGGAAATCGCCGCCGGGCGGGCCTGGATCATGGTGAAGCTGGAAAAGCCGCAAGCCCTGGAAAACCTGGATGAGATCATGGCGCTGACCGATTGCGTCATGGTCGCGCGCGGTGATTTGGGCGTGGAATTGCCGCCGGAAGAAGTGCCGCTCGCGCAAAAACGCATCGTGCGCACGGCGCGCGCCCTCGGCAAGCCTGTTGTTGTGGCAACCCAAATGCTGGAAAGCATGATCACCGCCCCCAGCCCAACCCGCGCCGAGGTTTCCGATGTCGGCACCGCCGTTTTCGATGGCGCGGATGCCGTGATGCTGTCAGCCGAAACAGCCGCCGGGCAATACCCCTATGAGGCGGTGAATATGATGGACCGCATTGTGGCGCGGGTGGAACAGGACCCCGATTGGCGCCGCCTGACCGATGCCGCGCGCCCGCCGCCGGAGCATTCCAGCGCCGGCGCCATCTCCGCCGCCGCGCGCCAGGTAGCCGAGACCATCGAGGCCGAGGTGATCGCCACCTTCAGCTCCACCGGTTCCACCACGCTGCGCGTGGCGCGGGAACGCCCGCATTGCCCGATCCTGGGCCTGCCCATGAGCGCCAGCGTGGCGCGGCGCATGGCGCTGATCTGGGGCGTGCATTCGCTGGTGGTGAATGAAATCCATTCCATGACGGAAATGGTGGCACGCGCGACGCGTGCCGCGCAGTTGGAAGGCTTCGCCAAAAGCGGGGATGAGGTGGTGGTGACGGCGGGCGTGCCTTTCGGGACGCCGGGGACGACCAATGCGCTCCGTGTCGCGATAGTGAAGTAACGCCGAGCAGAAACAAAAGGGGGGTGACCCTTGATCAAGGGTCACACCAAGTGCAGCAGAAAAAATCAGCGCAACGGCAGCGCGTACATCAGGCCACCCGGCGTGGTCCAAAGATGGTTCGGGCCGCGCGGCAATTGCACCTGGCTTTTGTCGCCCATGGTGCGCTCATAAAGCTCCCCATAATTGCCGATGGCGCGCACAACATTATAGGCCCAGGCGGGGTCAAGCTTCAGCGATTGGCCAAGCTCCGGCGTCACCCCCAGCAACCGGCGCGTATTGGGATTGGTGCTGGTGCGGCGCCGTTCTTCGGCATTGGCCTGTGTGATGCCCTGTTCTTCCGCTTCGATCACGGCATAGGTGTACCAGCGCACAATATCGAACCATTGATCATCACCACGGCGGAGATAAGCGCCGTAAGGTTCCTTGGAAAAACGCTCCGGCAGGATGGTCCAATCGGCAGGGCGCGGCATGGAAGACCGCACGCCGGCAAGCTGGGACGCATCCGTGCCGAAACTGTCGCAACGTCCGGCTTGCAACGCGGCCACGGCCTGGTCCGTGCGTTCAAACACCACCGCCTGGAAGGGCGTATTGATGCTGCGGAAGTAATCCGCCGTCACCTGTTCATTCGTCGTGCCTTGGATCAGGCAAATCGTCGCACCGCGCATTTCGGCGACCTTGTTGATGCCGGCATCCGCCTTCACGATGAAGCCGTGACCATCATAGAAATAGGTCACCGCATGGCGCAGGCCGAGCGTCGTGTCGCGCAGCATGGTCTGGGTGGAGGTGCGGAACAGCACATCCACTTCCCCCGCACCCAGCGCGGTAAAGCGCGTTGAAGATGACAGCGGCACAAAGCGCACTTTTGACGCATCATTGAAAATCGCGACCGCCAGACCGCGGCAGAGATCCACATCCAAGCCCTGCCAGACGCCCCGGCTATCGGGCAGCGCAAAGCCCGCCACGCCGTTATGAATGCCGCAAACCAGTGTGCCGCGCGCCTTGATCGCGTCCAGCGTGGGGCTCGCGGAAGGTTGCGCGAAGGCGGGGGCGGCGAAGGTTGCGAAAAACGCAGCAAGGGCGGCTTTCAAGCCGAATTTACGCATGGGGGCCTCTTTTTCCCTGTTGAAGAGGGCCATGTCACCGATGCGATAAAGCGATGTCAACGCAACTTTGCATTTATGAACTTATGTCAATACCTGTTCCACAATACGCCCATCTTCCATCGCCACGACACGATCCGCGATATCCAGAATACGCGGGTCATGCGTCACCATCAAAATCGGCACGCCACGGGATTTCGCCAAATCACGCAGCAGACGCGCCACTTCGGCGCCGGTAACCTTGTCCAGCGCCGCAGTTGGTTCATCGGCCAGCACAAGGCCGGGCTCTCCCACCAGGGCGCGGGCGATCGCCACACGCTGTCGCTGCCCGCCGGAAAGCTTGCCGGGCAGGCGATCCACATGTTCGGCCAAACCCACGGCTGCCAGCATCGCACCAGCGCGGCGCAGGCGCTCGGTTTCGGAAAAGCGTGGCGCCACTTCAAGCGCCATGGCCACATTCTGCCGCGCGGTCAGGGCACCAAGTAGATTGTGGTTCTGGAAAATGAAGCCGATGCGCTGGCGAAGTGATACGCGTGCCCTTTCGGTTGCGCCGAATAATTCCTGCCCCAGCACGGTGCAGGATCCTTCCTGTAGCGCGCGCAAAGCGCCGATCAGCGTCAGCAGCGTGGTCTTGCCGGAACCGGATGGGCCGGTCAGCAGCAGCACTTCTCCCACGCCAACCTGCAAGGCAACGTTACGCAGCACCGGGCGGCGCAATTCACCTTCACCATAGGCGTAATTCAGCGCCTCAATTCGAATGGGTTCTGCCTGCATCAGGAAAACATATCGGCTGGATTCGCATCACGGAGCTTCCGCATGGCAAGCAATCCCGCCACCGCACACATGCCAAAGATCATCAGGAACACGGTGACAGCCCGATCAAGCGTCATGCCCAATGGCAGGAAGGTGGCGGTGCCAACAAAGTCATACATCCAGATGGAAACGAAAAACCCCGGCAAAAAGCCAAGCACCGCCAGGATCAGGGCAGATGCCATGACAACCCGCGCCAGATAGAAATTGGAATAGCCAATCGCCTTCAGCGTGGCATATTCGCGCAAATGATTGGCGATATCGCTGAACAGGATTTGATAGACAATCACCATGCCGACAATCAGCCCCATGATGCTGCCAAAGCCGAAAATGAAGCCGATCGCGGTCGCGGTTTCCCAGTAATGGCGTTCATGCGCCACCAATTCCGGCTGGGTCAGCACCCTTACATCGCCGGGCAATAGCGCCTCGAGCCGTTCCTTGGCGGCCTGAATATCGGCACCGGGCACCAGGCGAATGGCGATCAGATCCACATTCGCGGAAACTCGCCCAGGCACCACGCGGCGGAAATTCACCTCACTCATCACCAGATTGCCATCCGCGCCGAAGGAAGGGCCAATTTCCACAAGGCCCACAAGGCGCATCATGCGATTGCCGATCTGCACCTCAAACGGTCCACCTTCGGCGAGTTTCTTGGCGACATCACCAAATTCCGGGCGGGAACGCACGTCAAAACCCACCGCATCCACTTGCCGCAGCGCATCCGAAATCTTGTCGAGCCCCGGAAAACGCATCGCACCCGCTTCAACATCAAAGCCAATCAATTGAATGGCGCGCTTGGCGCCAGTTTCCGGGCTGCGCCAGGCAGCTTGCGTCAAATAGACCGGCACGGCCTGCGCCACTTCCGGCAGGGCGAGCGCCTGATGGGCACGGATGCGAGGCATGGTCTCTGGTCGGAAGCTTGCCATGGTCAGCGGATTCATCAGGAATAATTCTGCTTCCATGGCGGCGTAAAGCCGGGTCGCGCTGTCAAACAAGGCGGCGCGAAAGCCAAGCTGCATGAAGACCAGCACGGCGGCGAACATCACCCCCGCAATGGCGGAAAACAACCGCGCGCGTTCAAAGAAAAGCTGGCGCGTCGCCAGCCGCGCGGGCAGGAAGAACCATTCAAGCAGCGAAACACGCCCCTTGCTGATCGGCGCGGGCGCGGAAGCCACCGGCGGCGCGGGCAGATTTTCGGTCAGCGCATTCACGGCCGGATCGCTACCTGAACCTGCATATTGGATCGCCGACGCAAGGCCGCCGCCCCGGCCTCATCCAAACTCAGGCGCACTTCCACGGTACGCGCATCCACCGCCGCCACAGGGTCATTGCTCGCCTGGGTTTGGCGCCGTACCGTCCAGCCTATATCGCTCACACGCGCGGCAAAGCGTTGCGCTTCACCCGGCACCACGATCTCAGCCGGCGCGCCAAGCCGCACACGGGGCAGATCGGTTTCATAGACATCAGCCACGATTTCAAGCTTGGAAAGATCGGCGATTTCCAAGACGCCATCAGCACCCACCTGATCACCGGGGCGCACAAATACCCGCAAGACGGTGCCCGCAATCGGCGCGCGCACGCGGGCCAATTCGGCATCCGCCCGCGCCTTGTCGGCGGCCGCCCGCGCGCCCGCCACACGCGCTTCGGCAAGGGCAATATCCTCGGGCCGGGATGACAACAGCGTATCCAAGGCCGCCATGGCTTCGCGCTTTTCGGCGGCGAGCCTGATGGCAATGGCGCGGCTGCGATCCGCGGCCGCCACGGCGCCCGCCCCGGTCGGTACCAGGCGTTCCGCCCGCTCGGCATCGCGCAGCGCAATTTCTTGCTGCGCGGTAATGGCTTCAATGCGCGCACGCTGCGCCTCGATCTCGGAAGGCCTGCCGGCGGCGCGCAGCCGGGCAAGCTGCGCCTCGGCCTCGACCAAGGCGGCTTCGGCCTGGGTGGCGGCAGCATCCTTCATGCCGGCATCGGCAAATTCCGCGAGCAATTGGCCTTGCGTCACCTCAGCGCCTTCAGTCACCAAAAGCCGATCAAGCCGCGTCACCGCCATGCCGCCCGGCTGATTGAGCCGACGGATGCGCGAAGCGGGCTCCACGCGCCCAAGCGCGCCCACGCCAATCGGGCCAGAGGCAGCGGCAGGCGTGGGGCTTGCGGGGGCCGGCGTGCTGGGCCGCATGTGCCAAAATGCCGCGCCGCCAACCCCAAGCAGCAAAAGCACGGCGATGATCTTGCCGCGCCGTGTCATGGCCGCACCTCCAATAGGGCAGAAAGCGCGGCGCGCATTTGCGCCAATTCTTCGGCGCTTGGCGTGTAAAGGCTGAACAACCGCGCCATGAACAATCCATCGCCGGCGGCCATGATGGCGGCGCCATGCCCGGGCGGCAGGCCATCAGCGGCGACAGCCGCGCGCATTTCCGCAATCACGGCGCGGATCGGCGCCAAAAGTGCGGGGTCATGATGAAAGGCCGCCAGAAAGACGGCGCCGGCGCGTTGATGGCGTTCATTGCAGGCCAGCTCGCCCTCGCCAAAGCCCCATTCCAGCATGGACCGGGCCACCCGCCCCGGCCCTTCCGGCTGGGTGGCGACGCAGGCTGCGAATTCCTGGGCGATAAAGGCGGAAAGCCGACCCAGCAGCGCTTCCAACAGCGCCTCCTTGGAGGCGAAGTGATACAGCAAACCGCCCTTGGACACCCCGGCTTCGCGCGCGACAGCTTCAAGCGTCATGGCGGTGACGCCGCGGGCGATGATCAGGTTTTCAGCCGCATCCAG
>JADCGG010000074.1 GCA_020249125.1 Roseomonas sp. | reverse complement strand
CGGGCTGCCGCGTGATGTGCTGCGCCGGGCCACGATCTATTCCTCGGGCGAGCCCTGCGCCATGTGTTCGGCGGCGATATTCTATACCGGCATTGGTCGTGCGGTTTATGGGCTTTCCGCCGGCGCCATTCTGCATTTGCGCAATGCGCAGCCGCATACGGCGGGGCTTTCGCTTTCTTGCCGAGCGGTTTTGGACAGCGCGGCGGAAAAGGTGGTGGTGATCGGCCCTTGTCTGGAAGAAGAAGGCGCGGCGCCGCATCAGGGCTATTGGCAGGAAGGCGCGGCCTGAGGGCGCCGGTTGCCGCGCTGCCCTAAGCGTGCCTTAATCCGCCGCCTTTGAATGACGGCAAATGAGGAAGGAAATCCACATCATGTTCGCTCACCTCTCTGCGCGCCTGCGCCAGGGCGCCATGCTTGCCATGCCGCTTTTCGCACTTGCCGGCTGCGCGACCGATCCGACTCCGCCGGTCGTTGCCTCCTCCACGCGCGAAATCGTGGGCGCGGTGGACCGCGTGGATACCCGTACCCGGACCATTGTTGTCCGTGGCCCGGATGACAAGCCTGAGACCCTCCAGCTTGGCCCTGAAGTGCGGAACTTCGCCCAGATCAGGCGTGGCGACCGGGTAAGGGTGCATTTTGAAGAAGCGGTCGCCGTCCGCATGGCGCCGCCTGGCACCCGGCTTGAACCCGAAACCGTGGTGGGTGCTGCGCGGGCTGAGCCTGGTGCGCGGCCCGGCGCCGGCGTGGCCGCCGCGACTCGCGCCCGCGTGCGGATTACCGCCGTGGATACCGCCAATAATACCGTGAGCTTCGTCGGCCCTTCGCGTGAGGAACGCACCGTTGCGGTGCGTGCCCCCGAATTGCGTGAATTCCTGAAGACTTTGAAGCCCGGTGATCGGGTGGATGTTGCCTTTGCCGAAGCCGCCGCCATCCGGGTGGAACCGGCGGAGCGTTGATCGGGTAAGGGCGCCCCCCGTAACGCGGGCGCCCTGATCCCCCCTATTGATCTGCATTACGAAATATCCATATTATCTCCCTAAGGGGAATCCTCCCCATCAACAGGAGTTTTGTTCGTCATGGCCTTTGGTCCCGACACGCGTTTTTCCACCGGCTGGGGTCGCCCCGTCGCAGCCGATGCGGCCGCGATTGATGCCGGGCTGCGGGCATATATGCTCCGCGTCTATAACTGGATGGCTTCCGGCCTCCTGGTCACCGGCATTGTCGCCTATGTGATCGCGTCCTCGCCCGAGCTGCAGCAGATGTTCTGGTCCGTGACCCGCGCTGCCAATGGCGCGCGCATTGTCTCGCCGACCATCCTGGGCTGGGCCGCGATGCTCTCGCCGCTTGCCTTCATCCTGGTGCTGTCCTTTGGCATCAATAAGCTCTCGCGTCCCGCGACGCAGGCGCTGTTCTGGGTTTTCGCCGCCTGTATGGGCGCCAGCCTTTCGAACATCTTCCTGCGCTACACGGGCCAGTCCATCGCCAGCACCTTCTTCATCACCGCATCCATGTTCGCGGCGGTGAGTCTGTATGGCTACACCACAAAGGCGGATCTGACGCGCTTTGGCAGCTTCATGATCATGGGCCTGATCGGCATTCTGATCGCGGGTCTGGTCAATATCTTCCTGGCCTCCCCGGCGCTCGCCTTTGCGATCAGTGTGATCGGTGTGGTCGTGTTTGTTGGCCTCACGGCTTATGACACGCAGCGCATCAAGGCCGATTACGTGCAATTCGCCTATGCGGAAGGCACGGATGAGGCCGGCAAGCGGAGTGTGATGGATGCGCTTGGCCTCTATCTGAACTTCGTCAACCTGTTCCAGCTGCTGCTTTCCTTCATGGGCCAGCGCAACAGCGATTGATCAGCGCCTGACGGCCTGATCAGAAACCCCGGGGGGCGACCCTCGGGGTTTTTTATTGGTTAGAGGCCCTGATCTATCGGCACGCGCAAAGCTTCGGCCAGGCGGTTGGTTTCCGCCGCCATGCCGAGCACGGCAAGCAATTCGCCATGCATGGCGTCCGTCATCCCCTTGGCTTTGGCAGCCGCCGTATGGGACGCGGTGCAATAAGCGCAGCCCGCCGCCGCTGAGGCCGCCAGATACAGCATTTCCTTGGTCAGCGGATCAAGCGCACCTGGCGCCATCACCTGCTTCAGGCTTTCCCAGGTGCGCCGCAGCGTGGGCGGATGCACCGCCAGCGCCTTCCAGAAATTATTGACATCAGCCACACCGCGCGTGGCCTTGATGTCATCGAAAACCGCGCGCACCTCGGGCACGGCATCGGCATATTCAATCAGCGCCATCAGGCGCTACCCGGCAAGGGCCGATAGGGCAGGGCGGCAAGGCGCGTGGCATGCAAGGTGATGTTCTGCCAAACGCCGCCCGTCACATAGGGGTCTTCGCCCATCCAGGCGCGCGCGGCTTCATCGCTGGCGTGGCGCGTGACGGTGATGGAACCGATCATGCGGCTTTCGGCCTCATCCAGGATGGCGCCACCTATGGCGAGTGTGCCATCGGCGGCCATGGGCTGCATGCGCGCGATATGCGCCCCCCGCGCCGCTTGCCGGCGCGCGGGGGCTTCCGCATCCATGCCGTCAAAGGCGATGGCAACGGTATGGGTGCGCGTGGTCGCCACCGGATCACCCGGTTTGGGCAGGCGCTGATAGGGCAGGGGCGCGATGCGGAAGGGCAGGATGCGGACATCGCCCCAAACACCCTCCACCGAGAAAGGTTCTTCCGCCAGATAGGCTTCGACGTCGGCCATATCCGGCACATCCAGGATCATCAGCGACCCTGAAGGCACCCATTCAGCGGTGAAAAGCGGCGTGCCGAAGGGCATGCGCCCGTCTTCAGCCCAGCGGCTGATCACCGCCCGGTGGCGGTCCATCGCCGCAGCGCGGCGGCTTTTATCGGCACCATCGAAAGCAAGTATGGCGTAGCCCATGGCATTTCCCCTTCATCGGAAGGGCAGCATGCCATGGCGCCGCGCTTATGCCAGGGGGTTACCCCCGCGGCCTCAATACATATGCTGCCCGCCATTGATGGACAGCGTGGACCCGGTGATGAAATCCGCATCATCGGCGGTCAGGAACACCACGCCGCGCGCGATATCCTCGGCCTTGCCAAGCCGGCCACGCGGAATGCGCGCAATGATCTTTTCCAACACATCGGGCGGCACGGCGCGCACCATTTCGGTATCCACATAACCGGGCGCCACCGCATTCACGGTAATGCCAAGCTTGGCCCCTTCCTGCGCCAGCGCCTTGGTGAAGCCATGAATGCCGGATTTCGCGGCAGCGTAATTCACCTGGCCATATTGCCCGGCCTGACCATTCACCGAACCGATATTCACAATGCGGCCAAACTTGCGCGCATTCATGCCTTCCCAGACCAGCTTGCAAAGATTGTAGCAGGAACCGAGATTCGTATCCATCACCGCATCCCACATGTCGCGGTTCAGCTTGCGCATGGTGGCATCGCGCGTGATGCCGGCATTGTTCACCAAGATTTCAATCGGCCCCACTTCGGCTTCGATCTTCGCAATGGCTTCCGCGCATTGCGCGTAATCCGCGACATCGAATTTATAGCAGGGAATGCCGGTACGATCGGTAAACGCCTTCGCCGCCGCATCATTGCCGGCATAGGAAGCAACCACGGTCCGGCCCGCCGCCTGCAAGCCTTCGCTGATCGCGGCACCAATGCCTCTTTGGCCGCCGGTAACAAGTGCAACACGCGCCATGAAATCTCTCTCCTGATTTGCCTGTGGTAGCCCGGCGACCCCATGGCAGCCGGCCCTTTAATTGGTCCCAGCCCCCAGGTTGCCAAGTATTTCCACTTGGCTTGGACATGCTCCGGGGTATTTGCGGCAGATCAATAACGCCTTCCGCATTTTGCGCCACAAAGATCACGTGGGCGGGCAAATTTCCCGCCCAGTCGCGAAGTTTCTCCTCCTTAGACGTGAGCCTTGCGGCGCGGATCCCCCCAACCGCGCCGTATTTTTTTGCAATGGCCAGAGGTTATGGTTTAAGAAGCCTGCATGTTCTTCAGGGCATACGCTTTCCGAATTACCGCCGCGGCCGCCTAAGGCGCCTGGCTTCGGGTCGGCGTGCTTTACCGGTTGGCCGCCTTCGCGTGATTGCCCCGCCACCCTGAACCGGACCCTACCAATGCTTTCTGCCCCTTTGCTCACGCGCTTTGACTTGCGCGCCGAACCCAGCCCCGGCCTGCTGCCGCGCCTTCTTCAGCCCTTCGCCAAGCGTGATGTGACCCCCGATCTGTTCCAATCGCGCCGGAGCGGAGAGGATATGGACATCACCATCACCTGCTTCGATCTGGAACCAGGCATGGCCGCGCTGATCGCCGGCAATCTGGGCCAGGTGATTGGCGTGAACCGCGTGGTGGTGACCCCTGCGGAGAGCCTCGCCACGCGCCTTGCATAGGGTTAGAACCGCCCCATGAAGCCGCTGATCCTGACCATGGGAGAGCCCGCCGGGATCGGCGCGGAAATCGCTGCCGGCGCCTGGCGCGCCTTGCGGGCCAGCGGGCCATGCTTTGCGCTGATTGACGATGCCGGGCGAGATTTCGGCGTGCCGGTGGCGCGGATCAGCGCGCCGGAAGAAGCGGGCGCAGTGTTTGCTGAGGCGCTGCCCATCCTGCATCGGCCTTTGGCGGTGCCGGTCGTGCCCGGCAAGCCCAGCCCCGCCCATGCGGCTGCGGTGATTGCCGCCATTGAGGAAGCTGTCGCCTTCGCCACATCAGGCCGCGCTGCCGGCGTGGTGACCAACCCGATCCAGAAGGCCAGCCTGACGGCCGCAGGTTTTCCGCATCCCGGCCATACGGAATTCTTGGGCGAATTGGCGGGGATGGGCGTGCCGCCGGTGATGATGCTGGCCTGCCCTGAACTCCGCGTGGTGCCGGTGACGGTGCATGAAGCGCTGGCGAAGGCGATTGCACGGCTGACGCCTGAGATGATCATCGCCACATCGCGCATTGTGGATGCCGCGCTGAAGCGCGATTTCGGCATTGCCGCGCCGCGGCTTGCGATTGCGGGCTTGAATCCTCATGCCGGGGAAGCCGGCACCATGGGGCGAGAGGAAATTGACATCATCGCCCCCGCCATCGCGACACTACGCGCGGAAGGCATTGATGCGCGCGGCCCCATGCCGCCCGATACCATGTTCACCGCACTCGCGCGGCCCCATTATGATGTGGCGATTTGCCATTACCATGACCAGGCGCTGATCCCGATCAAGACGATTGACATGGCGGGCGGCGTTAATGTGACGCTCGGGCTTTCCATCATCCGCACCAGCCCGGATCACGGCACGGCGTTGGATATTGCCGGCAAGGGGCTGGCTGATCCTGCTTCGCTGATCGCGGCCATCAGGCTGGCTGGTGAATTGGCTGCAAAGAGAGGTTTGGCGTGAAGCATCTCGATCTTTCGGTGAATGTTGATCATGTGGCGACGCTGCGCAATGCGCGCGGTGGTGTGCATCCTTGCCCCGTGGAGGCTTCGCGCAGCGCGATTGAAGCGGGCGCTGATGGCATTACCGTGCATCTGCGTGAAGATCGCCGTCACATCAAGGACCGCGATGTGGAACGCATCCGTGCCGAGATTGCGGCACCCTTGAACTTCGAAATGGCGGCAACCGAGGAAATGGTTGCCTTCGCCGAACGCATTCGCCCGCCCTATTGCTGCATTGTGCCGGAAAAACGCGCGGAGCTGACCACCGAAGGCGGGCTTGATGTGCTGCGCGCCGGGCCATTCTTGCGCGAAGCCGTGGCGCGGCTGCGGGCCGCGGATGTGCGCGTTTCGATTTTCATTGAAGCCGATGCAGCGCAGATTGAAGCCGCCGCGGCGATTGGCGCGATGGCGATTGAATTGCACACGGGCACTTATGCCGAAGGGCCGGTGGCGGATCGGCCCACACAATTGGCGCGGCTGCAAGCCGGTGTGGCGGCGGCGCGGCGCGCGGGTTTGCTCTGCCATGCCGGGCAT
>JADCGG010000073.1 GCA_020249125.1 Roseomonas sp. | reverse complement strand
CCAATATCTATGCCGGCTTTATCCAGCCACTGGTCGAGCCGCTGATCATGAATAACCGCTGGTATCTCTTTGCCGATCCGCCGACGGCGCCGGTTTATGTCTATGGTTACCTGAATGGTGCCGAGGGGCCGCAAGTCACCACCGGGCCGGTCTCCGGCGTAGATGGGGTTGAGGTCAGTGTGATTTTCGACTTCGGCGTCGGCGCAATCGATTGGCGCGGGGCTTGGTTCAATCCAGGAACCTGATCGCTCTCACCCTTTTTCATCATCGCAACTTCGCAACGGGCGTCCTTCGGGGCGCCTGTTGCGTTTCAGGAGGTTCTATCCATGCGTAACTTCATCCAGCCGGGCAATAGCCTGGCGATTGCCGTGCCCTATGCCACCGGCGTCAGCTCTGGCCAGGGCGTCCTGGTCGGTGCTTTGTTCGGCGTTGCCGCCGTGGATGGCGTGCAGAACGCCATGATCGAGGCCGCGACCCAGGGCGTATTTGACCTGACCAAGGAACCGGCGCTCGCCATCGGTGCCGGGACGCGCGTCTTTTGGGATAATACCAATCGGCGCATCACCACGACCGCCACGGGTAATTTCCAGGTGGGCATTGCGACGCAAGCCGCGCTTGCCGCCGATGCTACAGTGCGCGTCTGGCTCAACCGCGTCCCGCCGGCGGGGTCGTGATCATGGGCACGGCCATTGAAATCCTGCTGCCGCGCGATCATGAACGGCTGCAAGGCGTGCACCCGCATCTCGTGCGCGTGGTGATCGCAGCGCGCAAGGCAGCGCCCTTCATTGTGCTGGAGGGGCTGAGGTCTCGCGAGCGCCAGGCGAAGCTTGTCGCCATCGGTGCATCGCGCACCATGAACAGTCGGCACCTGACGGGCCATGCCGTGGATCTTGGCTATTGGCTGGATGATGGGGATGGTGTGCCGGAGAATGGCGAGATCCGCTGGGATTGGCCGCTTTACGCCCAACTTGCCAGCGCCGTGAAAGCAGCCGCGCGGGAATGCGGCGTGCCGATCATCTGGGGTGGTGACTGGGCGAGCTTCCCGGATGGGCCGCATTTCGAATTGGATCGGGCGAAGTATCCATGATCGCGGCACTTCTCCCCGCGCTCGTGCCGATCCTGGGTGATGCGCTGAAACGGCTATTCCCGGATGCGGAGGCTCGGCAAAAGGCCGAGGCGGAATTGAATGCCGCGCTGCTCGCGCGTGCGGGTGAATTGGAAAAGGCCGCCGGCGATATCATCAAGGCCGAAGCGCAATCCGAACATTGGCTCGCCGCGTGCTGGCGGCCAATGATGATGATCACCTTTGGCATTCTGATTGTGCTCCGTTGGCTCGGCTGGTCAGCGCCGGGGATTTCGGAGGCCGAGGCGCTCAAGCTTTGGAACATCGTTGAGATCGGCCTCGGCGGTTACGTCATTGGCCGCTCCGCCGAAAAGACGCTGCCGCGCATTGTGGAAGTGCTGAAACGATGAGCGCCTTTGATACCGCTATGGCCAGCCTGATCGCCGATCCGCATCTCGGCGTGGATGCGCAGTTTCGCCAGGGCGGCACAGGCGCGCCGGTCAGCCTGCGCGTACTGCGTTCCTCGCCCGATCGGCTGGCGGATGCCTTTGGCACGGAGATGATCTCAGCCAGCGATATTCTCTCCCTCGCCATCGCCGCTCTGCCTGATGTCGCATCGGGCGACACCTTCTCCATCGGCGGCAAAGTTCTCTCTGTCCGCCATGCCGAACGCGACGCCACCGGCACCGCCTGGCGCGTCTTTTGCCAACGATAGGCACGCGGCATGAGGCTTGGCGCACAGCTGGTCGGTGATCTCCGAAAAATGCTCGCCGAGGAACTACGCGCGGGTGAACGCGCCGCCATGACCGCGATCCGTACCGAGACCGCCGAGGTCAAAGCCGAACTCCGCCAGCAAGTCACCACCGCCTTTATCGGCAATGCACGGGGCATCGCCAATGCGTGGCGGTCCATGGTGTTTCCCCGCACGGGCCAGTCACTACGTCCTGCCGGGCTGGTATTCACCAAAGTCCCCAAGGTGATTGATGCTTTTGAGCGCGGCGCGCTGATCCGCGCCAAGGGTGGGCGGAAGTTCCTCGCCATCCCGACAGGCTTTAACGCCGCGCGTGGCAGGCGCGGGCGAGGCGAGAAAGGCATGCGCGTGACGCCGGCGCAGATGGTGGCCTCGGGCCAGGCGTTTCTGCGGCCCTTCAAATCCGGGCGCGGCTTTGTCTGGTGCCTGCCACTCCGTTCTGGGGAACAGGCCGGGCGGCGGCGGCGCCTGCGCTTGATTGCCGGCGGCGTCACCGAAATCGGCACTGCCCATCGCCGGGGCCGCGAAGCCTGGGCGCGCGGGCTGCTCGCGCGCGGCATGGTGCCGATGTTCCTGCTGCTGCCCCAGGTGAAGCTGAAAAAACGCCTGGACGTAAAGGGCGCGGCGGAGCGTGGCCTGCGCCGCCTGCCGGGGCGTTTTGTGGCGGCCTGGGCCGCAGAGGCAGGGAGGCCGCGATGAGCCTGCGCGAAGCCGCCCTGACCGCCCTGTTCGCGCGCCTGAACGCCAGCCTGGCCGCGCGCAACCCGGCACCCGTCATCCGCCGCAATGAAACCGTGCCGCAGCGCCTGCCCGCGGGCGGGCTGGTAGTACTGCGCGATGGGGAGAGTGTCTCGGAAACGGCGATCCTCTCGCCACTGGCCTTTACCATTGAGCACCGCGCGGAGATTGAGGTGCTGGCAGCAGACAATACGCTGCTGGATGCGCTGCTGGTTCATATCGCGGCCGCGATCACCGCCGATCCCATGCTGGGCGGCGCGGTGGAATGGGCGCAGCCTGGCAGCGCGGATATCGAGGATGTCGAATTCGAAGGTGCGGCCAGCGCGCGTGCCGCAAGCCTGGCTGTTGCCCTGTTCTTTACCGCCACCGGCTCACCGCTGGCCTGATCGCCCACCAGGAGAAACCCCATGCCCCGTGCCATTGGCGCGAATGCGCGCCTGTTGATGATTCCCGAGGCCAGCTATGGCGTCGCGCCGGGCGGCAATTGGCGGCGCATGCCTTTTCTGTCCTGCAATCTGGGCGCGGAGCAGCCGCTGCTGGATGCGGATGTGATTGGCATTGGCGGCAATCGCGATACCGGCGCGCCGCTATTGGATACGGTGACGGTCGCCGGCCAGGCGGTGGTGCCGATTGATTTGATCAATTTCGGGCATTGGCTGCGGTTGTTGTTCGGCCCGCCGACTACGAGCGGCACCAGCCCGAATTTCATCCATAGCTTTGGCTCGGGCCTGGCGGCGCTGCCTTCCAACAGTATCGAAATCGGCTATCCCGATGTGCCGAATTTCGATGTGTGCACGGGTGTGCGCGCTGATACGCTGGAGATGGATTTCACGCCCACCGGACCTGCAACCGCGACGATTGGGCTGCTGGGCCAGGGGTCGCTCCGCGGTGCGGCGAGTTCCGGCGGGACGCCAAGCGGCGCGGCCTTTACCTCCTTCAACAAGGCGCAGGGTTCCATCACACGCGCTGGTGCGGCGTTGGCGCAGGTAACCGGCGCGCGGATCAGCTTTTCGAATGGCATGGAGACGGTGCGCACGATCCGCGCTGACCGGAAGGTGGAGGGTGTGGACCCCGGCATTGCACGCTGCACCGGACAACTCACCGTGCGGTTTGAGAATACGGTGCTGCTGGCGCAGGCGCAGGGCGGCACGCCGGCGGAATTCGCCATGGCCTTCACGATGGACGCCAATCGCAGCCT
>JADCGG010000072.1 GCA_020249125.1 Roseomonas sp. | reverse complement strand
TGGCTTGTGCGCATCACCGGTTTTGCGGCTGTGTCGCTGCAACCCAATGCCGGCAGCCAGGGCGAATATGCCGGCTTGCTTGCCATTCGCGCCTGGCATCTTTCACGCGGTGATACGGGCCGGACGATTTGTCTGATCCCATCTTCCGCGCATGGCACCAACCCGGCTTCTGCCGTGATGGCGGGGATGCAGGTGGTGGTTGTTGGCTGCGATCGTGATGGCAATGTGGATATTGCCGATCTCAAGGCAAAGCTTGAACAACATGGGCCGAAGCTTGCCGCGCTCATGATCACCTATCCCAGCACCCATGGCGTGTTTGAAGCCGAGATCAAGGAAATCTGCGCGCTTGTGCATGCCAAGGGCGGGCAGGTTTACATGGATGGCGCCAATATGAATGCGCAGGTTGGTCTTACCAGCCCCGGCACCATCGGCGCCGATGTCTGCCATTTGAACCTGCACAAGACCTTCTGCATTCCGCATGGCGGCGGAGGGCCTGGTGTGGGGCCAATCGGCGTTGCCGCGCATCTGGCGCCGCATCTGCCTAATCACCCCATGCTGGCGGAAGCCGGTCCTGCCACAGGTTTTGGCCCGGTGAGTGCGGCGCCTTTCGGTTCAGCTTCCATACTGCCGATTTCCTACGCCTATATCCGCATGATGGGGCCGGAAGCGCTGCGCCGCGCAACCGAGGTTGCGATTCTTTCCGCCAATTACATGGCCAAGCGCTTGGATGGGCATTTTCCAGTGCTCTACAAGGGTGCGAATGGCATGGTCGCGCATGAATGCATTCTGGATTGCCGCGGCTTCCAGCAGGGCGGCGGCGTGCTGGTGGAAGATATCGCCAAGCGATTGCAGGATTACGGCTTTCATGCGCCCACCATGTCCTGGCCGGTGGCCGGCACGCTGATGGTGGAACCCACGGAAAGCGAACCGAAGGCCGAGCTTGATCGCTTCATTGATGCCATGATCGCCATCCGCGCCGAAATTCGCGCGGTGGAGCAAGGCCGCATGGACAAGGCCGATAACCCGCTCAAGAACGCGCCGCATACCGCCGCCGAAGTCATGGCGGCAGATTGGGCGCATCCTTACAGCCGCGAAGAAGCCGCCTTCCCGCTGCCTTTCGTGAAGGCGCGCAAATACTGGCCGCCGGTCAAGCGGGTGGATAATGTCTATGGCGACCGTAATCTGGTCTGCACCTGCGCGCCGCTTGAAAGCTACGCCCAGCAAATCGCGGCGGAATAATCATGCGCCGGCCAGGTGCCTGGCGCGTGGCCGGTTCTCGCCTGATCCATGCGGACCGCTGGATCAGGCTGCGCGCGGATAGCTGCATCACGCCGGAAGGCGCGGTGCTTGATCCCTATTATGTGCTGGAATATGCCGATTGGGTGCATGTGGTGGCGGTGACCGATGATGATCGGCTGGTGGTGAACCACCAGTATCGCCATGGCGCCGGTTGCGTGCATCTGGAATTGCCGGGCGGTGTGATGGATGCGGCGGATGCCGGGCCGCTTGAAGCGGGCTTGCGGGAATTGCGGGAAGAAACTGGTTTCGCCGCGCGGGAGTTTCGCTTGATTGCCAGCCTCAGCCCCAATTCCGCGACGCATACCAACCGCATCCATATCGTGCTGGCGGAAGGCGCTTATGCCAATGGCGCGCAAGACCTGGATGATGGTGAGGAAATCGCGATGGAATTGCTGCCGCTCGCCGAAATCCCTGCGCTGATCGCAAGCGGCGCTTTTTTGCAAGCGGGGCATGTCGCTTCCTTGATGGTGGGGCTACAGGCTTTGGGGCGGATGCGCTTTGTGCCGCTGGACCAAAGCGGCGCATGAAGGATACCGGCGATTTTGACGATGTGATCGCCTTCGCCTGGGATGGGCCTGCGGGTGCGGTCGCGGATAAGGCGCGCTTGCTGCTGCTGGATAGTCTCGGCTGCATGATTGCGGGGTTGGGCCATGCAACGCCGTGCCGCTTTGCCGAGGCTTTGGCGCTGACCATGCCGGGCGCTGTCCGTTTGCCTGGCTGCGCGGCGGGGCTTTCGGAGGCTGGCGCCGCGGCGGTGCTGGCCTCTGCCATGTGTTGGGATGAAGCGAATGAGGGGCTGGCGCGCGCCCATGGCCGGCCCGCACTGGCTGTCGCACCCCTTTGCATCGCGGCCTTGGCGGCGGGGCGGGTTTCTCTGCGCGCGGCGCATGATGCTTTTGCGCTTGGCTATGAAATTGCCGCACGTGCGGGCGAGATTTGGCGCATTCGCCCCGGGATGCATGTTGATGGGTCTTGGCATGCCATGGGCGCTGCTGCTGCTGCGGTGCGCTTGGGGGGCGGTGATGCGGCAGAAGTGGCGCGCGCGATACGCTTGGTTGCCTGCCAAATCCCTTTCGCACTTTATGCGCCGATTGCCGCCGGCATGGATGGACGAAACAGCTACCCGGCACATGCGGTGCTGCTTGGCGCCATGGCCGCGGCGGCGGCGCGCGCTGGGATGGATGCGCCGGCAGATGGTTTGGCCGAGGCACGGCGCATTGCGCTGGGGCATGAAACACCGGCGTTGCGTGCCCCAGCAGGCGAATGGCTGATCGCCGAGGCCTATATCAAACCCTTCGCGGGTGTGCGGCACGCGCATTATGCCGCCGCCGCTGCGCTGGAATTGCGTGCGATCATCGCTGATCGCTTGGATGATGTCTCGGCACTTCGCCTTGAAACCTATGCCGAGGCCTTGCGCTATGCCGCCAATCGCGCGCCATCGCGTGCCATTCAGGCGCAATTCAGCCTGTCTTGGGCGGTGGCAGCAGCGTTGATGCAGGGTGATCTTGGCCCTTCTGCCTATACCGCTGCCGCGCTGGCCGATCCTGCGCTGCGCCGCTTGGAAGGTTTGGTCGAACTTTCCGAAAACACGGCGCTCACCAAGGCGGAACAGCGCGGCGCGCGTCTGGTTGTGACGCTTGCTGATGGTGAAAGTCATCAGGCTTCTGTCGGTGCCATCGCCGGTGATGCGGGGCGGGCTTTGGACGCCGCAGCGGTACTGGCGAAATGCCAGCGCTATGGCGCGCCCGTGATTGGTGCGTCGCAGGTGACGCGGCTTGCAGCGGTGATGCTCGCCGCCGATGGCGCCGCGCCGCACGAATTTTTCACTGTTACATGACGCACCCTGCACAGAATAGCGCCTTGGCGGTGGGGCTATTGCTCGCTGGGTTTTCGGTTTTCACCGGCGTAGATGCGGCTTCCAAGCTGTTGACGGAAAAATACCATACGCTTGAAGTCGCCTTTGGTCGCGCCGTGTTTCAGGTGCTGCCGCTGCTGCTGATCATCGCCTGGCGTGGCCAGGCCGTGGTGAAAAGCGCCCATCCCGGGATGCAGACGCTGCGCGGCGCCTGCATCTTTGTCTGTACGCTGCTTTTCGTGCAGGGGTTGAGCCTGCTTGACCTCGCGGATTGCATCGCGCTGACCTATATCTCGCCCTTTGTGGTGGTGCTGTTTTCCGTTTGGCTGCTCAAGGAAAAAGTGGATTGGCAGCGCTGGCTGGCGGTGGTGATCGGCTTTCTCGGCATGCTGATTGTGCTGCGGCCAGGCACAGGGGTTTTTGGGCTGGCGGCGCTATGGCCGCTTTCGGAAGCCGTGCTTTGGGCCTTTGCGCTGGTGATCACGCGCATGATGCCGCGCGATGGCGCCATGACAACGCTGATCTGGACTTCGGCTATTCAGCTTTTGCTGGCGGCGGTCTTTGTGCCGCTGGTCTGGCGCATGCCGGATGCGGCGGATATGCCCATCTTCGCTGCCGCGGGCCTATGCAATCTGCTTGGCCAGTTGTTGCTGATTTCAGCCTTTCGCCGCGCACCGGCATCGCTTCTGGCGCCCTTCAGCACCGTGCAGATTGTGGTCGCGGCATTGGTGGGGTGGATCGTGTTTCACACCTTCCCCGATTTCTGGACCTGGATTGGCACCGCCGTGATCCTGGCCGGCGGCCTGCTGGTGTGGTGGCGGGAGAGGCAATTACTGCGGCGATAGCGCCTTTCTAGATGCGCTTGGCCGCTACCACCGCTGCCTTGGATCCCGCACCCACCACCCAGGCCCACGCGCCAAGCAAGGGGCCATAGGCGCGGCCTTCGCCGGCTTCGCGCGCTTCATCGCGGTGGTGGATTTCTTCCTGCTGGCAATGGCGTAGAAGGGCTTGCAGCGGCGGGAAAAGCCCTTCCGCTTCAAGCCGATCCAATTGCTGCTGGTAATGGTGATCCACGAAGCTTTCCACCGCATCAATCGTGGCATAAACCGCGCGCGGGCCGAATAACGCGGGAATGGCGCCGGTCAGCCAGCCGGCGATGCGCCAGATGGGCAAAAGCTTGCTATGCGCTTCAGGCGGCAGCAGCGCATTCAGCAAATCAAGATGCCCCTGTTCCGTCGCGCCATGCCGTTCGGCGAAGTCGCGAATGGCGGGGTCTTTGCAGAAGGCAAGGATACCGCGATAGATCATCACCGCCCCGGTTTCTCCGGCATGGTCGGAACGCAATTCACCGATCAGCCAGGCGGGCATTTCTGCAAGGGCGATATCGGGCAGGGCAGGGGCTATGGCATTCATCGCCCCTGAAATGGCGCGCGCGCGGCGCGCGACAAGCCCTTATTCTGCGGCCACGGCTACCGCGCCGCGTTTTTCCCGCGCATGGCGCCACAGCGCGAGCCCGCGATAGAGGCCATGCACCATCTTGCTGTAAGGCAGCGCCACAAACAGCGCCAGCACAAGCCCCAGATGCAAGGCGAGCATCACCCCCATCGCGCCGGTATGGCGCAGCACCAGCAGCAAAAGCCCTGTTGCACTCACCAGAAACAGCAGCGACAGCATGGCATATTCACCGCCCACCAGGCGCTTTGCCACCGGCACCGGGTCTGTGATGATCTTCAGCCGGATCAGCCCCGCCGTGCCAAGGCAGAGCAACACCCCACCCCAGGTGCCAAGCTGTACCGGCAGGGAAAAGAAGGGATGCGGGGACCGAAGCCCTAGGATGTGATGATAGAACGCCCCCGCCGTGGTCGCCGCGAAGCACATCATGAAGCCAAAGAACATGGCCTGATGCATCCAGCGTTTTTGGCTTGAGAAACTATCATCCACATCATTGCAGCCATGCCCGCCGCCGCCAAGGTTGCGCAGCGTCAGGATATCCACCGCCGTATCCACAATGGGCCCCGGTGCCGGCGCGCCACCGCCCACTTCGCGCCAATAGCGTATGCCGCCGATCAGCATGGCGATGATGGCATAACCGAAAGTGCCACCCGCGAGGCTCACCATCAGCCACATCGGGATCACGCGGAAAAAGGCGCCTTCGCCGCGTTGCGCGGTGTAAAGGATGGAAGGGTCCACCAGCGCCATGGTCAGCAACAGCACCAGCGTGACGCCAAGCGCCGCCGCCAGTGTCACCACCGTGCCATTGCGTTCAAACAGCGTGCCCATCGCGCGCGGCCAGGCGTAATGCGCATAGGATTGCGCGCGGATTTCCGCGAAGGTGACGGGAAGGTTGATGCCGAATTCATGCGGCGGCGCATATTGGCAGGCGTGGTAGCAGCCTTTGCAGCCGTGACACAGATTGGCCAGATGCGTCAGATCGCCGGCGGAAAATTCGCGGCGCATTGTCATGGCCGGGAAGACCGCGCAATAGCTTTCGCAATAGCGGCAGGAATTGCACACCGCCATGTGCCGGCGCGCTTCAGCCAGGGTTTCGTTTTCCGGTAACATCTCAGCGCGCTCCGCTTTCTTCAATTCCGCACATTGCGTGCTGCCTCTTCACCCGCCAGCCGGCCAAACACCGTGCCGATCGTCATGCCGAAGCCCGCCAGATAGCCCTGGCCAAGGATATTGCCAGCCATGATCTCGCCCGAGGCGAACATATTCGCCGAAGGCTTGCCATCGGCCATGATGATGCGCGCGCGGTCACTGACCTTCACGCCAAGGAAGGTGAAGGTGATGCCGGGCTTGAGCGGGTGGCAGTAATAGGGCGGCGTATCAATCAGCCGCGCCCAATGGCTTTTGGGCGGGTTCAGCCCTTCCGTGCGGCAATCATCAGGCTTCATCGGCTGGAAGGTTCCGGGGCGCACCGCGGCGTTGTAATCGGCCACCAGCTTTTCCAGCTTGCTTGCATCAATGCCTGCCAGGCCAGCAAGTTCGGCGATGCTAGTGGCCTTATAGGGTGGGAAGACGCTCGGCAGGTAATTATGCAAGGCCTTGCTGTCGGTGACGGCAAAGGCCACCTGGCCAGGCTGCTGCGCGATCAGCCGGCCCCAAATGGCATAACGCTTGGGCCAGACATCCTCACCCTCATCATAAAAACGCTCAACATTGCGGTTCACCACCACGGCAAAGGGCACGCAATCCAAGCGCATCGCAAGCCCGCCATCTTCCATCGGCGCGCGCGCATCATTGGCAACGGCGTGGAATTGCGTGGGGTCGCCCACTTCCTGCACGCCCTGATCCAGTAAATCGCGCAGCAAGCGGCCCTGTGCGTAGGGCGTGCCGCGAATCTGGAAATTATCCGCGGCATCCCCCCAGTATTTGCGCAACCAATCCCGATTGGCCTGAAAGCCCCCCGCCGAGGCGATCAGCGCCTTGAAGCGCACGCGTTCCGGAAAGCCATGATGCGAAATGATGGCTTCCGTCGCGAAGCCATCCTTCACTTCAATATGCTGCACCTCGGTATCGTACAGGATGCCGATGCCAAGCTGTTCGGCGGTGCGATATAGCGCATTGACCAAAGCCTTGCCGCCACCAAGGAAGAAGGCATTGGTGCGCGAAAGGGATAGCGTGCCGGAAAGCGATGGCTGGAACACAACGCCGCAGGATTTCAGGAAATCCGGCGCGTGTTGCGATGCACGGATGCACATGCGCGCCAGATGCTCATCGGTCTTGCCGCCGGTCACGCGCAGCAGATCGTCCCAGTATTCCTCTTCCAGATAGGATTCGGTCAGCACATCGGTGGGCGCTGGATGCAGTGCGCGCAGATTGCGCGTGTGGCGGCTATTGCCGCCCCGCATGCTGTGCGGCGCGTGTTCCAGCAGCAATACGCTGGCCCCGGCTCGGCGCGCGGTAATGGCGGCGGAAAGCGCGGCATTGCCACCGCCCGCGACCAGCACATCCCAGACCCGTGTCAGGTCCACCATCGTCTTTGCTTTCCTCAACCCGTCTCGGTGCCATGTGTAAGAAGGAAACGCCACTTGTCCAGATGCGGAGTCAGGCGGGTCCTTGGTCCAACCCAGCGCGTAGCGACCCATCTGGGTCTGCGAGCAACCCCTCGCGCAGGAAAAGATCAATCAACGTCAGGTTGACGTTGAATTTGATGTCATCCGAATCCGCCACGGCTTCCAGCAGGCGGCGCGCCGGCCAAAGTTCAAAGCGCTCTACCTCATCATCATTGGGGCGCGGGATGACGCCCTCGGGGATATCCAAATCATAGCAATGCAGCACATCGCGCCGGAGCCCCTCATTATTCCGCAGCACATAGGAAACCCGGCCGACAGGCCGCGCCTGCACCGCCAATTCCGGCGGCAGGGATGCTTCTTCCCCCGCTTCCTTCACCAGGGTCTCGGCTGGCGTCAGCCCTGCCGGGATGCCGCCCGCAACCAGATTATCAAGCTGCCCCGGCGCCACGGCCTTGTGACGAGACCGGATGCCAACCCAGACATGCAGCCCATCCGCGCGCCGCACCAGGCCATTCATATGCACGCCCTGGGACATGACGCCGAAGGCGGGCAGGGCGCCGCGATCCAGCCTGGCCAAAACCGCGCCGTCACTGGTCTGGCGCACGTCAAAGGCCTCGCGTCGGATGCGTAGAAACCCACCCTCCGCCAGGCTGGGCAGCGTGGCGGCCAGCGCATCGCTGCGCGCCCCACTGCTCTTCACGCGGCCCGCCATGGCGACGCCATGCTGGTCAAAATGGAAATCGCGCGGGCGGAAGGTCAGTGCGCGCGCCAATTCGGGTGTCACGAAGCCCACCTGCACGCCCGCCATGTGAAAGGCGAGGTAGCCGGCGGGGGAGGGGATATTGTTGCAGGCGGCAATATGGCGGGCGAAGCGATCCATGCGCTTTTGTAGCATCATGGTTGCAGAAAGTGCGAGGTGACGGGGGCTTGCCCGGTAAGGCTGCCTTGGCCCATGACTGAGGCGATATGACCCCGCCCTCTGCCCCCAACCGCCCCAGCGCCGCCATTCCCTTCTCTGCCCTTGGCCGCATCGCGCCGCATCTTTGGCCGAAGGGCGAACCCATGCTGCGGCTTCGCGTGGTGGCGGCGCTGCTGCTGCTTGCCGCGGCAAAAGCGGCGAATGTGCTGGTGCCCATCGCCTATGCGCGCGCCGTGGATGCGCTGGCGCCGCAATCGGGCGCTGGGGCGGTGGTTGCCGTGCCAGTTGCCCTGCTGGTGGGCTATGGGTTGCTGCGCGTGATGTCCTCGGCGCTTGGGGAGTTGCGCAATGCGGTGTTTTCCAAGGTGCAGGCGCGTGCCGGGCGGCGCGTTGCCTTGGACGTGTTTCGCCATTTGCACGCGCTTTCCATGCGCTTTCACATGGACCGCGCGACAGGCGGGCTTTCGCGCGTGATTGAACGGGGCGTGCGCGGCATCGCGACATCGCTCAATTTCCTCCTGTTCAACATCATTCCGACCATTGTCGAGATTCTGTTCGTCTCGGTCATTCTTTGGTGGATGTTCGCGGCGTCTTTCGCGCTGACCATGCTTGCCACCATCATCGGCTATGTCGCTTTCACGCTGATTTTCACCAATTGGCGCCTGCGTTTTCGCCGGCAGATGAACCAAACGGATGAGGAAGCGAATACCAAGGCGGTGGATAGCCTGCTGAATTATGAGACGGTGAAGTATTTTGGCAATGAAGCGCATGAATCGCGGCGCTATGATGAAAGCATGACGCGCTACGAAAGCGCCTATGTCAAAAGCGAAACCACGCTCAATATGCTGAATGCCGGCCAGGCCACCATCATGGCGGTAGGGCTTACCATCACCATGCTGTTGGCGGGCCGCGGCATTGCCGATGGCAGCATGAGCATTGGCGATCTGGTGATGGTGAATACCTATCTGATCCAGCTTTATCAGCCGCTGAATATCCTTGGCTTTGCCTATCGCGAAATCAAGCAGGGGCTCACGGATATGGAGCAGATGTTCGCGCTGCTGGATGTGCCGGCTGAGGTGCGCGATGCGCTTGATGCAACGCCGCTGGCGCTCGGGCCTGGGGAAATCCGCTTTGAGGATGTGCGCTTTGGCTATCGGCCGGATCGTGAGATTCTGAAAGGCATTTCCTTCACCGTGCCGCCTGGGCGCATGCTGGCAATTGTGGGGCCGACCGGGGCGGGGAAATCCACCATCTCTCGCCTGCTGTTCCGTTTTTATGATGTGACGGGCGGGCGCGTCTTGGTGGATGGGCAGGATGTGCGCGGCCTGACGCAGCATAGCCTGCGCGCCGCCATTGGCGTGGTGCCGCAGGATACCGTGCTGTTCAATGACACGATCCGCTACAACATCGCCTATGGTCGGCCAGGCGCCACTGATGCGGAAATTGAAAACGCCGCCCGCCTTGCGCAGGTGCATGATTTCGTGACGCGCTTGCCAGATGGTTATGCGACTCGCGTGGGTGAACGCGGTCTCAAGCTTTCCGGCGGGGAAAAGCAGCGAGTCGCCATCGCCCGCACCATCCTGAAGGACCCGCGCCTGCTGATTTTGGATGAGGCGACCAGCGCGCTTGATACCCGCACCGAGCAGGGAATCCAGGCGGCGCTGCGCGATGTGGCGCGCAACCGCACCACGCTCGTGATCGCGCATCGGCTTTCCACCGTGGTGGAAGCGGATGAGATCATTGTGCTGCAAGAAGGTGCGATTGCTGAACGCGGCACGCATGGCGCGCTGATCGCGGCTGGCGGGCTTTACGCCGATATGTGGCGCCGCCAATCCGAAGCCATGGCCGCCGCTGAAGCCGCCGCCCGCGCCCAGGCTGCCGCGGATTTGGAGATGCCCCGGCAGCGGCCAAATGCAGCACCCCCTTCCCCTGGCCCCTGAGCCTCCCTATCTGGCTGTTACACTCAGGAGTAGCCCATGCAGATGGACCCGGACGGCATCGCGCCGGAAGATTTGAGCCATGCCGGTTCGGTCGTGGACAAGGCGATCGAATATATGATGGAACAGCAAATCCAGCCGATTTCCATCGCCTCGGCCCTGCTGGGGGGCGCGCTTGGGGTGCTGACTCGCACCTTGGATGACCGCGCCGTGGCCGGGGTGCTGCGCCAGGCGCTGGCTTCGGTTGAAAGCGGCGAATTTCGCGCCCCCCCGCCGGCTTGAGGTGCCTCGCCGCGTGAATCCGCGGCTAACCCCCTCAATGCGTTGTGTTTGATCGCATTTTCCGAGTGGCCAAGTTAAATCGCTTGGCTTGAAAATGCTCGGGGACTTGACGCCGCCGCCGCTTCCCGCCACAAGCGCGCTTCGTTTTGAACCCGCGCGCAGGCTGTCTTGCGCGCCTTTATGTTTGGATTTCCGCTATGTCTCGCCGCTGCGTCATTACTGGCAAGGGTGTTCTGGCAGGTAACAATGTCAGCCACGCCAATAACAAGACCCGCCGTCGCTTCCTGCCGAATCTGCAGGAAAGCTCCTTCTGGTCGGAAATCTTGGCCGCGCCGGTGAAGCTGCGCCTTTCCACCAATGGCATCCGCACCGTGGAACATAATGGCGGGCTTGATGCCTTCCTGCTCGGCACGCCGGATCGTCGCCTGACTGACGAGGCGAAGGTTCTGAAGCGTCGGCTGGAACGCGCCCAGGCCGCCAAGGCCGCCTGAGGAGGTTTCACCTCTACTTACTTTTTTGTTTTCAGTCAGTTAGTTTTCTAAGCCGCTCGGTCTTTCCTGGGCGGTTTTTTTATCCGTTATCCTCGACCTTGCCGAGCAAAACTTCTTGTCGCTACCCTCCTTGATGTCGTTAATTTTGAGGTAAGGTACGTCTTGGCGCCGTTGCTTTGTGCGTTACCTCATTGGGAGATAAGCGATGGCATCATTCCGGTTGTTTCGGCTAATCGTCATTTTGTCGCTGACTCTCCTCGTCGGCGCTTGCACGTACGCCGAGACGCAGGTCACTTCGGGCGGAGACTTCATCGCTGCGCGACCCGAATGGGCCGCTCGTTTTGAAGCGCGACCCACCAGCGGTAGCGGAACCGGTAGTGTGGATCGCGCCGTTTATGATGCAGCGCGGGCCGAGCCGCTGTTGCGCTTCCCTGCTCGCATCGGATTGGCAAGAATACAGAACGGGGCCTTGACCAGTGTGCCGGGGGCTGAAGCCGATGCTTGGGTGGCGCTCATCCGAGAGCGTGGAGCCGGTTATGGCGAATTCGTGGCGGTCAGCCCGCTTGTTGCCCAGCTCACCACCGGCGCTGTCGGACGTGATGTCATACGCGGGCCGGTAGACATGGTTCGGATAGGCGCTGCGCGCCAACATCTGGACGCTGTATTGATCTACGAAGTCGGAAGTTCCAAGCGCGATCAGGCAACGCCGCTGTCCTTGATTGATGTGACTGTCATCGGGGCCTTTCTTATTCCTTCCCGTTCACTCGAAGGAAAGGCGACAGCTGCCGCGATGTTCGTTGATGTTCGAAATGGCTACCCTTACGGCACTGCCATGGCGCAGGCCGAACAGACCGGCATCTGGATGAATGCAGGCTCAACAGAGCGTAGCATCGAGTTAAGGCGCACTGCGGAAGTCGAAGCTGTGAAGAAACTGACCCTCGAAGTTGCTACCATGATGGAACGCCTGAAGGGAGAGCTTGACCGTTTGCCCGCCCCGCGTCCCGCTCGTCGCGGTTGATTGAGCGGCCGAGACACTTGAGGCCGTTTTCGGTGCCGATGCCACCCTTGCCCAATCACGGTGGAGTTATCTCCTGGCGGATGAGTCCGTAATTTGCCGTGCGGCAGTTTTGTTTTTCATCTTGCCCCCCGCTGCCGCTCAATCTCCCGCCAGCGCGCCACATTGCGGTTATGTGCCTCAAGCGTCTCCGCAAAGGCATGCCCGCCCGAACCATCCGCGACAAAATAGAGAAAATTGCTGGTCGCCGGCCGCGTCGCGGCACGGAGCGAATCGCGCCCGGGATTCGCAATCGGCCCCGGCGGCAGGCCGCGATTGCGATAGGTATTGAAGGGGCTGTCACGGTCCAGATCGGCGCGCGAAATGGGCCGGTCCAAAGCCGCCCCGCCCAAGGCCGCGTACACTACCGTCGGGTCCGATTGCAGCGGCATATTGCGCCTGAGGCGGTTGATGAAGACCGAGGCGACCAAAGCGCGTTCATCCGCCTTGCCGGTTTCGCGCTCAATGATGGAAGCCAGGATCAGCACTTCCCGCGCGCTGCGGAGCGGCAGGTTGGGCGCGCGGTCGCGCCAGGCTTCGGCGAGTGCGGCATTCATCGCGGCCTGGGCGCGCCTGATCAGCCCAGCGCGGCTATCGCCCCATTCAAAGGCGTAGGTCTCGGGCAGGATACTGCCTTCGGCAATCGTCTCCGCTTCGCCCATCAGCCCTTCGGTCTTGTCCAAAAGCGCCTGGATTTGCAGGGCAGATAAGCCTTCCGGGATGGTCACGCGGCGCTGCACGGGCCGCGCTTCGCGCAAAATTTCCAGCACCTGCTTGAGTGACGCACCCGCAGGAAAGGCGAATTCTGCCGCACGCAGCGGCCCCGCACCCTTGGTGATCTGGCTTGCAATCAGGAAATGCCGCGCATCGGCGATAATGCCGGCCTCTCGCAAGGCACCGGCAATAGCCTCAGTCCCGCCGCGCGGAATGACCAAGGGCCTGTCGGCGGCCAGCGGTCCGGGGGCTTCGTAGATACCGCGTGCCCATTGGGCCGCCGCGCCAAGCCCGATCAGCAAGACCAGAATGAGGCCAAGCAGGATAAGCGCCACCCGCCCGCGGCGTTTGCGCGGGGCGGGCTTGGTCTCACTCATTTAGTTTCAGGGCGCGCCACGGAAGATGATGCTGGCATTCGTGCCGCCAAAGCCGAAGGAATTGGACAGCGCGATATCAATCTTGCGCGGCTGGGGTTCCTTCGCCACGCGGTCAATCGCGCTTTCGCGTGACGGCTTTTCAAGATTGAGCGTCGCGGGGGCCACCTGGTCGCGGATCGCGAGGAT
>JADCGG010000071.1 GCA_020249125.1 Roseomonas sp. | reverse complement strand
CCCTTTTCCGACAGCGCCTTGAACATGGTGGTCGCCACCCCAGCGTGGCTGCGCATCCCAATGCCGACCACGCTGATCTTCGTCACATCAGGGTCAGCGAGCAGCGCTTCATAGCCAAGATCGGTCTGGGCCTTCGCCAGCACATCCTGCGTGCGCGCCAGATCAACCTTGCCGATGGTAAACGTCATATCCGTGCTGCCATCAGCGCCGATATTCTGCACGATCATATCCACATTCACATTGGCCTTCGCGAGCGCACCGAAAACGGCGGCGGCGACACCGGGCCTGTCCGGCACGCGGCGAAGCGTAATCTTGGCGTCATCGCGCGAATAGGCGATGCCGGAAACGACGGGCTGTTCCACGATTTCATCCTCATCAACCACGAGCGAGCCGGGCTTGTCTTCAAAGCTGGACAGAACCTGCACGCGCACACGCTGCTTCATTGCCAATTCAACCGACCGCGTCTGCAAGACCTTGGCGCCGACAGAAGCGAGTTCCAGCATTTCCTCATAGGAAATACGCTCAAGCTTGCGCGCGCGCGGCACGATGCGCGGGTCGGTCGTATAGATGCCATCCACATCGGTATAGATATCGCAACGATCCGCCTTCACCGCAGCGGCGATGGCGACAGCCGAAAGATCAGACCCGCCCCGGCCAAGCGTGGTGATGCGGTTGCGCTTCGGGTCAATGCCCTGAAAGCCCGCAATCACCGGCACCTGGCCTTGTTCCATGCGTTCAATCAATGCGGCGCCATCAATGCTTTCAACGCGCGCCTTGCCATGCGCCTGGTCCGTGATGATGGGCACCTGCCAGCCCTGCCAGGAACGCGCATCAACGCCGATGGCCTGCAAGGCAATGGCGGTCAGGCCGGTGGTGACTTGCTCACCGGTCGCGACCACCGTGTCATATTCGCGTGCGTCATGCAGCGCCGAGAGGTCCTGGCACCATTTCACCAATTGATTGGTGACACCCGACATGGCGGAAACCACGACGGCGACCTGATGGCCGGCATCCACCTCTCGCTTCACGCGGGCGGCGACATTGCGGATACGATCCAGATCAGCGACAGAGGTGCCGCCGAATTTCATGACGATACGGGCCATAGAAGGCTATTTTCCCTGGGCGGGGCGGAAAAGGAATGGCCGACGGTTGCGCCGGCGCGCGGGGCGGGACAGATACCGGGGGGCTGGGTTGCGCGCAACCCATCTCGGCGGATCAGCGTGAGAAAGGGCATCATCTTGGCGGAAGCAACGGCGCTTGGGGCGGAAATCGCCAAATTCGACGCTCTGGCCGCGCGCTGGTGGGACCCCAATGGCCCGATGAAGCCGCTGCACCGGATGAACCCGGTGCGGATTGGCTGGATCGCCGAAAGGCTGGCCCGTGCGCATGGCCTGCAACCCCTTGCCGGGCTTAGGGTTTTGGATGTGGGCTGCGGGGCGGGTTTGGCCTCGGAAGCCTTGGCGCGGTTGGGGGCAGAGGTCACCGGCATGGATGCGGCGCCGGAAGCGCTGGCGGTGGCCCGCGCCCATGCCGAGGCGGGCGGCCTTGCCATAGACTACCGCCAAGGCGGGCCCGAGGATTTGGCCGACCCCAGCGGTTACGATGCCGTGATATCGCTGGAAGTGATTGAACATGTGGCGGAACGCGCTGCCTTCCTGGCCGCCTTGGCCCGTGCCGTGCGGCCTGGGGGGAAGGTGTTTCTTTCCACGTTGAACCGCACGCCGCGTTCCTTCCTGATGGCGAAGCTTGGCGCGGAATATGTGCTTCGGCTGCTGCCAATTGGCACGCATGATTGGCGGATGTTTGTGACGCCGGCTGAGCTTGGCGCGGGGTTGCGAGGTGCCGGGCTCATGGTTGCGGATGTGGCTGGGATGGAGATGGGGTTGTCCGGCGCCTGGCGCATCACGCGCGATACGGCGGTGAACTATCTGATGATGGGGGAGAAGCCGGGTTAGGATTCTTCGACCCGGAAGGCATCGGCGATGCGCCGGATAGTGCCATCAGCCGCGACCAGCATGACATCAAAGCGCATCCCCGCCGCGCCATGGCCGGGGTGTTCGGCAAGCCAGGCCTCAGCGGCGACGATAAGACGGGCGCGCTGGCGCGGGCCAAGCGCAAAAGCGGCCTCTGCCAGCGATGGCCGCGCCTTCACTTCAATGAAAGCAAGCAGGCCTTGGCGTTCGGCGATCAGGTCAATTTCGCCGGCCCCGGTGCGGATTCTTTGGCCAAGGAGCGTCCAGCCTTCGGCGGCAAGGGCCTCGGCAGCCAGCGCTTCCGCCCCCTGCCCCGCCGCATAGGCGCGCCGGCCACGCAGCAGGCGCTGGGTGGGTGGGGTTTGGCGGGGCTTCGGCATGAACAACCCTCTCGCTTGGCTCAAGGCAATCCAAATTCTTGCCGGCATACAAAAACGGACGATGCAAATTCCATCGTAGCGATGTTTAATAAAAGCTCACGAATCCTAACGCGGGGACCGATGCCGAAGCAAACACGACAACCGACCGCGAGGTTTGGCATCGCCGAGTGGTTTGGGCGTGACATTGCCGAGATGACGCCCGAAGACCGCCGCGGCATCGCCCAGGATTTACTGCGCCCCAAAAAGGAAAGGGCGCCCCGCCCCTGCCCATTTCAATCGCGCAAGGATGGCGCCATTTGTTCGAAAGAAGGCGGTGTCTGTTCCCTTCGTCTTTATGCACCTGATCTTGAGACAGAAACAACGCCCCTCACGGCCAAGCCGGTTGAAGGTCCGACAGGGGCTCTGCGCGTCACCTGCCCCTATCGTTTTCATGATGGGCTGGAAATCTTGCACTGGGTTGGTGAGAC
The DNA here is from genome assembly GCA_020249125.1 of Roseomonas sp. Lineage (GTDB taxonomy): Bacteria > Pseudomonadota > Alphaproteobacteria > Acetobacterales > Acetobacteraceae > Neoroseomonas. The sequence goes on along the minus strand of JADCGG010000071.1, from coordinate 436 downwards.
AATCCTCGGCGACAAAAATCCAATGATCGCGGCAGAGGTCGGTTTTCTTGAAGGTAGCCCCCTTCTCGATGGCGAAGAGGGCGATGATGTCGGGCGGCTTGACATGATTTTGGTCAAATCATCCCCCTCCCCTGAAGCTCTTCACTGGGCAGCCTTGGAAATCCAGGCGGTTTACTTCAGCGGCGACGCCATGAGAGGGGATTTCGAATCCATGCTTGATCCTCTTTTGCACTACCTACCCTTTCCCAAAGGGCGGCGCCGGCCCGACTATCGCAGCAGCGGGCCGAAGCGATTGATGCCGCAACTTCAGATCAAGGTTCCCACCCTGCGGCGCTGGGGCAAGAAGATGGCGGTGGTTGTTGATCGACCGTTTTTTGATTCAATCGGCGAAATGGATCACGTCGCGGATATTTCGAATGCGGACATCGCGTGGTTT
>JADCGG010000070.1 GCA_020249125.1 Roseomonas sp. | reverse complement strand
GGCGCAATGATGAATGCTGACGCGTGTGTCACGTTCATTACGCACCACACGATCACCGCGCGCCAGTAGCAAGGCATCGCCGGCGACGGTGACACGCGCGATCTGCGCCACCGCCGCACCGAGCTTTTCGCGCAGCGCCAGGCAGGCATCAATCACCGCGTGAAACACGATCCCCGCCGCATAGGGCTTATAGGTGTTGCAGGCGATTTCCCAGCGCTGGCCCAACCCTTCAGTGATTTCAGCCAGCACGGGTTCATCCCCCATGGCGCGCGCCCAACCAAGCGGACCTTCAATGGCAAGGGGTGCGGCGCGATAGCCGCGCGCGGCAAAGCGCGCCGCCAGAATACCATTCCGCGCCGCGTTACCAACACCGATATTCTTCGCCGCCGTCGCCAGATTTTCGACGACGCTACCCGATTGGCTGGCGGCAATGCCAAGCGCATCCGCGGTTTGTTCCGCCGATAACCGCAGTAGGCGCGCTGCCGCTGCCGCTGCGCCAAAAACGCCAGTGCTTGCCGTGATATGCCAACCCCGCGCGTAATGGCCGGGTGAAACCGCATTGCCGACGCGGCAGGCAACCTCTCCGCCCAGCAGAAAAGCGTGCAGCACTTCCGCGCCAGAAGCGCCAATTTCTTCCGCTAGCGCGAACACGGCGGGGGCGACCGGTGCGCTGGGGTGGATCACGGTGCGCAAATGCGTGTCATCATAATCGAGCAGGTTGGACGCGATGGCATTGACGAAAGCGGCTTCCATCACGCCAAGTTTCTCGCGCTGCCCATAAACGCTGGCGATTGGCGTGCCTGAGGCTTCGCGCATGATGTCAAGCGCGGTCAGCACCGCGGGGTCTCGCGCAACGCCCAGCGCGCAGCCGATATGGTTCAGGATGGAACGCCGCCCTGCATGGCGCAGCGTCTCAGGCAGGGCTTCAAAGCGTGATTCAACAATGAAACGCGCCAGGCTTTGCGTGGCCGATAGCGCGGCCTTCATGCGGCAATTTCGCGCGCCATGACGCGTGCCGGCGCACCATCCGAACCGGTGATGGAAAGCGCGCCAAAGATGAATTCCACACGCTTGCCGGCAAGTGGGCGGGGTCCGCGCAGATGCTCACAAATAAGCACACCATCACGCAACAGGCGCTGATGGACAGGCCAGGTGAAGCCCTCGGCAGGGCGACGATGCACCGGCAGATCAGGTGTGGGGAAATCACAGGCGAGCAGCTTCACCTGCTGCGCCACAATCCAATCCGCCGCCGCCAGGCTCAGGCACGGATGTTCATCATAAGCGGGCGTATTGATATGCGGCGAAGAACCCGTATCCAGCGCCAGAATATCACCGGGGCGGAGTAGTGGGCGCGCGGCTTCCAGATGTTCCGGTTCAATCAGGCTATTCGGTGGCAGATCAAAGCGCCAAACAACGCCAGGGCCATTCCAACGTTCCAGCGGCACTTGTTCCATGCTGGGGCCGTCGCTGAAGAAATGGCAGGGTGCGTCAACATGCGTGCCGGTATGCACCACCATTTCAAAACTCGTCACCGTCAACGGATCAGCCGGCAGGCAAAACAGCTTCTTCACCTTGGGCGGGCCAAAGGTGGGCACGCGCGGCATCGCTTCATCTATTGGATGCGTCAGATCAAGCCAGGGGCCAAGCGGCGTTGTTTCCTGCCGGGGAGGCAGCGGCATCCAACCACGCCAGCCAAGCCCGCGTTCCTTTGCCTTGTCGCACATGGTTTTCCTCTCCCAGACTGCGCGCAGATTTTCGCTGCCATGGTGACCGGGAGCGCCCTATCTGTCCAGCGCGGGTGACGCTTTCCCTCACGCGCAAGGGGCGCAATACTCGGCGCCAAGACATGATGGATGGAACAGCATGGCCAAGGGCGGCGGTTTGCTTTGCGTGATGAATGATATTGCACCGGAATGTGAGCGGCACGATTACGAAGCCTGGTATCAACGGGATCATGTGCCGGACCGCATAGGTATCCCCGGCTTTCAGCATGCGCGGCGCTATCGCCGCCTGAATGGCCCGCGTGCTGAGTTTCTCACCTTTTATGAAACCGCAACGCCCAATGTACTGTGTTCTGAGCCTTATCTGAAGCGGCTCGCGGCGCCGACGGATTGGACCGCGCGCATCATGGCGCATTTCCGCAGCATGTCGCGCAGCATTTGTCGCGTCGCCTTGGATGAAGGGCAGGCGGGCGCCGGCGGCATACTCACACTGATGGCGCAACAGGAAGCACCAGCAGCGGGGCTTGAAGTGCAATTCGCGGCAATGCTTGAACAACCGGGTGTGACGCGCGTGCGGCTATGGCGCGCCGATCCAACCGTGACGGTGCCGAGCCCCGAGGAAAAACTGCGCCCCGGCGGTGATGCATCCTTCGCGACCATCATGGTGGCGGAGGGCACCAATGCAGAAATGATCCAGGCAGCGCTGACCGCGCATGGCTTTACAGCAGCGCCAACATTCTACAGCCTGATATATGCCTCACCATTACTGAAGGAAGCACCAGCATGACCACGCGCGCCCTTGCGGAATTCACTGCCTCAATCTCGCCGGATGCGCTACCGGTGGAGGTGCGGCGTCAGGCGGCGCGGCTGGTGCTGGATGCGCTGGGCTGCGCCATGGCGGCCTGGACGGAAGATGCGGAGAAATCCCGTATCGCGCGAGACATAGCGGCGCTTTATCCCGGTGCGCCTGGCGCGCATGTGATGGGCACGAAGGGGGCTGCGGTGCAGCCGGCCTTCGCCGCGCTTGCCAATGGCATTTTGATCAATGCAGCCGATAATGATGATACGCATAAGCGCGCCTTGCTGCATGTGGGCTCCATAATGGTGCCAACCGCGCTTGCCATGGCGGAAGCGCGCGAGCTTTCAGGGCGGGCGATGCTGGCCGCACTTGTCGCGGGGTATGAAGTTGCGGTGCGCGTCGGCATGGCGGTGATGCCAACGCATTATCGCTTCTGGCATTCCACTGCGACCAACGGGACTTTTGGCGCCACTGCCGGCGCGGCCCATGCCATGGGGCTGGATGCGGATGGCGTGCAGCGTGCGCTTGGCCTCGCGGGCACTCAGGCGGCGGGGCTGAATACGTTTTTCGAATCCGGCGACATGACTAAATCCATCCACCCCGGCAAGGCGGCGCTGAATGGCATTCTGTCCGCACAGATGGCAGCACTCGGCGCCACCAGCCCGCCCGGCATTCTGGAACACCCGAAGGGCTATCTGGCGGCGTTTTCGCTGGAACCAAAAGCCGAGGCTTTGACCGCCGGCTTGGGCACCGAATGGGAAATCCTGCAAAACGGCTTCAAATATTTCCCGTCTATCCTGGCCAGCCATTCACCCATTCAGGCGACGCTGGCGATTGTCGCCAAGCATAAGCCAGACCCGAAACGTATCGTTTCCATCACCAATGAAACTTACAACACGGTGAAATCGCATTTCTCCAATAAGGATGTGACTTCCGTGATGGGTGCGCGGGTTTCCGTGCCCTATTGCATCGCCGCCGCGGCGATGGACGGCGAATTGACGCAACGCCAATTCGCGCCCGCGCGGGTGAATGATGCGCTGATCCGCCAGGTATTGGCGCGGACGGAAGTGGTGCCCGATGCGGAATTGAACACGCTCTATCCCGCGAAATTCCCTGCGCGTGTGACCATCACCTTGGATGATGGGACGAAGCTGACTGAAACCGTCCTGCTACCAAAGGGCGACCCTGGCGCGCCGCTCTCGGATGAGGAGCTGGAAACAAAATACCGCGACAATGCCGAACCGCTTTTGGGCAAGGCAGGTGCGGCGGCCCTGCTGGACGCCATCTGGCGCCTGGATGATGCGCCGGATGTGGCAGAGCTGGTGCGCGCCATGCAGCCAAAATAACCGCTAAGCATACCGCTTCAAAATATCGCGCATGGCCAGCGCCAGATCGGGCCTGGCCAGCGCGAAAGCCACCTGGGCTTCCAGAAACCCCGCCTTGTCGCCGCAATCAAAGCGGCGGCCTTCATAGCGCAGGCCATGGAAGGGCTGGGTGCCGATCAACTTCGCCATGCTATCGGTCAATTGCACTTCGCCGCCCGCGCCCTTTTCCATGCGCGCCAGATGGCCGATCACTTCCGGCATCAGCACATAGCGGCCAATGACGGTCAGGTTGGATGGTGCCTTTTCAATTGGCGGCTTTTCCACCAGCCCCTTCACGGAAACCAGCCGCCCGCGATCTTCCGCCACATCCAAAACACCGTAGCGGTTCACGCGGTCGCGCGGCACTTCTTCAATCGCCACCACATTGCCGCCGGTTTCGCGATAGGCATCGGCAAGCTGCGCCGTGCAGGACACTTCGCATTGCATCAGATCATCGGGCAGCAGGATCGCAAAAGGATCATCGGCAATAAAAGCGCGCGCGCACCAAATGGCGTGGCCAAGCCCCATCGGCACTTGCTGACGGACAGAAAAGACACTCCCGGGCAGCACAGCATCCGCGCGCAGCGCCGCCAATTCCTTTTCCTTGCCGCGTTCCGCCAGCGTCTTTTCCAATTCATAGGCAATGTCGAAATGATCCACCAGCATGGTCTTGCCGCGCCCGGTGATCAGGCAGATTTGTTCAATGCCCGCGGCGCGCGCTTCTTCCACCGCGTATTGAATAAGCGGCTTGTCCACGATGGGCAGCATTTCCTTCGCCATGGTCTTGGTGGCGGGCAGGAAACGCGTGCCAAGCCCGGCAACGGGCAGCACGGCTTTCTTGAGCGGCTTCAATGGCACGGATGATTCCCCTGAATTGAACTTCAAAGCCTTATGCCGCGAAAGCTTGGCATGATGAAGGCGGGGGCAGCACTCAAAACACTGAAAAGCGCTCTTCCAGAATACGTCGCCGGGGTACGCCAAGGGCCCGCAACCCTTGATGCGCGGCATGGATCATGGGGCCGGGTCCGCAGAGCAGGAAAACCCAGCCCTCCCGCGCGGCCTGCGCGGCTTCGCCCTGGATCAATTCGGGCGTCATCATGCCGGCAAGGCCCGTCCAGCTGGTCGGGGGTTCCTGCAGCACATGCTGCAGATCAAGCCGCATGCGCCCGGCGAGCGCGGCCAATTCCGCCGCCGCCATGATCTGCCCCTCATGCCGATTGCCATACAGCAAGGTGATGGGGCGGGTTTCACCGCGTGCTGCGGCCTCTCGCAGCAAAGACAGCATCGGCGCCAGCCCCGCCCCACCCGCCATCATGAAAATGCCGGGCTCCCGCCGGCCTTCCAGGCAAAGCGCGCCATGCGGCCCATCCACAAAAGCGCGCGCGCCCATCGGCAGCGTGCCGATCTGACGGGTGAAATCGCCAACCTCCTTGATCAGAAAGCGCAACACCTTCCCATCCGCAGGGGCTGAGGCGATGGAGAATGGATGCTCCCGCACCGAAAAGGCCGAGCAATTCAACCGCAGCCAGGCGAATTGCCCGGCGTGATAGGTCAGCCCCGCATGGCCATCGGGTTCCAGCGTCAGCGACCACAGCCGATCCCCCACGCGTTCCAGCCCAGCAATGCGCCAAGGGCGGCGCGTCAGGCGCCAGGGCCGCAGCAGATAAACCGCCACCAGGCTACCCAGCGCCAAGGCCAGCAACAGCGCCCAATAGGCCATCAGCGCCGGCGCGCCCGAATAGCGCCCGGCCAAGATGGCATGATGCAGCGCAAACCCCGCCAGCAGCGCCGCGCCAAGCCCGTGGCTGACCCGCCAGACCTCATACCGATAGGGCAGATCATCGCGCCGGATCGCTGTGATGGTCAGCAAACCCAGCAATAGCCAGGCCAAGGCGCCGGAGATCAGCGAAGCGCTATTCAGCCCCAGCGCGAACGCGCCTTGAAGATCATCAGGGCGATGAAAGGCCGCGCCAAAGGGGCTTGTGTAGAAAACCGGATGCAGCAGCGCGGCGATGGTCAGCACTTGTGCAAAAATCTGATGCCAGCGCAGGCTGCGATCCATGCCAATGCCGGCGCTGATTACGCGAAAACGTCCAGAGAGCAAAAATTCCAACAGCAGCGCCGCGGTCGCCATCATGGCGATGGTGCTGGAGGCTTCTTCCACCCATGGCCGCGCTGGGCCGATCAGAAACCAGGCCAGCGCAACCGGTAGCGCGACCAGCAGGGCATAGGCCGCAAGGATGACAAGGGCAGGCAGGGCGGACCACCTTTCATCACGCGCGCGGCACGACTTGGTTTTGACGCCTGCGCGGATCGGGATTTGAATATCATGAAGCCAAAGGGCAGAAAACATGATCGCTTCCCCGCTTTTCGACCCCGCTGATTTCCGCATCGCCCCCGGCACTGCGCATCTCTGCGCCGCCGGTGAGACGCCGTTTCTGCGCCAGCATGACGCGGCCTTTGCCGCCTATGCGTCAGACAAATCAGATGGCCCCGCCGGGCGCCACCGCCAGGAAGCCATGATGGAAGCGGCCCGCGCCCGTGCCGCGCAATTGTTTCATGTGGCGCCTGCCGATATCGGCTTTGTGTCTTCGGTGGCTGAGGGCGTGTCCATGGTGGTGGAAAGCCTTGATTGGCGCGCGGGCGATACGGTGCTGGTGGACCCGGATGAATATCCCTCGGTCGTCGCACCGCTTACCTTGCAACGGCAACCAAAGGTAACGCTGCGCTTTGCCAGGGCTGCCGATTCCGCAAGCTTCGCCGCTGCGATTGATGGCTCGACGCGCATGATTGGCGTGAGTGCCGTTTCCTTCCTGAATGCCGCGCGGCATGATCTGCTGGCCTTGCGCGCGGCAGCGGATAAGGTGGGCGCGCTGCTGGTAGTGGATTTCACGCAAGGCGCGGGCTGGATGCCGATCCATGCCGAGGTTGCGGATTTTGCTTTCTCAGCCTGCTATAAATGGATGTTGGGATGTACCGGCGTCGCGCTGGCCTATTGGAACCCCGTGCGCCAGCCAGGCTGGGTGCCAAGTACGGCGGGGTGGCATTCCATCGCGTCCATGGGACGGCCGGATTGGTCCGAGATACCCGCGCTGCTGCCAGGTGGTGCGCGCTTCACGCGCGGCAATCCATCGCATCTTGGGCTTTATGTTTTGGAGTCGGCACTGCGCTATTTGGAAGCGCATGCGCCTGAGGCGATTGAAGCCCATGTGCAGCGCCTGACGGTGGGGCTGCTGGCAAAGCTGCGCGATGCTGGCATTCCTTCCACCACGCCGCCCGATCCGCGCTGGCATGGTGCGAGTGTTTGTGCGGAACACCCCAAGGCGGCCGCGATTGTGGAAGGCATGGCAAGGCGCGGTGTGCTGGTTTGGAATGGGCGCGGGCGCATTCGCATTTCCTTCCACGGCTATAATGGCAGCGACGATATGGACCGCGCCGCGGATGCCCTGATTGCCGAATGGCGCGCTGCGGGTGCAAGCTGACGAATAAGATCATCCGGAGGAAGCGCCGATGCGCATGAAAGCCGCCATTCTGTTCGAACAGGGCCTGCCGCGCCCCTATGCTAAAACCCGCCCCTTGGTGGTGGAGGAGGTGGAGCTTGACCCGCCCGGCCCTGGTGAAATCCTGATCGAAGTCGCTGCCGCCGGGCTTTGCCATTCCGATCTTTCCACCATTGAAAATCAACGCCCGCGCCCGCTGCCAATCGTGATTGGCCATGAAGGTGCCGGGATCGTGCGCGAATGCGGCGCGGGTGTGACGGACCTCAAGCCCGGTGATCACGTGATCACGGTTTTCGCTTCTTCCTGCGGGACGTGCCGGTATTGCGCCCGGGGCCGGCCCAATATCTGCCCCAGCGGCAATGCGGCGCGCGCGGCGGGGTCGTTGGTCAGTGGTGCGAAGCGCATCAAGCGCTTGGATGGGAATTATGTGAACCATAATAGCGGCCTGTCGCTATTTGCGCAGTTCGCCGTGGTGGCGCGGCGTTCTGCGGTGAAGATTGACAAGGACATCCCGCTGGATGACGCGGCGATTTTCGGCTGCGCGGTGATGACGGGCGCCGGCGCCGTGATCAATACCGCGCGCTTGCAACCGGGTGAGAATGTCGCCGTGGTCGGCCTGGGCGGTGTTGGCATGAATGCGCTTTTTGCAGCCGTTGCATCGGGTGCTGATCGCATCATTGCCATTGATACCAACCCAAAAAAGCTGGAACAGGCAAAGGAATGGGGTGCGACCGATGTCTTCCTGGCCGGCAATGATGATTGCGCGGCGGCGGTGCGTGATGCGACGGATGGCGGCGTTGATACCGTGATTGAAACCGCCGGCACCATCCCCGCCATGCAGCTTGCCATCGCCATTACCGCGCGTGGCGGCAGCACCATCAGCGCTGGCTTGCCGAATGTGAATGCCTCGGTTTCTTACCTCCATGCGTCTTTGGTGTCGGAGGAAAAGAGCATTCGCGGTTCCTATATGGGCTCCTGTGTGGCGGAACGCGATATTCCGCGCCTGCTCTCGCTTTATCGGCGGGGGAAGATGCCGGTGAATAAGCTGAAAAGCGGCGTGGTGAAGCTGGAAGAAATCAATGAAGGTTTTGATCGGCTTTCAGATGGCACGGTACTGCGCCAGATGCTGAAGCCGAATGGGTAATTTCAGGTATTGCTATCCTTGGCGGGCAGGCGGCTGAAGATCGCGGCCCGCCAGGAAATCGGCAAGGCGCCCGCGAAACGCGCCAGCATATAGGTCGGCCAAGGATAGGCGATGCGGGTCTTGCCGCGTGCCATCCCCGCCAGCGTGCGCCGCGCGGCTTCATCCGAATCCATCAAGAATGGCATGGGGAATTTGTTGCGCGCAGTCATGGGGGTGCGGATATGGCCGGGGCAGACCGCATGCATCCGAATGCCGCGCGCGCGTTCTGTGGCATCCAAAGCTTCCGCCCAGCGCTGCACCGCGGCTTTGGTGGCGCAATAGGTCGGCGCGCCCGGCGCCGCGACAAAGGCCGCGACGGAAGAAACCACAGCAATGCGCCCGCGCAACCCATCCGCGCCGGGGGGTTGTGCCGCCATCACTTCCAGCGCCGGCAGGGCAGTATTCAAAACGCCGGTGACATTGGTTTCAAAAAGCAGGCGCGTTTGGGCGGTAGGTTCCGTGGTGCCGCCTGTGCCGGCGGAAATGCCGGCATTGGCAATCACCAGATCAAGCCTGCCCGCGCCTGTGATCCAGCCCGTCATGGCCGTTGCATCGCAAACATCAATGACGCGGGGCAGCACTTCGGCACCGCGCGCGCGGCAGGCGGTGGCGGTTTCCTCAAGCTTGGTGGCGTCGCGGCCGGACAGATGCAGCGCCACGCCTGGCGCGGCGCAGGCTTCCGCCAAGGCGCGGCCCAGACCGGATGAGGCACCGGTAATCAGCACATTTCGCCAAAGCGCTTGCATATCATTCCTCCTGGGGCAAAAACGGCGCATGGCCAAGCTTGCATCCATGACCGGTTTCGCCCGTGCCGATGGCACCCTGCCCGATGGCGCTTCCTTCCTGTGGGAAGTGCGCAGCGTCAATGGGCGGGGGCTCGATTTGCGGCTGCGCCTGCCCAATGGTTTTGACGCGCTGGAACCAGCCTTGCGCGACGCGGCGGGGAAGGTCTTCAAGCGCGGCAATATCTCGGCCACCTTGACCATCAAGCGAGAGGAGAAGGCAGGCCCCCGCCTGACGCCGGACCCCGCCGCGCTGGACCAAGCCCTGCGCCTGGCGCTGGATTTGGCCGCGCGGATTCCTGGCGCGCCACCGCCGCGCGCCGAGGCGCTGCTAATGCTCCCCGGCGTACTGCGCGCCGAAAGCACGGAATTGGATGAGGCTGCCGAGGAAGCGCGCCGCACCGCCGTCGCCAAGGGTTTTGATGCGGCGCTGAAGGGGCTTGCCAAGGCGCGTGCGGCGGAAGGGGCGCGGCTTCAGGGAATTCTAAGCGTGCTGGGTGATGAAATCGCGACCTTGGTGGCACTGGCGCGCGATGCAGCGGCGGATCAACCCGCGCAGCAAAAGGCGCGGCTTTTGGAGAGCCTGGCCGCGCTGCTGGAAGGCGAACGCCGCGTGCCGGAAGAACGCCTGGCGGCGGAAGTGGCACTACTCGCCGCCAAATCCGATGTGCGGGAGGAGATTGATAGGCTGAACGCCCATATCGCGGAAGCGCGTGCCTTATTGGCTTCTGGCGATGCGGTGGGGCGGCGGCTCGAATTTCTGACGCAGGAATTTGTGCGCGAAGCCAATACGCTGTGCAGCAAATCGGCCAGCGTGGCGCTCACACGGCTGGGGCTTGATCTGAAAGCCGCGATTGAACGCCTGCGCGAACAAGCGGCGAATGTGGAGTAAGCGATCATGAAGCGTCGCGGCCTTTGCCTGGTGATCGCGGCACCGCCCGGGGCGGGCAAAACCAGTGTGTCTCGTGCCTTGTTGGATAGTGAAGCGGAATTGGCGCTTTCCGTCAGCGTCACCACCCGCGCGCCGCGCCCGGGTGAACAGGATGGCGTGCATTATCATTTCCGCGACATGGAAGAATATCAGGCCATGATTGCGCGCGGTGACTTGCTGGAACATGCGATGTTTCTGGGCCGCGGCTATGGGACCCCGCGTGCGCCGGTGGAAGCCGCCTTGGCTGAAGGGCGTGATGTGCTGTTCGATATTGAATGGCAGGGCCATCGGCAGTTGAAGACCAGCATGGCGGCTGATGTCGTCAGCATTTTCCTGCTACCGCCCAGCATGGCGGAGCTGGAACATCGGCTGCAACTGCGCGGCCAGGATAGTGATGTGGAAATCGTCAAGCGCATGGCCGCTGCGCGGGAAGAAATCACCCATTGGGATGAATTCGACCATGTGCTGATCAATCAGGATTTTGAAGCAACCGTGGCGGCGGCGCGCGCCGTTTTGCATGCCGCGCGATCTGCCCGCACGCGCCAGCCCGGCATGGCGGGCTTCATCAAAGGCTTGCTCGGCGCGTGAGCATTGTTCTTGGCATTGTCCTGCCGGTTTTTGCGATTATTGCGCTGGGCTATGCTGCTTCGCGCTGGCGCTTTGTGGATGATGGCGGGTTTCGGGGCCTGAATTTCTTCACCTTCTCCATTGCTTCGCCATGCCTGTTGTTCAATGGCGGCACTTCAGGGCATGAGGGCGGCGGGCCGGCGGCTTTCGCGTTTTTCATTGCCTCCATGCTGATTTATGGCATTGCGCTGTGGTTGGGACGCGCAAGGCTGCGGCAGGGCATTGGCGCGGCGGGGCTATTCGCGCTGAATGCCAGCTTCGGCAATACTGTCATGCTCGGCATTCCCTTGATCACGGCGGCTTTCGGGCAGGCGGGGCTGACGATCCTATTGGCGATTCTGGCGCTGCATTCGATGGTGTTGCTGAGTGTCGCAACCGTGGTGGCGGAGATTGGGCTGCATAGCCAGGCGCCGCTATCGCGCGTGTTGCGCGCCACGCTGCTGGGTGTGCTGCGCCACCCGATTGTAATGGCGGTGTTCATCGCCTTCATCTGGCATGGGCTTGGCATTCCCGTGCCGGCGCCGATGCGGCGCGTGTTGGAATTGCTGGGCGGTGCCGGGCCGCCGCTGGCGCTGTTCTGCCTCGGCGGGTCGCTCGCGGGATTTTCCTTGGCCGGCGCACGGGCAGAGGTTGGCTTTGCGAGCTTTCTGAAACTCGCGCTCATGCCTGCGCTCGCCTGGGGCGCCTGCGTGGCTTTGGGGCTTTCGCCCTTGGAAACAGCGGTGGCGGTAGTAAGCTCTGCCCTGCCGACCGGCGCCAATGCCTTTCTGCTGGCGCGGCGTTATGACACTGGCGTAGGCGCTTCCGGTGCGACTGTGCTGCTTTCCACGCTGGTATCCATCGCCACACTTTCCGCGTTGCTGGCTTACTTCAAAGCCTGATCACTCCGCCGCCGTCATCGCCGCACGGCGGCGGCGCGCGAGCCGCCATTCCTGCCCGATCGCCATCACCGCTGTCAGTAGCATGAAGCCTGCCGTAGTGATGAAGATCAGCCGTGGCTCACCGGATTCCAGCAGCCAGCCGAAAAGCGGCGGTCCCACCATACCGCCAATATTGAAACCGGTGGAAACAATGCCGAACACCGCGCCCGCCTGGCCGGGCGGTGCCGCGGCGCGCACCAGCATATCGCGCGATGGCATGATCATCCCGGTCAGCAGGCCGGCGCAAATCATGGCACCAATCAGCGCATAGCCTTGGAAAACACCATTGCCGATCAGCAGCATTATGCTGGCGGCGGCGATGAAACCGAAGGTTGCCACCAGCCCATGCCGCTTGGTCCAATCTGCGATATGTCCGCCCACCAAAACGCCCATGGCGCTGGCGAAAAGATAGCCGGTCAAGGCGCCATTTGCGAGTTCCAGCGTCATGCCCTGCCCCACCCAGGCCGCGACGGAGAAACTATGAATGCCACCATTGGCGAGGGCGAGCATGATAAAGAACACCATCATCGCCATCACGGCGGGCGTCAGCACACCGCGCACACCGGGTTTTTCCGCCACACGTTCAACGACACTTACCGGGCGCGGCTTCGCGGCATCGCGTCGCGCCGCGAAAATCAGCGGTATCGCGACCAGTGGGCCAACCAAACCGCCGGCAATCATTGCCCATGACATGCCGCCGAGTGCAGCAACACCCAACATGAAGGCGGGCGCAATGGCGCCACCCAAAAAACCGCATGCGGTGTGGAGCGAAAAGGCGCGGCCCACCCGGCCTTCACTGATATCCGAACCCAATACCGCGTAATCCGCCGGATGATAGACACTATTGGCAAGCCCAGCCATGGCGGCGGCCACCAATAGCATGGGCCAGCTTGGAAACAGCCCAAGCAGGATGAAGGCGGAACCACCAAACATCAAAGCCGCCGCCAACATTTTGCGCGGTCCGATCCGGTCCACCACAAAGCCCATCGGCGCCTGCGTAAAGGCGGAGACAATATTGAAGACCGTCAGCGCCAGGCCGAGTTCGATATAGGAAACATCAAGCGATTCCCGCAGGAGCGGAAACAGTGGCGGCAGGATCAGGATAT
>JADCGG010000007.1 GCA_020249125.1 Roseomonas sp. | reverse complement strand
CGGGCCGGCTGATCATCACGCCGCATATCGCCTTCCATACGCCGCAAGCCTGGGATGATATCCGGCTAAAAAGTGCCGAGACCATGCGCGATGTGCTCGTGGAAGGGCTGAACACCAATGTCATCCCGCCCGAGTCTGATTGATCGCGCGGGCTGATTTTCCCGGCATGGAGCGTTATATGGGCGGAAAGACAACAGGGGGTTTCCGATGAATAGACGCACCATGCTGGCCGCGCCCTTGGCCGCGCCGCTGATTGCCACTGCCACCACCGCCCAGGCCCAGGCCGCGCTGGTGACGGAAGAATTCATGATCCCGTCAGGCGATGCGGGGATTGAATTGTTTCTGCGCAATAAGCGCCCGGAAAACCTGAACGCTTTTACCCCGGCGCGCACGGTGCTGTTCGTGCATGGGGCAACCTATCCGGCGCATACGGCGTTTGATTTGCCCTTGGGTGGCCTGTCCTGGATGGATTACATCGCCGGCCAGGGTTTTGATGTTTGGTGCCTGGATATTCGCGGCTATGGCCGCAGCACCCGCCCGCCGGAAATGAGCCAACCGCCAGAGGCCAATCCGCCCATCGTGCGCGGGGATACGGCGGTGAAGGATATCGGCACCGCGGCGGCCTTCATTCGTGAAAGGCGCAATGTCGCGAAGCTGGTGCATATCGGCTGGTCCTGGGGCAGCACGCTGATGGGCCGCTTCGCCGCCGATAACCCGGCACTGGTGGAACGCCTGGTGCTGTTCGCCCCACCCTGGCTGCGCGATGGGCCGAGCCTTGCAGGTGGCGCCGCCACCGCGACGCTCGGCGCCTATCGGACGGTCACGCAAGCGCAGGCGCGCGAACGCTGGATGACCGGCGTGCCGGACGCCAAGCGCGCCGGGCTGATCCCGCCCGGCTGGTTTGAACATTGGGCGGGTGTGACTTGGGCGACCGATCCGGAAGGCATGCGGCGCAATCCGCAAACGCTGCGCGCACCCAATGGCGTGCTGCTGGATGGGCGGGAATATGCGCAAGCGGGCCGGCCCTACTGGGACCCCGCCAAGGTCACCGCGCCCACCCTACTGGTGGTGGCGGAATGGGATAGAGACACGCCGCCCGCCATGGCCATGGCGATTTTCCCGCTGCTGACCAATAGCCCTGGCAAGCGGCTCGTGGTGCTGGGGGAAGGCACGCATACGATTGTGATGGAACGCAATCGCGGCGCGCTGTTTCAGGCGGTGCAGGGCTTCCTGGTTGAAGCCGCCGCCTGAGGCGCGCCCCGCCGCGCGCTATGCTAAAGCCTGCCTGAACGAATCGGAGATCGCCGCCCATGTCCAAACCCGCCCCCTCGCCCGGCCTGGTGGTTGATCGCAACCTGGCGCTTGAATTGGTGCGCGTGACGGAAGCCGCCGCGCTGGCTGCTTCCCGCTGGATTGGTCGGGGCGACAAGAACGCCGCCGATGGCGCGGCGGTGGAAGCCATGCGCAAGGCCTTTGATACGGTCGCCATCACCGGCACCGTCGTGATTGGCGAGGGCGAGATGGATGAAGCGCCGATGCTCTATATCGGCGAGAAAGTCGGGCTTTACGCCAAGGCCGGCGGTGGGCCGGAAGTGGATATCGCGGTGGACCCGTTGGAGGGTACGTCCATCACCGCCAAGGGCGGGCCGAATGCCATTGCGACGGTGGCGCTGGCGGAAAAGGGCGGGTTTCTGCACGCGCCCGATATTTACATGGACAAGCTCGCGGTCGGTCCTGGCCTGCCGGAAGGCATTGTGGATCTGGATGCGAAGCCCGAGGAAAACCTCCGCGCATTGGCCCGTGCCAAGAAATGCGAGATCGGCGATCTGATGGTCTGCACGCTGGATCGTGACCGGCACAAGGAAATGATCCGCGCCTGCCGTGCGGCTGGTGCGCGCATCATGCTGCTGGGCGATGGTGATGTCTCAGGCCTTATCGCGGTCAGCCAACCGGAGGCGGGCATTGATATCTATATGGGCTCGGGCGGTGCGCCTGAAGGCGTGCTGGCGGCGGCGGCTTTGCGCTGCATTGGCGGGCAAATGCAGGGCCGGCTCATGTTCGAAAATGAAGAACAGGTGGCGCGCGCGCGGTCCATGGGCATCACCGACCCCAACCGCAAATACAGCGTTGAGGAAATGGCCAAGGGCGATGTGATGTTCGCCGCAACGGGTGTCACCAGCGGCGCGATGTTGCGCGGTGTGCGGCGCTTTGCCGGTGGCGCTTACACGCATTCCATCGTCATGCGGTCCAAATCCGGCACGGTGCGTTATGTGGAAGGCCATCATAATTTCGCGCGCAAGCCGAGTGCCTTCATTGCCTGATCGGAAGGCCTCGCCGCATGGATGACAGCGCCGCGCAAGGCCCTGTGCTTGGCGTGGCGCGCAGCCTGACCGGGCGCAGTTGGCAATGGCGCGCCGGCGATGCGCGGATCGGGCTTGGCATTGCGCAACGGCTTGGCCTGCCTGAAATGCTCGGGCGCCTGCTGGCGGCGCGCGGCATTGGCATGGATGATGCCTCGGACTTCCTGGAACCAAAGCTGCGCGCCTTGATGCCGGACCCGGCGCGGCTGGCGGATATGGAAGCGGCGGCGGATCGCATCGCGGCGGCGGTGCGCAGTGGTGAACAGGTTGCGGTATTCGGCGATTATGATGTGGATGGCGCCTGCGCTGGCGCGCTGATGACGCGCTTTCTGCGAGACCTTGGCTGCCAGGTGACACCCTATGTTCCTGACAGGATCAAGGAAGGCTATGGGCCGAATGCGCCAGCCATCGCAGCACTTTGTGACGCTGGCGCATCGCTGATCATTTGCGTGGATTGCGGCATTGCCGCCGGGGCGGCGCTGGCCGCTGCGGAAGGCCGCGCCGATGTTGTGGTGCTGGATCATCACAAGGCGGAAGGCGCGCTGCCCGCCGTGCTGGCCGTGGTCAATCCCAATAGGCTGGATTGCACATCCGGTTTGAAACATATCTGTGCCGCCGCCGTGGCTTTTCTGGCGGCGACGGCGACGCTGCGGGCGCTGCGCCGTGCGGAATGGTTCGCGCGCAGGAAGGAACCGGATTTGCTGGCGCTTTTGGATATCGTGGCGCTGGCGACGGTTTGTGATGTGATGCCGCTGACAGGGTTTAATCGTGCCCTGGTGGCGCAGGGCTTGAAGGTGCTCGGCAAGCGTGGGCGCATCGGGCTTGCGGCGCTTTTGGATGTTGCGGGGCAGAAGGATATGCCAAGCGCGCATACGCTGGGCTTCATGTTGGGCCCGCGCATCAATGCATCCGGCCGCATTGCGGAAGCTGATCTCGGCTTGCGGCTATTGCTGTCGGAAGATGCGATTGAAGCGCGCGTGATGGCGGAAAAACTGGATGAGGTGAACCGCCGCCGCCAGGAAGTGGAAGGCGATATGCTGGGCGCCGCACTTGCCATGGCGGAAGCGCAGGTCAAGGCCGGCCATGCCGTGCTGCTGGTGGCGGCGGAAGGCTGGCACCCTGGCGTGGTTGGTATTGTCGCAGGTCGCGTCAAGGAAAAATTCAACCGCCCCGCCTGTGTCGCGGGGATTGCAGGCGGCATCGCCAAGGGGTCGGGCCGGTCCGTCACCGGCGTTGATCTGGGTGCCGCCATCATTGCGGCGCGCGAATCTGGCTTGCTGGAAACCGGCGGTGGGCATCCGATGGCGGCGGGGTTTTCCTATCAGGCGGGGAAGGGCGAAGCCTTCCACGCCTTCCTTGAAGAACGCCTTTCCCATGCCGCGAAGCTGCCGAGTGCGGCGGATTTGTTGGTGGAAGGCGCGCTCACGGTACCTGCCGCCACGGTGACGCTGGCGCAGGAAATTGCGCGTCTCGCCCCTTTTGGTGCGGGGAATGAGGAACCGATTTTTGCCCTTTCGCGTGCGCGTGTGGTGCGCGCCGATCGCATCGGCAAGGAAGGGGCCACGATCCGCGCTTTTGTGGATGGCGAAGGCGGCGGGCGGCTCAAGACCATTTGCTTCCGAGCCAAGGAAGGCCCGCTGGCGGATGCCTTGCTCTCACCTGATCGCACGCCCTTGCATTTATGCGGGCATTTGCGGGCGGAATCCTGGAATGGGGATGTCAGCGTGGGCTTTCAGATTGTGGATGCGGCGCGGGTATAAGCAACAAGATTCAATGCTGCGGCCAGACAACCGGCGGCAGGCGCGTCAGCGGTATCTGCGCCGCGCTCACCACGCCATTTTGCAGGCCGATCGGAATCTCTGCGACAGGCGGGCCACCATTTGTGGGGCGTCGCGTCAGCAGCCCCACGGCGAATTTCGTGCCATCCAAGGCGCGGCGCTGGATAAGGCCGGATCGCGCCAGTGACTCCAGCGCCGCATTCGGATTGGTCACCGAAAGCGTCCCCGCCAAAGCTGGTTGCAAGGCCGGGTCAAGCCGCGCGGAAAGCCTGAGCCCCGCATCCAAATCCCCCCAGGCCAGGCGCAATTGCCGCACATCCAGCTTGCCATCCGAAGCGCGCCAGGCATCCAATTGCTCACGCAGGCTCGGCAGCGGCAGCACGCTGCCATAAAGCGCACCGTTAAATTCAAGCCGTGCCAGCCTTTGGCCAAAGCCGGCCAGCGCGGGCGCGCGAAGCCAAGCCGGGGGAAGAGTTGCATCCTCGGCAGCGAATTGGAGCGTGAGCGTGGCTTCGGCATTGCGTGACCAATTGGCATCACCGCCCAGGCGGCTGATGGTCAGCACCCCATCCGGGGTTTGCGCCACCATGCCTTGCATCAGCGCATTGGCACGGCGCGGCGGTTGGCCGGCTTCCAATGGCAGCAGCGCGATGAAGCTTTCGGTCGTGAAGGGAATGCGCGTGGCACCAAGCCTGAGCGCCTGCGGGCCGGTGGCTTCCAGCCGGAGCGCATCCGGCATGGGCAAGGGTGTGGAAAGCGTGACTGCCTGCACCTGCCAGCCCATGCCCTGACCGGCGCTATCATCGCCTGGGCTTTCAATGGAAAGGCGCGGGATCATCAGCCGCGCGGCGAAGGGCCAGCCGCTGCGGTCCGGGATATCGTGGTTGATGGTCCAGCCCTGGGCGCGATGCTTGATCACCCAATCGCTGAAACCTTCCGCCAAGGCCCCGGTGCTCCAGCGCCAAAGCAGGCTTTGCCCGGCCACCAAAGCGGCCAGCAGGATCAGCACGCCAAAAAGGATCCGACCAAGGATCGGCGCGCGGGTGGAAGGGGCTTGCTTGGCGTTCATGCTGCACGCCGATATAGCGGGGTTTGAATGTGCCCGCCATGACAACCGATATCGCTAGCCTTCTGGCCCCGGATGGGGATTTCTACATCTTTGCCTATGGATCGCTGATCTGGCGGCCAGGCTTTGACCATGCGGCGCGTCATCCCGCCTTGTTGCGCGGCTTTCATCGGCGGTTTTGCCTCTGGAGTCACCGTTACCGCGGCACGCCGGAACGCCCTGGCTTGGTTTTGGGGCTGGATCGCGGCGGCGCCTGCCGGGGTGCGGTGTTTCGTGTGCCAGGCCGCGCGGCGGCGGAAACGCTCGCCTATCTGGATGCGCGCGAATTGCCCGATGGCGGAGAAGTGGTTTACCGCCGCCAGCTTTTGCCGCTGACGCTGTTGGATAGCGGGCGGCGCGTGCCTGCCATCGCCTATGTCGCGAACCGGGAATGCCGACTTTATTGCGGCAAGCAGCCAGCGGAGCTTCTGGCGCGGGCCATCGGCACAGGCCATGGACAGATGGGGTCGAACCGGGATTATCTGTTCAATACCCTGGATCATTTGCATGAAATGGGCGTGCGTGATCGCTCGCTTGCGGCCATTGCCGCGCTGGTTGGCCGCTAACGCCGCCTATGGCGCGATCCCGAAAAAAGGATCACGCTTCGGCCAGATTGGACAAGGACAGGATCATGGCCCTGCAACGCATGGTGCTTGAAATCGGTATGGGCACCGATATTCGCGGCGCGGATTACACCAAGGCAGCGGTGCGTGCGCTGCGTGATGCGCTTTGGCATAATTCACTCACCATCGGTGCGGCGGTTGGCCAGGATGTTGATGCCATGCAGGTTGAAGTTCTGATCGGTGTGCCCAAGCCCGATCTGGTGGATAAGGACCAGGTGCTGGCCATTCTGCCGCACGGCAGTGGCACGGTGACGCTGGTGGAAGGCGGCCTTGAAATCCCGAATGATGAAGGCACGAACAGCACCGTGATCGCCAATTGCTGCGCCATTGTGCGGCTGGATGTGTGAGGGAGACCGACCATGGCCTTGAAGCGCATCATCCTTGAAATGGGCAGCGGCAATGATTTGCATGGCGGGGATTACACCAAGGCAGCCTTGCGCGCGGTGCAGGATGCCTTGCATCATTCCTCGCTCGCGTTCATCCGCACGCTTGGGCTTGATATCAAGACCATGCAGGTGGAAGTGACCATCGGCGTGCAGCAGCCAGACAAGGTGGATATCGAAGCCGTGCGGAAATCCCTGCCTTACGGCGTGGTGACCGCGCGCGCGGTGAAGGGCGGCTTGGATGTTCTGGAAGAAGGCGCGCATGACAAGGCGGTGATTGCCTCGGCCGCCATTGCGGTGCGTTTCGATCTGCCGTGAGGCAGCTTTCAACATATGCGGCAGGATAAGATGGAAAACGCCAAAAAATCCCCCCTCGGCATTTACAATGAGCATTTGCAGCGGGGCGAACTTGCCTATCAATTCAGCCCGAGTGTCGGCAAACCCGTATTCTATCCGCGCATCATCTGCCCCTATACGGGCAGCGAAGAATTGGAATGGCGAATCTCCAAGGGGCTTGGCACCGTGCATGCGACCACGGTTGTGCATCCCGCGCAGGGTGAGGCTTACAATGTCTGCCTGGTGGATATGGATGAGGGCTATCGGCTGATGAGCCGGGTTGAGGATATGGACCCGATGGCGGTGAAGATCGGCATGCGCGTCAAGTTCCGCACGCATCATCAGGGCGCTGATGAACCACCCATCCCGGTTTTCACGGCGCTTGGGGGCTGAGGCGATGGCCAGCATGAAACGCGGCAGCGTCGCCATTGTGGGCGCGGCGGAATCGGATATCGGCAGTGTTGCGGCTGATATGTCGGTGATTGATCTGATGGCGCAGGGGACAGTACGGGCGCTGGCGGATGCGGGGCTGAGCCTTGCCGATGTGGATGGGCTTTTTTGTGCCACAACGCAGGCGCGGACATCGG
>JADCGG010000069.1 GCA_020249125.1 Roseomonas sp. | reverse complement strand
GAACAGGTGCTTGGCGTGCGCGTGGCATCACGCGGGAATCGCATCGCCATTTCCGGCGGGGCGGAACGAACGGAAATGGCCGAAGCGGCTTTGCTGGCACTTTGGAAACGCTTGGAACGGGGTGAACATGTCGGCACGGCGGAAGTGGAAGCGGCCTTGAGGCTCGCTGAAGGCGGGGCGGCGCAGGGTGAACCGCGCCTGCCCTTGCAGGATTTACCGGCGATCCGCACGCGCAAGGGCGCGATTGCGCCACGCAGCGCGGCCCAGGCGGCCTATATTGATATGCTTTCGCGCCACGACATGGTGTTTGGCATTGGGCCGGCGGGGACGGGCAAGACCTATCTGGCGGTGGCGCAGGGTGTCGCGCTGCTGCAATCGGGGCGCGTTGACCGGATTGTGCTCTCCCGCCCTGCGGTGGAAGCCGGCGAAAGGCTCGGCTTCCTGCCGGGCGATATGAAGGAAAAGGTGGACCCTTATCTCCGCCCGCTTTACGACGCCTTGCATGATATGCTGCCCGCCGATCAGGTCGCGCGCCGCATCGCGGCTGGTGAGATTGAAATCGCGCCGCTGGCCTTCATGCGGGGCCGCACCTTGGCCCATTGCTACGCCATTCTGGATGAAGCGCAGAACACCACCCCCGCGCAGATGAAGATGTTCCTGACCCGCATGGGGGAGGGCAGCCGGATGGTGATCACCGGCGATCCGACCCAGGTTGACTTGCCGCCGAACCAGCCCTCGGGCCTTGTCGAGGCGCTTTCGATCATCTCCGGCGTGGAAGGTATCGGGATTACGCGCTTTTCTGAGCAGGATGTGGTAAGGCATCCGTTGGTTGCCCGGATCGTGGCCGCTTATGGGCGGGCCGATGACCAGAACCGGGCGAAGAAGGAGAAGTATGGAACCGGGAAGTAGCCGTCCCGGCCAGGGGCGCCGCAAGGGCGCCTCGGCTGGGCTTCGGAGCGGATTGGCGGAGGGGCTGGATATCTCCGTGATCCTGGCGGCGCCAGGCTGGCGCGCCACAATCAAGCAGCCAGAGGCGCTGGCGCGCCGCGCGGCCAGGGCCGCCTTGCGCGAAGTCGGGGCGCAGGGCGCCGTGACGGTATTGCTTGCCACTGACAGGGCCGTGAAGCGGCTGAATGGCAAGCATCGCGCCAAGGCCAAGCCCACCAATGTGCTGTCCTTCCCCGGCGGCATGCCGGGTTATTTGGGTGATGTCGCTTTGGCGCTTGGCGTGGTGCGGCGTGAAGCGCGCGGTGCCGGGCGGCGTGTTGCTGCGCATTTCGCGCATCTTGTCGCGCATGGCGCGCTTCATCTGGCGGGGCATGATCATCTGCAAGCCGGTGAGGCCCGGCGGATGGAACGCGCCGAAGCGCGCGTGATGCGCCGGCTTGGTCTGCCCAATCCCTGGCGGGGCGCAACATGAGCGAGGTCGGCCAAAGGCCCGGCCTGTTCTGGAAACTCCAGGGGATGCTGCGCCGCAAGGAAGCGGAATCCATCCGCGATCAGGTGGAAGAACTCATCGAACGCCAGGAAGCGCCAAGCGAAGCGCGCCCCGGCGATGGCCAGACCACGAGCCTTGATGCGGAAGAACGCGCGCTGCTTGGCAATGTGCTGCGGCTGCGCGGCATCACCGCCTATGATGTCATGGTGCCGCGCGCCGATATCATGGCGATACCGGAAAGCCATTCATTGGCTGAAACCATCGCGCTGATCCAGACCGAAGGCCATAGCCGCTACCCGGTTTATCGCGATGGGCTCGATGACATCATCGGCATGGTGCATATCAAGGATGTCTTCGCTGCCGTCGGCAAGGATGAGAAAGCCTTTGCTTTGGCTGATGTTCTGCGCCGCCCGCTTTTTGTTGTGCCGTCCATCCCGGTGCTTGATCTGCTGTTGCAAATGCGCCAGGCGCGCGTGCACATGGCGCTGGTCGTGGATGAATATGGCGGCATAGATGGCCTGATCACGATTGAGGATCTGGTGGAAACCATCGTTGGCGATATCAGCGATGAACATGATGAAGTTCAGGCGCAGCACATCACCGAACGCCCTGATGGCGCGCTTGATCTGGATGCGCGCACCCCGATCGCGGCTTTTGAGGAAAAGCTCGGCAATGTGCTGACAGATGAGGAACGCGCCGCCGATATTGATACGGTGGGCGGCCTGGTCTTCACCCTGGCGGGGCGCGTGCCGGCCAAGGGGGAATTGGTGTCCCATCCCTCGGGGCTTGAATTCCGCATCCTGGACGCTGATCCACGACGCATCCGGCGCTTGCGCGTGCGCCGGCCCGGTGCCAATTCCCGCGTCGCGGCGGAATAGAAGGGTTCGGTTTCGGATGGGGTGGATGTGGCGGGCACTTGCTTCGCGGCGCGGTTGGCGCGCCCAGGTGACCGCCTTTGGGCTTGGCATGCTGGCGGTCCTCGCCCTGCCGCCGCTGCACATCATCCCGGCATTGTTCCTCGCGATCCCCGGGCTGCTCGCCATGATTGGCGGGGCGGCGAGTTGGACTGGTGCCTTCTGGATCGGCCTCGCCTGGGGCTTTGGTTTCTTTGCGGGCGGGCTTTACTGGATCACCTCGGCCATTCTGACCGATGTGGCGCGCTATTGGTGGCTGGTGCCGATTGCGGTGCCCGCCTTGGCGCTGCCGCTTGGGTTGTTTGTGGCAGTGCCCGCCGCCATTGCCTGGGGGGCGAAGCCTGGCTGGCCGCGCGTGCTGGTTTTTGCCGGCGGTTTTGTCGGGTTTGAGCTGCTGCGCGGGGAAATCCTGACCGGATTTCCGTGGAATCTGATGGGCACAGTCTGGGCCTTCGATGCGCTGCCCATCCAAATGGCGGCGCTGATCGGCGTGCATGGCCTATCGCTGATCACGCTTATGGTGGCGGCAACGCCCATTCTGGATCGGCGCGCCTTTCTGGGCGGCATTGCGGTGCTGGCGTTTTGCGGCGCTTTCGGCTTCGCCCGGCTTTGGGCGCCGGAGCCCGAACCCCAGCCGGTCGGCCTGCTGATTGTGCAAGGCAATATCGCGCAGGAGGTGAAGTGGCGCGAGGAATCCCGCGTGCCGATCCTGCGCCGCTATGTGGAAACAACCCGGGATGCGGCGGTGGCCGCCTTGCGCGACTTGCCGCCGGGGCATCGGCTGGCGGTGATCTGGCCCGAGACCGCCGTGCCCTTCCTGCTGCCGAATGACCCAGATGCCCGGCAATTGGTGGCCGGCGCCTTGCCGCAAAATGCCCTGCTGCTGACCGGGACCGTGCGCGGTGATTTCACCCCGGCGGGCTATGCGCGGGATTTGTTCAATAGTCTTGCCGTGATCAGCCCCACGACTCAGGTGCTGGCCACCGCCGATAAGATGAATCTGGTGCCCTTTGGCGAATTCATGCCCTTCAGGGGGCTTCTGCCGATCCGGCTGGTGCAAAGCTCGCGCGATTTCACCGCCGCCGAGGAACGGCGCCGCATTGTGGCTGGCTGGCTACCGCCCTTTGTCGGGCTGATCTGCTATGAGGTGATTTTCACGGGCCGGATCATGCCTGCACAGCGGCCTGCCTGGATTGTGAATGTGACGAATGACGCCTGGTTCGGCATTACCGCCGGCCCCTGGCAGCATTTGGCGGCAGCGCGGCTGCGGGCTGTGGAAGAAGGCCTGCCCTTGGCGCGCGCGGCTCAGACAGGGATTTCAGCGGTATTTGATGCGCGCGGGCGGTTGGTAACGCGCGGACCTTTAGGCGAATCTGCGGTCATCCGGGCCTTGCTGCCCGCCCCGAGAGCGCCAACCATCTATGCCTATCTTGGGCTTATCCTGCCCTTGGGGCTTGCCTTGGCCATTTTCGCCTTTGGGTGGATTTTGTCGGCACGAAATCAACGGTGAATTCCAGAATATGCGTTACGCAAGAAAAAATATTGTACCATTTTTGAGAATTAAGAAAAACCTATAGCTTCTGCTTGCCCCTTAAGGTAACATCAATCATTATCAATCGCTGATGGGGATAGTTGCCTGATGTCTCATGCAACCAAAACCTCGGGGCGTGATCCACAAAACGCGCCATGGTTGCCTTTTTGGCGGGGCGGGGGAAAAGATGAAATCTGTAGTTGCCATGAACGACCTGGATGAACTTGGCACCAAGGGTGAGCGCGAGCATCGGGCCAGCCCGATTGACGCTCATGTAGGCTCCCGGGTTCGCCTGCGCCGCACGCTGCTTGGCATGAGCCAGGAGAAGCTGGGCGACGCGCTGGGCCTGACGTTCCAGCAGGTGCAAAAATATGAACGCGGCGTCAACCGCATCGGCGCTAGTCGGCTTTTCGATCTGGCCCGCGTATTGGATGTGCCGATCGGCTTCTTTTTTGATGATCTTCCCCCCGAAATGGGCGGCAATGTCGCCGTACGCAGCCGCCCGGCGCTTTATGGCCTGGCCGAAGCGCAGAACGGCTTTGATGACGATAATATGAACAAGCGCGAAACGCTGGAGCTGGTGCGCGCCTATTACCGCATCACCGACCCGGCCGTGCGCAAGCGGGTTTTCGACCTGATCAAGAGCCTCGCGCCGGTCGAATAGGCGCATGTTTGCCCGGGTCAGGCCCCAGGCCCGGCCCGGCGCAGCATGAATAGCGCCTGTTCGCCAAACAGATTGGCAAGCCTGAGGGAACGACGCCAAGGCGCCCTCAGCCCCTGTTCATCCACTGCCAGCCAGCGTTCCACCGCATAGCCATCCAAGGCGCAAAGCGCGGTGAAATCCGTAATCGTGCAGGGGTGGATATTGGGCGTTTCATACCAGGGGCGGTTCCAGGTTTCGGTATCCGGCATGCGCCCCGCCCACAGCAGCCGCCAGCGCATCTGCCAATGGCCAAAATTGGGGAAGGACACTATCGCGTGCCGCCCGATGCGCAGCAATTGGCGCAGCACTTCGCGCGGCTTTTCAACGGCCTGTAGCGTGCGTGACAGCACCACATAATCAAAGGCGCCATCGGGGTAGAAGGCCAGGTCATTATCCGCATCGCCATGAATGACCGCGAGCCCGGAGGAGACCGCCTTGGTCACCTGCGTCATGTCAATTTCAATGCCGCGCGCATCGGCGCGTTTTTCGCGCGCCAGATATTCAATCAGCGCGCCATCGCCGCAGCCGATATCAAGCACGCGCGCATCATTCGGAATCATCTCCGCGATCAGGCGAAGATCAAGGCGCATATTCTTCGCGACATATTGCACGCCATCCATGGTGACGACCTAAACCCCAAGGCGTTCAGCGCAGCCGGCAAGGAAACCGCCGAGAGCGCGATGGAAATCCGGTTCTTCCAGCAGGAAGGCGTCATGGCCCTTGTCGCTGTCAATCTCAACGAAACTGACATTGGCCGCCGCCATGTTCAGCGCGCGTACCAGTGTGCGGCTTTCGCTGGTGGGGAAAAGCCAATCGCTATTGAAGGACGCGACAAAAAACCGTGTGGCGGTGCCGCGAAACGCCTTTGCCAGATCACCTTCGTGATCGGCAGCGAGGTCAAAGAAATCCATCGCGCGCGTGATGGTCAGGTATGAATTGGCATCAAAGCGGCGCACAAAGGTGGAGCCCTGATGGCGGAGGTAACTCTCCACCTCAAACACATCTTCAAGGAAAGTCAGCGCAGAGGCACCGCGCAACCGCCGGCCAAATTTCCGCGTCAGCGCCTTTTCCGAGAGATAAGTGATATGGGCGACCATGCGCGCCACAGACAGGCCCTTGGCCGGGATGATGCCGCTTTCCCAATAGCGCCCGCCTTGCCAATCAGGGTCTGAATGGATCGCAGCACGCCCCACCTCGTGAAAGGCGATGTTTTGCGCCGAATGATGCGCGGCGGTGGCGATGGGCGCGGCGGCATAGACCGCTTCCGGATAGGTCGCGGCCCATTCCAGCACCTGCATCCCGCCCATGGACCCGCCAATCACGGCAAGCCAGCGATTGATGCCAAGCTTTTCCATCAGCCGCTTTTGTGCGCGCACCATGTCTCGGATCGTGACTGAAGGAAAATCCGTGCCCCAGGGGCGGCCAATCCCGCGCCCTGCGGCATCGGTCATTTCACTACGCGGCCCGGTGGAGCCCATGCAGCCGCCCAGCACATTGGCGCAGACCAGGAAATAGCGATCCGTATCCAGGGGCCGGCCTGGGCCAATGATATTCTCCCACCAGCCAGGCTTGCCGGTGATGGGGTGGTTTTCCGCGACATATTGATCGCCCGTCAGCGCATGGCAGATCAGCACAGCGTTGCTGGCCGCCGCATTCAACCGTCCATAGGTGCGATAGGCGACCGTAAGCGGCGCAATGACTGCGCCGCATTCCAGCGCAAGCCCATCGGGAAACAGGGCGGCCTGATGGTCCACATCGGGCAGCGGGGCGATGGCTTGGCTCATTCTTTGGCTTTTACGCTGGCGCATCCCCCCGGCGCAACCTTGGCTTATGGAGCGGCACGCTTGGCGCCGGGCGATGTGGGGGTTATTGCTGACCCGAAGATTTGGTCCCGCATGAACGATATACCCCCTCCCGCCCCCGCTGCCGATCCGGCCCTTCAGGCGCTCCGTGCTGAGATAGATGCGCTGGATGACGCGATGCATGACGTGCTGATGCGCCGCGCCGCGGTGGTCGCGCGCATGGCAGCGAGCCGCGCCAAGACCGGGGCTGGGTCCCCCTTGCGGCCAGGGCGGGAAGCCGCCGTGCTGCGCCGCCTGCTTGCGCGGCATTCAGGCGCGCTTTCTCGTGGCGCGGTGGTGCGCATCTGGCGCCATATCTTCATGGCCCATACCGCCATCCAGGGCGCCTTCACTTCCGCTGTAGCGGCTTCGGGCGAGGCCGCGCAGACATTGGCGCTGGCGCGGGAGCATTTCGGTACCGCCACCCCTTTGACCCCCTTTGCTTCCCCGGCGCAGGCTTTGGCGGCGCTTAGTGCCGGCAAGGCATCGGTCGCGGTGCTGCCCGCACCAAAGGGCGAAGGTGAGGGCGCCTGGTGGCAAAGCCTGGAAGCACCCCGGCTTTCCATAGTGGCGCGCCTGCCCTTCGTGGCGGATGCTGCCCATGCCGATGCAGCGCTGGTGATTGCGCCCGTGCCGGCGGATGCCTCGGGCGAGGATCAGAGCCTCTTGCGGTTGGAAGGCAGTGCTGATGCCACGCGCGACAGTTTTGCCCGCGCACTGACCGAAGCCGGGCTGGCCGGGCGTATCCTGAGCCTGATTCGCCAGGATGGGCGCAGCCTGGCGCTTGCCGAGATTGATGCCTTCATCGCCGCGGACGATCCGCGGCTTGCCGGGCTTAACGCCGTTTTGCTGGGCGCCTATGCCGTGCCAGTTGCTGGAGATGTGCCATGACCGTGATGCCGCGCCCTTCGATCCTTTCGGTGGAACCCTATGTCGGGGGCGAATCGAAAATCCCCGGCGTGAACCGGATTGTGAAACTTTCATCCAATGAAGGCGCTTTCGGCCCGCCGCCTGGTGCCATTGCCGCCATTGCCGGCCTGGCAGCCGATGCGCATCGCTACCCCGATGGCGGCGCCAAGGCATTGCGGGAAGCGATTGGCGTGCGTTTCGGGCTTGATCCCGCGCGCATTGTTTGCGGCAATGGATCGGATGAATTGCTGGCGCTGCTGATCCTTGCCTATGGCGGCGAGGGGACAGAACTGGTGATGTCTGCCCATGGCTTCCTGATGTATGACATTACCGGGCGTTGGGCGGGCTGCCGCGTGATCAAGGTGCCGGAACGCAATTTGACCGTGGATGTGGATGCCATGCTGGCCGCGGTGGGGCCGCGCACCAAGCTTGTCTGTCTTGCCAATCCGAACAACCCGACTGGTTCGATCCTGCCGCAAAGTGAAATCGTCCGGCTGCGCGCAGGGCTGCGCGATGACATTCTGCTGGTGCTTGATTCCGCTTACGCCGAATATGTCACGCGGCCTGATTATGATGCAGGCGCGGCGCTGGTGGATGCGGGCGGCGGCAATACGGTGATGACGCGCACCTTCTCCAAGATTTTTGGCCTGGGCGGCATGCGGCTTGGCTGGGCCTATGCGCCGGAAGCGGTGGTGGGTGTGTTGGGCCGTGTGCGTGGGCCTTTCAATGTGAATGCGGCTGCCATGGCGGCTGGTATCGCTGCGGTGCAGGAAGCGGGCTGGATCGAAAAATCCATCGCGCACAATACGGAATGGCGCGGCAAGCTGGCGGCGGCGCTGACCGCATCCGGCGTGAAGGTCTGGCCGAGTGAGGGGAATTTCCTGCTCGCGGATTTCGGCTCGGCGGAAAAGGCCAAGGCTGCCGATGCGGCGCTAAAATCGCGCGGGCTGATCATGCGCGCCATGGGTGGCTATGGGCTGCCGGCGTGCCTGCGCATCAGCATTGGCACGGGTGAGGAATGCCAGATGGTGGCGGATGCCGTCTCGGCCTTCATGGCGCAACATGGCTGAGCCTCTGTTCAATCGGCTGTGCCTGGTCGGCATTGGGCTGATCGGGTCTTCCATTGCGCGCGTCGCCAAGAAGCGTGGCGATATCGCGAAGACCATTGTGGTCACCACGCGCCGGCCGGAAACGCTGGCGCGCGTGCGCGAATTGGGCCTAGCCGATGTGGTGGAAGCGGATGCCGCGCGCGCCGTTGAAGGCTGCGATGGCGTGATTTTCTGCATTCCCGTCGGTGCCTATGCGGACGCCATGCGCCATATCGCGCCGCATCTGGCGCCGGGTGCGGTGTTGACCGATGTCGGTTCCACCAAGGGCAGCGTGGTGCGGGATTTGGCGCCGCTGGTGCCTGAAGGTGTGCATCTGGTGCCGGCGCATCCCATGGCGGGGACCGAGCATTCCGGCCCCGATGCGGGCTTTCCGGAATTGTTCGAAGGCCGCTACTGCATCGTCACCCCCATGCCGGATAGCGACCCGGCGGCAGTGGAAAAGGTGAAGGAGTTGTGGCGGCGCTGCGGTTCCATGATTGAAACCATGGACCCGGTGACGCATGACAAGGTTGTCGCCATTGTCAGCCACCTGCCGCATTTGATCGCCTTCACCATTTGCGGCACGGCGGATGATCTGGCGGAAGAAACCAAGGAAGCGGTGCTGAAATTCGCGGCCTCCGGCTTTCGGGATTTCACGCGCATCGCGGCATCGGATGTGGATATGTGGCGCGATGTATTCCTGAATAATCGCGAAGCGGTGCTTGAAATGCTGTCGCGTTTCTCTGAGGACGCACACGCCTTTGGCCGCGCCATTCGCCGGGGAGAAGCCGGCTTCATTGAAGACCGCATCAGGCGTGGGCGGAAGATCAGGCGTAGCCTGATCGAACGCAAGCAGGCGTGAACTACAATTCGTTTGCCTTAAGCACTTCGCCCGCCAGATAAAGACTGCCGGCGATCAGCACGCGCCCCGGTTTGGCGGAAGCGGCGATTTTGCCCAGCGCTTCGGTAATGGTCGGCCCTGCTTCGGCAATACCGCCGCTGGCGGCAATGATGTCCGTCACGCTCATCGCCAAATGCTGGCCGGGTTCGGCCACGGCGTGCAGCGTGGTGGCAAAGGGCAGCAGCGGACGGAGAAATTCCGCACTCGCCTTGCCCTGCTTCATGCCAATGACGAGGTGTAACGGCTGGTCACGCCATGCCGCGAAATGCTGCGCCAGCGCCACCCCGGCGCCGGCATTATGCCCGCCATCCAGCCAAAGCGAGAAACCCGGCGGTAATAGCGCCGCAAGCCGCCCTTCAAGCCGTTGCAGGCGCGCAGGCCAGGAAGCTTGCGCAACGCCTTCCGCAATCGCCGCATCATTCAGCCAAGGCAGCCCGGCAGCGCGCAGCGCGGCAATGGCGATGCCTGCATTATCCGCTTGATGCGGCCCGATCAGGCCAGGCGGGGGTAGCGCCAAAGCGCCTTGCGTGTCTCGGAAAGCAAGGCCCTGCGCCGTTGCCTCACAGAACCAATCCTGCCCACGGCGCAGCAATGGCGCGCCGCGTTCGGCTGCGGTGGCGCTGATCACCGCAAGCGCTGCTGCCGCCTGCGCCCCCGTGGCGCAAGGCACGCCAGCGCGCATGATGCCGGCCTTTTCGGCGGCGATCTTGCCGAGCGTGTCGCCCAGAAAATCCATGTGATCCATGGAAATGGACGTAATGGCCGATGCTGCCGGGCGCGGCACCACATTGGTCGCATCCAGCCGCCCGCCCAACCCCACTTCCAGCACCAGCAAATCAGCAGGCACACGGCTGAACAGCACAAAGGCCGCCGCCGTGGTCACTTCAAAAACCGTAATCGGCGCGCCCGCATTCACCGCTTCCACTTCTTCCAGCGTCGCGGTCAGTGCCTCATCGGTTACGTAGTCACCCGCAAGCCGGATGCGTTCATGAAACCGCACCAGATGGGGCGAGGTATAGACATGCACGCGCTGCCCGGCGGCTTCACCAATCGCGCGCAGAAAGGCGCAGGTGGAACCCTTGCCATTGGTGCCCGCCACATGGACAACCGGCGGCAATTGTCGTTCCGGATGGCCGAGTTTGGCGAGCAAAGCCTCCATCCGGCCCAGGCTCAGATCAATAAGCTTGGGGTGGAGCGCGTGCAGGCGCTCCACAATCGCTTCAGCGCGGGACAAGGGATTTATTCGGCGGGTGCTGTGGCAGCTTCGGCTTCTTCGTCACTGCGTTCAAGCAGAGGCTGACGCAACAGCGAAATCACGCGCGCGAGGGTTTCGCGCATCTCGCCCCGCTTCACCACCATGTCCAGAATGCCATGTTCCAGCAGATATTCGGCGCGCTGAAAACCTTCCGGCAATTTCTCGCGCACCGTCTGTTCAATCACGCGCGCGCCGGCGAAGCCGATCAGGGCACCAGGTTCAGCGATTTGGATATCGCCCAGCATGGCGAAGCTGGCAGTGACACCGCCCGTGGTCGGGTCACACAATACGGTAATGAAGGGCAGGCCAGCTTCCTTCACCATGCGCGTTGCGATCACCGTGCGCGGCATTTGCATGAGGCTGATGGCCCCTTCCTGCATGCGCGCCCCGCCGGAAGCGGTGAAGACGATCAGCGGCGCATCCTGCAACACGGCAAGCTTGGCCGCGGTGACAATGGCTTCCCCCACGCCGGCACCCATGGACCCGCCCATGAAGGCGAATTCAAACGCGGCAACCACCGCGCGCTGGCCATTGATGGTGCCATGCGCCACCGCCACCGCATCATCCATGCTTGTCTTGGTTTGGCTTTCGCGCAGCCTATCGGCATAGCGGCGCTGGTCCCGAAAGCGCAGCGGGTCCGCCGGCGCCTTGGGGAGTTCAATGCGTGAAAAGCCGGGGTCGAGTGTCGCTTCCAGCCGCTGCGCCGCACCAAGGCGCATGTGATGCCCGCAATGGGTGCAAACGCGCAGCGCCTTTTCCAAATCCCGATGAAAAATCATCTGCTGGCAGGACGGGCAATTATGCCAGAGGTTTTCCGGCGCTTCCCGCTTGAACAGGCCCTGGATCTTCGGCAGGGCCCAATCGCTGATCCAGTTCATGGCATATCCTTAAGCTTGGGCCAGCGGCCCCTGTGGCGGGGAAATAGCCCAAATGGGCCGCTTGGGGAAACCCGGCTTTATTCCCTGGGTTTTTCAGCGCCTTCGGGCTTTGGAGGCGCCTCCGCCCCATCCCTGGCCCGTGCTTGCGCCTTGCGGCGGCGCAGATTCTCCCGAAGTGCCGCGGCCAGCCTTTCTTCGCGGGACGGTGCGGGCTTGGGCGGGGTTTTGCCGTGCTTTTCCATGCGGGCATGAATTGGCAGCCCGTTCTGCTGCCATCAAGGGGTTGCGGGACGCCCCAGGCTGGGGCTAGAGGATGCGCGTCCGACAGGGCCTTGGCTGTTGTAGCTCAGTGGTAGAGCACTCCCTTGGTAAGGGAGAGGTCGAGAGTTCAATCCTCTCCAACAGCACCACGCATCAAGCCGGGCGCCTACTCCCCCGCATCACCAACCAAGCCCCCACCGCCATCATCGGCAGTGACAGCAATTGCCCCATGGTCGCCCCGGCGATCATTTTTCGATGGCCAGGCTATTCTTAAACGGCTTTCCTTATAGCTATCTAGCCAAATGGAGCCACCCATGCAGGTGCCAATCTTCGAAGCCAAGAACAGGCTCAGCGCCCTTGTGGTCGAGGTCGAGCGCGGGGCAGAGGTGACCATCACGCGGCGCGGCATCGCCGTGGCCAAGCTGGTGCCAGTGGTGCCGAGCTTTGATCGTGAAAAGGCGCAGCGCGCGGCGGAAGGGCTGCGGCAGACAAGCCGCGGCACGAAGCTCGGCGGCCTCAAGATCAAGGATTTGGTGAACGAAGGCCGGTCGTGAGCTTCGTGCTGGACAATTCGGTCGCGCTCGCCTGGTGCTTTGAGGATGAGCAGACACCGGCGGTCATGGCGTTGCTTGACCGCGTGACAGAAACCGGCGCGACCGCCCCGCTGCTGTGGCCGCTGGAGGCCCTGAATGGCCTTTTGCTGGCAGAGCGCCGGCGCCGCCTGAACGCCGCCACGCGCGCGGCGCTGGCAACCTTCTTGCGCGAATTGCCGATCATGCTTGATCTGGACACGGCGGAACGCGCTTGGGGGGAGGCAGCGCAGCTTGCCGAGCGCTTCAGGCTTTCGGTTTATGACGCCACCTATCTTGAACTCGCGCTACGCCGCCGGCTACCGCTTGCTTCCTTGGATCAGGGCCTGCGCGAAGCTGCGACCGCTGTTGGGGTTGATGTGCTGGGTGTGGCGGCGTGATGGCTTGGTGCAACGAGCGCGGCAGGGCTGTAATTTAGGGTGTATCGCTGGGCAACTGCCCCTCTTTACGCAGATATGCCCTTGATACAGCGTCTATTTGCGCGGACACTTCGGTTAGACCGAGGAGATCACGAATGGCGAAAAGTATTCCTAGCAACGCCATGCACGCCAATCCAACCGTGTCCTGTGGCTCATCAGGATCGCCCACGGGTTCCAACGCCAGTTCCAGAAGCCGCCCGGAGACGTCCTTAACCACGTGACGTTCCAATGCGTCGAGCGACGGATGCGCGCTATCGCCGGATAGTTGGGCATAGAACAAGTATGCCTGACCGACCGATGTATTTTCCGCCAGGTTTCTTGGCACCAGTATCTTGCCCTTACCCAATTGCTCTAAGTGGGCGCGGACCTCTATGATCTGAGCCGGTGAAAAGGAACTCGTGTCCTCAGCAATGAGCTTCCCGCGTTTTGAGCGACTAGCGTGATGGTCGGCTTCGAGATCCTTGAGGGTGCCGACGCCGTCCTCACTCAACGCCACTGCGAGGAACATATTCTCGAATAGGCTGCGAGTGATCGTGCGCGCCTCGACGGTGAGCTCAGCCTTAATCAGCAAAGACACGGCTCGCATGTGCCCGATGGATCGCGCAAGCACAGCAAGCCCGACGATCTGCGGGCCGCTGGACCGTTCGGCGCTAGCCGTGCCAGCCACCGCTTCCGCCACAGCAGTAATGTCCGCTGCAAGCTGGAGCCAACCAGCCAAATCGACGCCTTTTCTCCTTGCATCGTCACTGATTGTTGGAGAAGACATATTCATCAATTTCTGACCAATGAATGAAGCGCAATGATCCCTCCGTCCAAAGAACGTCTATGCCATCGCAGTTTTGACTAACTGATGTTATGGTGCCAGAGAGAACTATCAGGCTGCTGAAATTCGTAGCCTGATTTCGCTATCTATGATTCACTGTCATCGCATTTGTTTGAGGTTGCGATGCGCGGCAATGATGCGGTGGCAGGTTCCCTGTTCAGCTATGTTGATCTTGAAAA
The DNA here is from genome assembly GCA_020249125.1 of Roseomonas sp. Taxonomy (GTDB): domain Bacteria; phylum Pseudomonadota; class Alphaproteobacteria; order Acetobacterales; family Acetobacteraceae; genus Neoroseomonas. The sequence goes on along the minus strand of JADCGG010000069.1, from coordinate 9 downwards.
GCGGGTGCG
>JADCGG010000068.1 GCA_020249125.1 Roseomonas sp. | reverse complement strand
GTAGCGGTTCCAATACCAGGTGCCGCCCACATCATCCGCCGCTTCAAGGCAAATCGCGTCAATGCCAAGCCCGCGCAGGCGATGCAGCAGGTAAAGCCCGGCAAAGCCCGCGCCAACAATGACAGCGCCGTGATGTTCCTGTGCCATGCTCATCCTCCAAGGCGTATCTTCCGGGTGGGTAGCGGAAAGCGCTCCGCCGGGACTGTCAATGCCGAAAACGCGCGCTATGCTACCCTAAATGCGTAAAGGGGAAAGTCCATGGATAAAGGTTTTCAGCTTGGCGAGCTTACGATTCAACGGGTTGTTGAGGAAGAAAGACCTATCTTTGACCCGCTGACCTTTTTCCCGACACTGACGCCAGAATTACTGGCGGAAAACCGCGACTGGTTGCAACCCAAGGCGCTGGACCCAGAGACGGGCAAGCTGATGCTCTGCATCCAATCCTGGGTGGTGCGCACGCCGCATCATAACATCCTGATTGATACCTGTGTCGGCAATGACAAGACACGGCCCAACCATCCCTTCTGGCACCAGATGAAGAGCGAAGCCTATATGCGCAACCTGGCTGCGCTTGGGCTTGGCGTTGGTGATATTGATTTCGTCATGTGCACGCATTTGCATGTGGATCATGTCGGCTGGAATACGCGGCTGGAGAATGGCCGCTGGGTGCCGAGCTTCCCCAAGGCGCGTTATCTTTTTGCCAAGGAAGAATATGCCCATTGGGAAAGGGAACACTCCAAGGCGCCATCGCCGGTTTTCGCTGATAGCGTGCTGCCGGTTGTGGAAGCAGGGCGCGTGGATTTTGTTGAGAAAGACTACCAGATGAATGATCTGGTGAAATTGGAATCAACGCCTGGCCATACGCCAGACCATGTCGCGGTGCGTCTTGGCAAGAAGGGGGCTGACGCTTTGGCGACAGGTGATCTGATCCATTCGCCGCTGCAAGCGCGCTATCCGGAAATTTCCATGCGCGCCGATAGCGACCCGGCGCAGGCCGCGGCCACGCGGCGCCGCGTGATGGAATGCGCCTGCGATACCTCAACCATTCTTTGTTTCGGACATTTCCCATCGCCGTCTCGCGGAAGGATCAAGCGCTGGGGCAATGGTTTCCGTGCTGAAGCGGTGGACTGAGCCATGTGGCGGATCATTGTACTGTTTTTCTGGCTGTTGCTTCCAGCTTTCGCTTTCGCTTTTGCGCAAACGGCGTGGCCCAATCGGCCCATCAGCCTGATTGTGCCTTACCCGCCGGGTGGCAGTACGGATAATGTCGCGCGGCCCTTGGTGCAGGAATGGGGCAAGGTGCTGGGCCAGACCGTGGTGATTGAAAATCGCGGCGGGGCGGGCGGCACGATCGGCGCTGATCTGGTCGCGCGCGCCAGGCCCGATGGTCATACGCTGTTGCTGTTTCCGACAGCGATTTTTACCATCAGCCCCCATATGATGCAGCTTCCCTATGATGTGGATCGCGCTTTCAATCCCCTTGCGCGTGTTGCGGCTTCGGATGCTTTTGTGATCATCCATCCTTCCGTGCCGGCGCGGCATATTCGTGATCTTGTCGCCTTGGCCAAGCAGAAACCAGGTGAATTGCGCTTTGGTTCCGCCGGCAATGGCACCATCACGCAGCTGCAATGTGAAATCTTCGCCGAAGCGGCGGGCATCAAGCTGGAACATGTGCCCTATCGCGGTTCTGGCCAATCCTTCATTGATCTTCTGGCTGGGCGCATTCAGATGATTTGCGACCCGGCAGCTTTACCCGGCGTGCGCGACGGAAGGTTGATTGCGCTGGCGAGTTTCGGCGACAAGCGGCATGAGGAATTCAAGGATGTGCCGACGCTGCTGGAATTGGGCCTTGCCGAACGCGGCGCCATGTCCTGGTTCGGCATTGCCGCGCCTGCCGGCACACCACCAGATATTCAGGCGCGCATTACGGCCAGCCTGGAAGAAGCCTTGCGTCCGGCCTCTGTCGCTGCGGGCATGGCGATTGGCGGCCTGCGCCCGGCCTTTGAAACCGGCGAAGCTTTCAGCAAACGCATTCGTGAAGATCGCGCCATTTTCCAGGGCGTGATCGACAGAACAGGAGCAAGAGTGAACTGAAATGGAACACGTCACCATCACCGATGAAGGCCCCATCCGCATTGTCACGCTGAATAATCCAGCCAAGGGCAATGCCATCAGCAAACCGATGGGGGAAGCGGTGCAGGCCGCCATGCGCGAATTTGAAGCACGCGATGATTTGCGCTGCGCCATCATCACCGCCGCCGGCACGCGCGCCTTCACCTTCGGCGCCGATGTATCAGACCCGCCGGAATTATGGCGCACCATTCCAAGTGTCGGCTATCGTCCCCTGAAGCCCGTGATTTGCGCGGTTGAAGGTTGGTGCGTCGGCGGCGGCATTGTGCTCGCGATGATGAGCGATCTGCTCGTTTGCGGCAAAAGCGCGAAATTCTATTATCCGGAAGCGAAGCTGGGCCTGACGGGCGGCATGATTGCCGGCCTGGTCAGCCGCATTCCGCATAAGATCGCCATGGAAATCATGCTGCTCTGCCGCACCGTGGATGCCGATCGCGCGGCTTCGATTGGCTTGGTGAATGAGGTTGTGGAGGATGGCAAGGCGCTTGAAACGGCCAAGGCCTGGGCGCTGGAACTGACTGGCATGGCGCCCATGGTGGTGGCGGAGTTGAAGCGCATGGTGACGGAAGAAATCCTGCCGCGCGGCCCTTCAGAGCAAATGGCGATTCACGGCCAGCGCATGGGCGCCATTCGCGCTTCCGAAGATTTCGCCGAAGGCAAGGCCGCCTTCCGGGAAAAGCGCCCGCCACGCTTCCGCGGGCGCTGATCCCAAAAATCAGGGGAACATGGCAACGGCGCGGATGGGGCTTGCCGTGCCTCCCTTGATTTTCAGCGGAAAGCCGATAAAGGCGAAGCGCCCGCGGCCAATCAGCTTATCCAGATTGGCAAGGCATTCCATATGCGTAATGCCGCGTTCGGCGCAGGCCATATGCGCCTGGAAATTCGGTTCGCCTTCCGGCGCGGGGCTGATCGCTTCCACGCCGAACATGCCAATGCCGCGATCCGCCAGCCAATGCACAGATTCCAGCGCCAGCCCCGGGAAATCATGCAAATAGCCAGGCTTGCCGAGCAGCCTTTCATTCGTCGCCATCCAGATCAGCACTGTATCGCCCTTGCGGATTTCCTGCCCGGATTTCGCGAGTGCGGCTTCCATTTCCTTGACGGTAATGGCGTGCTTCAGCGGCACATGGGAAAGATCAAGACAAATCGCGCTGGTGTAGAATTTTTCGAGTGGCACTTGTTCGATTGAAAGCGCATCCGGGCGCGGATCGAAATGCACCGGCGCATCCACATGGGTGCCGGCGTGATCCGACATGGAAAGGTAAAGCGCCTTGCTGGTGAAGGTCGTATTACCCGCAACCTTCTTTTCCGAATGATCGCCCCAAACCGTCATGACCACCGGCGGGTGGCTTGGATGGGTTTGGGTGCGGTGAAAGATTTCACGGCTGAGATCAACAAATTCCATGGACGTTTTCCTTGATGCTTGGCTGTTCAGACATTGATGCCGCGAATGGCGTTGATGATCGCAGCCGTCACCTGATCCGTGGTGGCCTTGCCGCCCAAATCAGGCGTCAGCACATCGCCCCGCCGCGTCACCATTTCGATGGCGCGCATCAATTGCGCGGCTGCCGGTGCCTCGCCCAAATGTTCCAGCATCATGGAGGCTGTCCAGAAGGAACCAAGTGGATTGGCGATACCCTTGCCGCTGATATCGAAGGCGGACCCATGGATGGGTTCAAACATGGAAGGGTTCTTGCACGATGGATCAATATTGCCGGTCGCGCCAATGCCTAGCGACCCAGCCAATGCTGATGCCAAATCCGAAAGAATATCGGCGTGCAGATTGGTGGCGACCACCGTATCAACGCTGCCCGGCTTCATCACCATGCGTGCGGTCATGGCATCCACCAGCATTTTCTCGACCGTCAGCGCTGGGTATTGCGCGGTGACTTCCGCGCAAACCTCATCCCACATCACCATGCCGTGGCGCTGCGCGTTGGATTTCGTCACCACCGTCAAATGCTTGCGCGGGCGAGCCATAGCCACTTCACAGGCGTGGCGGCAAATCCGCGCCACACCTTCGCGCGTGAAGACAGCCACATCCATGGCAACTTCAATCGGCAAGCCGCGATGCGCGCGCCCGCCCACGCCGGCATATTCGCCTTCGCTGTTTTCGCGCACGATCACCCAATCAATCTGCTCGCCCAGATCAGGCCGTAGAGGCCCTTTGATGCCCGGCAGCAGGCGCGTCGGGCGCACATTGGCGTATTGGTCGAACCCCTGACAGATCGCGAGGCGCAATTCCCATAGCGTCACGTGATCCGGGATATCCGGCGCGCCAACGGCACCGAAGAAAATCGCGTCAAATCCCTGCAATTGCTTCAGCCCATCTTCCGGCATCATCCGCCCGGTGCGGCGATAGTAATCGCTGCCCCACTCAAACTCCTGAAACTGCAAGGCGAAATTGCCATTCTTTTCAGCCAAAGCCTGCAAAACTCGGCAGCCCGCGCGGATCACATCCGGCCCAATGCCATCCCCGCCCATGGCGGCAATGCGATACGTCTTCATCTTCAGTACTTCCTTTCTTCAGCGCCTGAGGCGCAAATCGAGCCCGCGTGCAATCCAAGCGGCTTCAATGGCATCAAGATCAGTCTCGCCCGAAGGATTCGCCTTGCTGGGGCGGGAAGCAAGCCCGGGTTCCGCCTGGATGCGCCACAGCCCAAGCAGGCGGCGCAATTCCGTAAGCGGTGCTGCGTGATCATCCACGCGCAAATTGATATCCGGGAAATCCTCAGTCGTGGTCAGGACCAGGGCAGCGGATTGCCTGCCGCGCTTGTCGCCCCCCGCGGCTTCACCGGCATCAAGAGCGGTGATCAGACGTTCCGGTAGCGCAAGCCCGCGATTGCTACTGAAATTATCGAAACTCGCCTGCACCACGGCGGCGCCCGCCAGCATATTGCCCGCGACGCTGAAGCCATCACCGCCGATATGCCCGCACCATTCAACGCAATTATCGCCGGTCCAGGCGGCGTTGCGGCCATGGCGGTCAACCGCGTGGATCTGCCGAAGGCCCTTGCCTTCATCGCCCACAAGCGCGGCCTCAATCGCCTTGGCGGGTGTCAGGCCGCGTTCCAGGCCTTGCAATACCGCCGGGCCAAGATAGCGGTTGCTCATGGATTGCGTGCTGACGGCGCCGACCCCGGATTTCAGAAAGGGGCAGGTGGCCCCCACCGCCAGATTGCAGGTGGTAACCGCAACGGCAAAGGCGCCCGAGGCGGGGTCATGCGCAACAATGGACCAGGTCATGCTTAGGGCTTCCTTGGAGGATTAGCGAAGGCTAACTGCGCGCCGATGCTTGCAGGAAGCCGGGCCCATGCCAAGATAGGCGCAAACAGGGGGTATATTGCCATGTCCATTTCCATTTCTCGTCGTGGTTTTGCCGGGCTTGGGCTCGCTTCGTTGCTGCCTGCAGCAGGCTACGCGCAAGCCGCCTGGCCGGATCGGCAGGTGCGGTTGATTGTGCCCTTCGGTGCGGGCGGCGCGGTGGATACGCTTTCGCGCCTGGTCGCCAATGGCTTCGCGGCGCAGGCCAATGGGCAAGCGATGGTAGTGGAAAATCGTTCCGGTGCTGGTGGCGCTATTGCGGGTGCTTTCGTCGCGCAAAGCCGACCTGATGGCTATACGCTGATGATGGCGGATCTGGGGGCCAATTGCATCGGCAAGGAATTGCAGCCGGCGTTGAATTACGACCCGATGCGCGCCTTCACGCCAATTTCGCATTTGGTGAATTTGCCGATTGCTGTGATTGTACCGGCCAATTTGCCTGTTCAGTCCCTGGAAGATTTGCTGGCCCGTGCACGTGCGCGCGCTGATGGCATTCAATATGCCTCGCCCGGTGTTGGCCATGTCAGTCATTTGGCGGCGGAATTGCTGGGGCGTCGCGCCGGCGTGAAGCTGACCGCCGTGCATTACCGGAGCGGCGCAGATGTGATGCGTAGCCTGATTCAGGGCGAAACCGAATTCTCCTTCCC
>JADCGG010000067.1 GCA_020249125.1 Roseomonas sp. | reverse complement strand
GTCCATGCTTGGTGTCATGTTCTGGTTCGGCTGGAGCATGGCGGAACGCGTGAAATTCCAGGAAATGGCCGGGCTGGAGGTTTCCATGGCCTGGGGCTATGCCGCCATTCCGCTGGGCGCAGTCTTTGCCATGCTGGGCGCGGTTGCGCATTTCCTAGACAGACGCAATGAAGAATTGGAGTCCGCGGTATGAGCGGCACCATGTTGACCGTGATGCTGGTGCTTTTTGCCGCCAGCATCCCCGTGGCCATCGCCATTGGTCTTGCCGCCATTATCGGCATTCATGGCTTCACGAATTTCCCGCTGGTGGTGGTGGCGCAGCAGCTTTTCGTCTCGCTTGATCGCTTTCCGCTGGCGGCCATTCCCTTCTTCATCCTGGCGGGCAATCTGATGGAAGTGGGCGGCATTTCGCGCCGGCTTGTGGAATTCGCACGCTCCATCGTGGGTGGCATCCAGGGCGGGCTGCCGGCGACCTGCGTGATTACCTGCATGATTTTCGCCGCCATCAGCGGCAGCAGTGTCGCGACCACCTTTGCCATTGGCGCCATCATGATCCCGGCTTTGGTGCGCGCTGGCTATCCGGTGCCCTTCGCCGCCGCCTTGCAGGCCACCGCAGCTGAGCTTGGCGTCATCATCCCGCCTTCCATTCCGATGATCCTTTATGGTGTCACCACGCAAACCTCGATCCCTGAGTTGTTCATCGCAGGCTTCGGGCCGGGCGTTTTGATTGGCGGTTCGCTGATCGCGACCGTGCTGATCTGGTGCCGCGTGAAGGGCTGGGGGAAGGAAGATGGCGTTGGGCGCTTGTCTTTCCCAGTCGCGACACGGCAGGCCGGCTTTGCGCTGCTGATGCCCTTTGTTGTGCTGGGCGGGATTTATGGCGGGGTGACAACACCAACCGAAGCTTCCGTCATTGCCGTGGTCTATGCGCTGATCATTGGGCTTTTCGTGCACAAGGAAATTGCCTGGCGCGACCTTTTCCCGATTTTCAAGAAATCCGTGATCTCCAGCGCCGTGATCATGTTCATCATCGCCTGCGCGGCGGTGTTTTCCTGGCTGCTCAATCGTCAGGGCGTGCCTGATCTGGCGGCGGAATGGATCGCGACATCCTTCGAAAGTTCCAGCCTTTATCTGCTGGTGGTCAATATGTTCCTGTTCGTGGTTGGCATGTTCGTGGAAACCTCGGCTTCCATCATCGTGCTGGCGCCCATTCTGGCGGAAGCGGCGGAAAAGCTTGGCATTGACCAGGTGCATTTCGGCACCATCATGGTCGTCAATCTCGCACTTGGCATGATCACGCCGCCCTTCGGCGTGAACCTGTTCGCTGCCGCGCAAGTCGCGCGCTGCGGCGTTGACCAGATGATGCGCTATCTGGGGGTCTTCATTGCCGTGGTCTTTGGCGCGCTGATGGTGATTACCTATGTGCCCTGGATCACGCTGACCTTGCCGCATCTTGTCTTCCGATGAGCCTCGGCACGCCGGAAGCCTTGCGCCACCTCCGGCGCGATGCCGTGCTGAAGCGCGTCATCCGCCAAGTGGGACCCTTCACGCTGAAGCCCGCGCGGCGCCAACCCTATGAGGCCCTGGTGCGCGCCATTGCGCATCAACAGGTGCATGGGCGGGCGGCGGAAGCGATCCTTGGGCGCTTCATCGCCCTTTGTCCTGAGCCTGGCTTTCCAACACCGGATGCAGTGCTGGCGCTCTCGCCTGAGGCCATGCGCGGCGCCGGGCTTTCAGCCAATAAGGTGCTGGCCATTCGCGACATTGCCGATAAGGCCGCGCTTGGCGTTATTCCCAATCGCGCCGCGGCGCGCCGGCTTTCGGATGAGGTCTTGATCGAAAGGCTGGTGGCCTTGCGCGGTGTCGGCCGCTGGACGGTTGAGATGCTGCTGATCTTCACCCTTGGCCGCGCCGATATCCTGCCCGTGGATGATTTCGGCGTGCGTGAAGGCTACCGCGTTGCGGCGGGCTTGCCGGAACAACCAAAGCCGAAAGCCTTGGCAGAAATCGGCGAGGCATGGGCGCCCTATCGCACCACCGCCGCCTGGTATTTGTGGCGCGCGGCGGATTTGGCGAAGGAAGGCGGCTTCAAGGCACCCGCTGCGATTTAGATATGCAGCGCCCGCCCATCCACGGCGAGTGCTGCTTCCTTCACCGCCTCATTCAACGAAGGATGCGCGTGGCAGGTGCGCGCCACATCCTCGGCACTCGCGCCGAATTCCATCGCCAGCGCCAATTCCGCAATCAGCGTGCCGGCATCCGGGCCGATGATATGCGCGCCGAGCACCTTATCCGTTGCTTTATCTGCAAGGATTTTCACGAAGCCATCCATATCGCCCATGGCACGCGCACGGCCATTCGCGGTGAAGGGGAATTTCCCAACCTTGTAGGCCACACCGCGCGCCTTGAGCTGATCCTCGGTCTCACCCACTGAAGCGACTTCCGGCCAAGTATAAACCACGCCGGGGATCGCACCGTAATTCACATGCGGCTTTTGCCCCGCCAGCATTTCAGCGAGCGCGACACCTTCTTCTTCCGCCTTATGCGCCAACATGGGGCCCGTGATCACATCCCCAAGCGCGTAAATGCCCGGCACATTGGTGGCGTAATGACCATCAACCTTGATGCGCCCGCGCTCATCCAAGGCAACTCCGGCTTTATCCAGCCCAAGCCCGGCCACATAAGGCCGGCGCCCGATAGCCACCAGCACAACATCGGCGGTGAGTTCCTCAGCCGCGCCGCCGGCCGCAGGTTCCAGCTTCAAGGTCACACCCTGTTTTGACTTGGTGGCGCCCATCACCTTGGTTTTCAGCTTCGTCTTGATGCCCTGCTTCGCCAGGATGCGTTCAAACGCCTTGCCCACTTCCAGATCCATGCTGGGCACTAGACGATCAAGGAATTCCACCACCGTCACTTCCGCACCCAAGCGGCGCCAGACGCTGCCCAATTCCAACCCGATATAGCCGCCGCCGATAACCACGAGATGCTTCGGCACAGCAGTCAATTCCAGCCCGCCGGTGGACGTCACGATCTGCTTTTCATCCACTTCCACGCCCGGCAGGGGGATGCTCTCACTCCCGCTTGCGATCACAATATGCTTCGCGGCGTAATCCTTCCCCGCGACGCTGACCGTGCCGGGCGCCTTGATGCTGCCCTCACCCTTCAGCCAGGTGACCTTGTTCTTGCGGAACAGGAACTCAACGCCCTTCACATTGGCGCCCACCACTTCGCCCTTGCGCGCCTGCATGCGCGCCAGATCAAGCTTCACCGAACCAACCGTAACGCCATGATCAGCAAGCTTATGCTGCGCTTCCTCATAGTGTTCCGATGATTGCAGCAAAGCCTTGGAAGGGATGCAGCCGACATTGAGGCAAGTGCCGCCCAGTGTTTCGCGCTTTTCCACACAGGCGACCTTCATGCCGAGCTGCGCGGCGCGGATGGCGCAGACATAGCCGCCGGGGCCGGCGCCAATCACGATCACGTCAAAAGCATCACTCATGGTCAGGCATCCTCAACCCTTGTCTTTCTGGGCCATGTTTGGACCTTGCGGGCGGGGCGATCAAGCCTTGGAATTAGGGCTTGGGTTTTGCCGGCTTTCCCCCCTATCCTGCGCCCTGAAACAGGCGCCGCAAGACGCGCCTTGGGGAGGAAAAGCCATGACGAAACCCACACTCATCTCTCGCCGCCTGGCGCTGGCCGCAACCGCGGCAGCGCTTGCGACGCCCGCGCTGGCGCAGGCCCGCTACCCGGATCGGCCCATTCAGCTTGTAGTGCCCTGGCCCGCCGGCGGTTCCGCCGATGCGCAGCTGCGCTCCATCGCGGAACTTGTTGGCAAGGCGCTCGGCCAGCCCATGGTGGTGCAGAACCGGCCAGGTGCCGGCGGTACGCTTGGCGTGCTGACCGTGGCCCAACAGGCGCGGCCTGATGGCTATACGCTGACGCAGATGCATCTTTCCGTGCTGCGCCGGCCCTGGATGATGCGCACACCGGGCTGGGACCCGATTGGCGATTTCACCCATATCATTGGCATGACGGGCTGGCTGTTCGGCACCGCCGTGAAGGCCGATAGCCCGCTGAAATCCTGGCAGGATTTGCTGGCCTATGCGCGCGCCAATCCGGGCAAACTCACCTATTCCACCAGCGGCATCGGCACGACCAATCACCTTGCCATGGAAAGCATCCAGGAAATCGAGAAAATCAGCCTGACCCATGTGCCCTTCCGCGGCGCCAATGAAGGGGTCACCGCCGTGCTGTCCGGCCAGGTGGATATGATCTGCGATAGCTCCACCTGGGCGCCCAATGTGGAAGCAGGCCAGATGCGGGCCTTGGCCGTATGGAGCGCCGAACGCGCCCCGCGCTTCCCCACCATCCCCACACTGAAGGAGCTTGGCTATGACATGGTGGTCGCTTCCCCCTATGGCGTGAGCGGCCCCAAGGGCATGGACCCCGGCATTGTGCGCGTTTTGCATGATGCGATGAAGGATGCGCTGTTCAGCCCGGAAAACACCCGCATCCGTAGCCAATTCGACATGCCTTTGGTCTATCAGGACACGGAAAGCTATCGCCGCTTCATTGTTGAACGTGTGGAATATGAAAAGACCATGGTGCGCCGCCTTGGCCTGACCTTGGATGGCTGAGGGCCGCGCCATGGAGAAGCTCCCCCGTCGCGCCGCGCTTGGGCTTGGCGCCAGTCTTTTGGCAGCACCAGGCCCTGGCGCAGGGCCGCTTTCCCAATCGCCCGATCCGCTTCCTGATACCCTGGGCGCCGGGGGGCCTACTTGATGGCTTTATGCGCCTTCAAAATGAGTTATTCCTCCAGGAATATGGCCAGTCCATCATCATTGAAAATCGGCCCGGTGCCCGCGGTACGCTCGCGGCGCAGCAATTGCTCACGCAAGCGCGGCCCGATGGTTACACAATCGCGCATCATCATCTCTCGGTGATCCGCCATCCATTTCTTACAAAACGCCCAACCTGGGACCCGGTGAATGATTTCACCTACATCATGCAACAAACCGGCTTCATTTTTGGGCATGTCGTGCATCCCGCTTCAGGGTGGAACACACTGAAAGACATGTTTGCCGAGGCGCGGCAGAAGCCAGGGCAATTAACCTATGGCACATCGGGCATTGCCACTTCCAACCATCTGGCCATGGAAGAATTATGCGAAAAGGAAGGCGTTGAAATGACCCATGTGCCCTATCGCGGCACATCAGAAAACATCACTGCACTGCTTGCACGCCAGTTTGACTGCGTCGCCAATTCCAATTCCTGGGCGCCGAATGTGGAAGCGGGACAATTGCGTCTATTGGCGGTTTGGACCCGCGAAAGGCTCAGCGCCTTTCCAAATGCGCCTACCTTGCGTGACTTGGGCTACGACATGGTGGTCACATCACCTTACGGGATCACTGGCCCCAAAGGCATGGATCCCGAGATAACCGAATTCCTGCATCAAGCCTTCAAAAAAACGCAGCATCACCCGCTTGTTCAGGAATATATGAAGAAGCACGATCTGCCCAATGAATATCTTGGGCCGGCGGACTACACAAAATTCGCCCGTGAACGCGCGGTCTATGAAGAACGCATGGTTGCTAGATTGAAACTTAGCATAGACTAAAAAATAAACGGGAGGGCTGTCTGCCCTCCCGCAATCATCAGATATCCAGCATCAGGCGCCGCGGGTCTTCGATGCTTTCCTTCACGCGGACCAGGAAGCTAACGGCTTCCTTGCCGTCCACAATGCGGTGGTCATAGGACAGCGCGATATACATCATTGGGCGGATTTCGATCTTGCCGGCCACCGCCATCGGGCGATCCTGGATCTTATGCATGCCAAGAATGCCCGATTGCGGCGGGTTCAAGATTGGCGTGGACATCAAGGACCCGTAGATGCCGCCATTGGTGATGGTGAAGGAACCACCGGCCAATTCTTCAAGCTTCAAGGCACCATCACGCGCGCGCTTACCGAATTCACCGATGCGCTTTTCAATTTCGGCAAAGCCCATCGTATCGGCATTGCGCAGCACCGGCACCACCAGGCCCGAAGGCCCGCCCACCGCAATGCCCATATGCACGAAATTCTTATAGACGATCTCATCGCCATCAATTTCTGCATTGACCGCGGGAAATTCCTTGAGCGCCGCAATACACGCCTTCACGAAGAAGGACATGAAGCCAAGCTTCACGCCATGCCGCTTTTCGAAGGCATCCTTGTATTCGGCGCGGAGCCCCATGGCGGCTGACATATCCACCTCATTGAAAGTGGTCAGCATCGCCGCTGTATTCTGTGCTTCCTTCAAGCGGCGCGCGATGGTGGCGCGCAGCCGGGTCATCTTCACCCGTTCCTCACCCGCTTCCGACGGGCGGGAAGCACGCGCGGCGGGGGCGGCCGCCGGCGCGGCGGCGGGCTGCGCCAGATAGGCCAGCACATCGCCCTTGGTGATGCGCCCATCCTTGCCCGTGCCCGCACCGATGGCGGCGGCAGAGGCACCGGTTTCGGCCATCATCTTCGCCGCCGCCGGCATGGGCGCATGGCCCGAAGCAGCGGCAGGCGCTGGCGCCGGGGCGGCTGCGGGCTTGGCCGCCGGGGCAGGCGCAGCCGCCGCCGGCTTGGCCGCAGCAGCGGCGGCGCCTGCCTGAATGCTGCCCAGCACCGAACCGGGGGCCACTTCCGCGCCCGTATCAGCGGCAATGGAGGCAATCACGCCCGCGACCGGCGCATTCACTTCCACGGTCACCTTATCGGTTTCGAGTTCCACCAAGGGCTCATCTGCCGCCACGGCATCACCCGCTTTTTTGAGCCAGCGCGCGACGGTGGCGGAAGAAACGCTTTCGCCCAGGGTGGGCACGACAATATCGGTCATTGCTCGATCCGTTCCAAAACCGATGCGCTTCAGCCCAAAAGGGCCGCGCGCACCAATGCTTCCTGTTGTTGTTGATGCACTTTCGCAAGGCCGGTGGCGGGGCTCGCAGCCTCCTCCCGGCCTACATATTCAGGGCGCTTCGCCTTGATATCCAGCGTCTTCAGCACCGCTTCAATCTTGCGATCCACGAAGTTCCACGCGCCCATATTTTCCGGTTCTTCCTGGCACCAGATCACATCGGCATTGGGATATTGCGCCAGTATCGGCGGCAGGCTGATGCGCGGGAAGGGATAAAGCTGTTCCATGCGCACAATGGCGACATCCTTGATGCCCTTGTCACGGCGTTCCTGCAAAAGATCATAATAGACCTTGCCGGTACACAGCACGACGCGACGGATTTTCTTGGGCGGCGCGATCTTGTCCACCTCATCAATCACGTGGCGGAAACCGCTGCCGGGGCCAAATTCCGACAGGCTGCTGATGGCAAGCTTGTGGCGCAGCAGGGATTTCGGCGTCATCACAACCAGCGGCTTGCGGTAATTGGCCTTCATCTGCCGGCGCAGGGCATGGAAGTAATTGGCCGGCGTGGTGAAGTTGCAAATGCGCATGTTGCGTTCGGCGCAAAGCTGCAAATAGCGTTCAAGCCGAGCCGATGAATGTTCCGGCCCCTGCCCCTCATAGCCATGCGGCAGCAGCATGACCAAGCCAGACATGCGCAACCACTTGGTTTCACCGGAGGCGATGAACTGGTCAATGATCACCTGCGCGCCATTGGCGAAATCGCCAAACTGGCCTTCCCACAGCACAAGGGTCTTGGGATCAGCCAGCGAATAGCCATAGTCAAAGCCAAGCACGCCAAATTCCGCGAGCAGTGAATTGAAGGCTTCAAACTTAGCCTGACCTTCGCGAATGTTATTGAGCGGCGTGAATTCCGCCTGGCTTGCCTGATCAATCAGCACCGCATGGCGATGGCTGAAGGTGCCGCGCTGCACATCTTCACCCGAAAGCCGCACGCGATGGCCTTCCAGCAGCAGGGACCCGAAGGCAAGCGCCTCACCGGTCGCCCAATCAATGCCCTCACCGGTTTCAATCGCCTGGCGCTTCTGTTCCAATTGGCGCGCAATCTTGGAATTGACGCCAAAATCGGAAGGCACGCGCGAAAGTGCCAGCCCGATTTCCTTCAGCGTTTCCGGCGCGACAGAAGTCGCTTCAAGCTGCTCCGCCTCATCCGTGGAACCGGCGGGCTTAAGGCCTGACCAATGCCCTTCCAGCCAATCCGCCTTGTTGGGGCGGAAGGCTTGCGAAGCCTCAAAGGCTTCCTCAAGCCGCGCATTGAAGGCATCCAGCATGGCCTTGGAGGATTCCGCCGGCACGGAGCCTTCCTGCGCCAACCGTTCCGCATAAAGCGTGCGCGTGGTGCGCAATTCGCGAATGCGGTTATACATTTGCGGCTGGGTGAAGGCCGGTTCATCGCTTTCATTATGGCCGTGGCGGCGATAGCAGACGATATCCAGCACCACATCCGCACCGAAGACCATGCGGAATTCGGAAACCAGGCGCGAACAGAATACCACCGCTTCCGGGTCATCACCATTCACATGCAGGATCGGCGCCTGCACGGATTTCGCGACATCGGTGCAATAGAGGCCGGAATAGGCATGCACCGGCACGGTGGTGAAGCCGATCTGGTTATTGGTGACTATATGCACCGTCCCCCCGGTGCGATAGCCGACCAATTGGCTCATGGCGAGGGTTTCATAGACAACGCCCTGCCCGGCAAAGGCCGCATCGCCATGCAGCAGAATGCCCATGACCGAACGCCGCCCCTTGATGTCGCCCGCCATATCCTGCCGCGCGCGCACCTTGCCGGCCACCACCGGGTCCACCGCTTCCAGATGCGAAGGATTGGGTTGCAGGGAAAGGTGAACCTTATTGCCGGCGATTTCGATATCGGTGCTGGTGCCCAGGTGATATTTCACATCGCCCGAACCCCCGGTATCGTCCGGGTTGCTGGAATTGCCTTTGAATTCCGAAAACACCTGCGTGAAGGACTTCTTCACGACATTGACCAGCATGTTCAAGCGGCCACGATGGGCCATGCCAATCGCGATTTCTTTCGCCCCATGCTTGGCCGCGGTTTCAATCACCGCCTGCACCGCCGGAATGGTCGCCTCCCCGCCTTCCAGGCCGAAGCGCTTGGTGCCCACAAATTTCCGCGCACAGAAGGCTTCAAAACCCTCGGCCTCGGTCAATTGTTGCAGAACCTGGTTTTTCTGTGCCGTATCAAAGGCGCTATTCCAGGGCGCGCCTTCAATCCGGCGCTGGATCCAGGATTTCTGGTCCGGGTCCTGGATATGCATGAATTCAACGCCAATCGAACCGCAATAGGAAGCGCGGCAAATGGCGAGAATTTCGCGAAGACTGGCGGTTTCCTTGCCCAGCACGAAATCAAGGAAAATCTGGCGATCCCAATCCTCCTCCGTGAAGCCATAGGTCTTGGGGTCAAGCTCAGGATGCGGTTTGGGCACTTGCAGACCGAGCGGATCAAGCCGCGCTTCCAAATGCCCGCGCACGCGATAGCTGCGGATCAGCATCAGCGCGCGGATCGAATCGAGCACCGCGCGGCGCGTTGCCTCGGGGTCCGCCGCGCCTGGCTTGGCGCCCTTGGCGGGGGCGGGCTTTTCGGGATCTGGCCCGAAGGCGCCCCGAATGCGTGGCGCCCAGGATGCGCCAGTAGCATCGGTCAGCACCGCCCGCGCCTCATCATTCAAGGAAGCGAAAAGCTCCGCGAAGGTGGCATCCACACTTCCGGGGTTTTCTGTCCATCTGGCATAGAGATCAGCAAGATAGGCAGCATTCGCCCCCGTCATCGCGGTTGCGAGAATATCCACTCCGGCCATCAACCTTCTCCCTTCCGCCTATGGCTGCCCCGTTCGGGGTTTGGCGGATGCGTTCTTGTGGTGCCGTGCAACGCCCCGGCACCTGGGCCGAAGACTGCCAGCATAAGGCCTTAAAGCCCGCTGCGGCAGCCCCCTTATCAACTCAGGGGCGAAATCAGCCGCCAAGCGCCTTGACCATGGTGGAGCCTAGCGCAGAAGGACTATCCGCAACGTGAATCCCGGCGGCTTTCATGGCGGCCATTTTCGCTTCCGCCGTATCCGCACCACCGGAAGTCACTGCCCCGGCATGGCCCATGCGCCGGCCCGGAGGGGCGGTTGCCCCGGCGATGAAGCCCACCACCGGCTTATTCGGCTTGCCGGGGGCGAAATTCTCCCGCTTCAGGTATTCAGCGGCGAGGATTTCAGACTGCCCGCCAATTTCACCGATCATCACGATGGATTTGGTATCGGGGTCGGCCAGGAACATTTCCAGCACCTCGATGAAATCCATGCCCTTCACCGGGTCGCCGCCGATGCCAACACAGCTTGATTGGCCAAGCCCGGCGGCGGTGGTTTGCGCCACGGCTTCATAAGTCAGCGTGCCAGAACGAGACACAATGCCAACCGACCCCGGCTTATGGATATGCCCCGGCATGATGCCGATCTTGCAGGCGCCAGGCGTAATCACGCCCGGGCAATTCGGCCCGATCAGGCGGGATTTTGACCCATCCAGCGCGCGCTTTACCTTCACCATATCCAGCACGGGAATTCCTTCTGTGATGCAGATGATCAGCGGCACTTCCGCGTCAATCGCTTCAAGAATCGCATCCGCGGCGAAGGGTGGCGGCACATAGATCACGGAAGCATTGGCGCGCGTCGCCGCCACGCATTCCGCCACTGTGTCAAATACCGGCAGGCCGATATGGGTGGTGCCGCCCTTGCCTGGCGTGACGCCGCCGACATAGGTGGAACCATAGGCGATGCCCTGTTCGGCATGGAAGGTGCCCTGCGCCCCGGTAAAGCCCTGGGTCATCACGCGGGTATTGGCATCAACAAGAACAGCCATGGTTCAGGCCCCCTTCACGGCAGCGACGACTTTCTTCGCCGCATCGGCAAGATTATCGGCGGCGATAATGGCAAGCCCGCTATCGGCCAGGATTTTCTTG
This sequence comes from Roseomonas sp., assembly GCA_020249125.1. Lineage (GTDB taxonomy): Bacteria > Pseudomonadota > Alphaproteobacteria > Acetobacterales > Acetobacteraceae > Neoroseomonas. The sequence continues at coordinate 12,901 of JADCGG010000067.1, read as the reverse complement.
CCCAGATCCACATTGGTGCCTTCCAGCCTCACCACCAAAGGCACTTTCAAGGAAAGCGTTTTGGTTGCCTCCACAATGCCCGTCGCGATCATGTCGCATTTCGCGATGCCGCCGAAGATATTGACCAGAATGGCCTTCACATTGGCATCGGATGTGATGATGCGGAAGGCTTCCGTGACGCGCGCCGCAGTTGCGGTGCCACCCACATCCAGGAAGTTCGCCGGGCTTGAACCATAAAGCTTGATGATATCCATCGTCGCCATGGCAAGGCCCGCACCATTCACCATGCAGCCAATCTCGCCATCCAGCGCGACATAGTTCAGATCGTTCTTGACCGCGTCCAATTCCTTCGGGTCCATTTCGCTGTCATCGCGCAGCGCCTCAAGATCCTTGTGGCGGAACAGGGCGCTATCATCGAAGGATACCTTGGCGTCGAGTGCGACAATCTCTCCGCCGCCGGTCACCACCAGCGGGTTGATTTCAACAATTGCGCAGTCAAGTTCAACAAAGGCGCCATAAAGCGCCAGCACGAATCTCGTGAAGGACGAAACCTGCTTCCCCGTCAGCCCAAGGCCAAAAGCCAGCTTGCGCGCATGAAAGCCCGAAACGCCCGAAGCCGGGTCAATCGCGACCTTCAGGATTTTCTCGGGATGGCTTTCCGCGACTTCCTCAATCTCCATCCCACCTTCGGTGGAGGCCATGATGGTCAGGCGCGATGTCGCGCGGTCCACCAGCAGGCCAAGATAGAGTTCGCGCGCGATATCGCAGCCATCTTCGACATAAACGCGGGAGACAAGCTTGCCGGCGGGGCCGGTCTGCTTGGTGACCAGCGTCTTGCCGATCATGGCATCGGCGGCGGCCTTCACATCGGCGGCGGATTTCACCACGCGCACGCCTCCCTTGCCATTCGGGTCTTCCTTGAAGCGGCCCGCGCCGCGTCCACCCGCATGGATCTGTGATTTCACCACATAGACCGGGCCGGGCAGCTTGGCGGCAGCGACCGCCGCTTCCTCGGCATTCCAGGCGACATGGCCTTCCAGAACGGCAACGCCATAGCGGCGCAGCAATTCCTTCGCCTGATATTCATGGATATTCATGCAAAATGCCTCCGGTCCGGATGCGAAAAGGGCCAGGCAATACCTGGCCCCAGGCTGTTCAGCCTACCAGCTTACGCGACGCTTCGATCAATTCCTGCACCGCGGCGCAGCTTTTATCGAAGGCAGCCTGTTCAGCCGAATTCAGTTCAATTTCGACAATACGCTCAATGCCGCCCGCGCCGATAACCACCGGCACGCCGACATAAAGGTCCTTGATGCCATATTGGCCGGTCAGCCAGGCGGCGCAGGGCAGCACGCGCTTTTTGTCCTTCAGATAGCTTTCCGCCATGGCAATGGCAGAAGCCGCCGGCGCATAGAAGGCGCTGCCGCGTTCCAGCAGCTTCACAATCTCACCGCCGCCATTGGCGGTGCGCGCCACGATGGCATCAATCTTTTCCTGCGTGGTCCAACCCATCTTGATCAGATCAGGCACCGGAATGCCGGCCACCGTGGAATAGCGCGTCAGCGGCACCATGGTATCGCCATGGCCGCCCAGCACGAAGGCGGTGACATCTTCCACCGATACATTGAATTCCTGCGCCAGGAACAGCCGGAAGCGCGACGAATCCAGCACGCCCGCCATGCCGACAACCTTGTTATGCGGCAGGCCGGATTTTTCGCGCATCACCCATACCATCGCATCCAGCGGGTTGGTGATGACGATCACAAAGGCGTTCGGGCAATGGTTCTTGATGCCTTCGGCCACTTGCGCGATCACGCCGGCATTCTTCGCCACCAGATCATCGCGGCTCATGCCCGGCATGCGCGGGAAGCCGGCGGTGACGATCACCACGTCCGAACCAGCAATCGCGGCATAATCGCCGGTGCCGACCATGTGCGAATCAAAGCCATCCACCGGGCCGGATTGCATGATATCCAGCGCCTTGCCCGCGGCCACGCCGGGGAAGACATCGAACATCACAACGTCGCCGAGTTCCTTCAAACCGATAAGATGGGCCAGAGTGCCGCCGATATTACCGGCACCGATCAGAGCAATCTTCTTGCGGGCCATGTCGCTTCCTTAAACCTTGTCTGAAAAACGCCCGTTTCCTAGCCCCGAAGCCCCCGCCCGGCAAGGCGGCGCCCTTCACGCCACGCTCTGCCCGCCCAAATGGGGCAGGGCCAGGTATTCCTGGCTTTGCATTTCGGTCAGGCGGGAAGCCGTACGTTCAAACATGGCGGCATTGGTGCCGCGTTCATAAAGCTGATCGGGGCTGGAAGCCGCACTCGCCACCAGCTTGCAGCGGAGATCATAAAGCGTGTCTACGCAGGTGATGAAGCGGCGTGCCTTGTCGAAATTCTCCGGCCCCAGGCGGGGGATATTGTCCAGCACCAGGGTATGGAAGGCCTCGGCGATCGCCAGGTAATCCGCCGGGCCAAGCGGCTTTCCGCAAAGCTGGTTGAACTCAAACCGCGCGACTCCACGGGCGGCTTCCGGCACCTCAATCACCCGGCCGAGCAAGGGCAGGTCCATGGGCGCCCCCCGCGCCTGCCCGGTAAGCTCGGCGAAGGCGGCATCAAGCGCGGCCTCGGCCCGGCCATCGGCAGGGACATGCCAGGTCGGCAGGCTTCTGATCCTTTCGCGCCGGTAATCCCGTGCGGCGACCAGGGGCCAGACCTCCACATGCTGCCTGATCAGCGCGATGAAGGGCAGGAAGGCATCCCGCCCGGGTTGGCCCTTGAACAGATCATCCGGGGCGGTGTTGGAAGTGGCGACCACCACCGTGCCGCGGGCAAAAAGCGCCTCAAACAGCCGGCCCAGGATCATGGCATCCGCAATGTCATGGACCTGAAACTCATCGAAGCAAAGAAGCGCGGCATCGGCAGCGATGGATTGGGCCAAGGGCGGGATCGGGTCCGCGCTATCGCCATGGGCCTGCTTCCAGCCATGGATGCGCCGATGCGCCTGCTGCATGAAGGCGTGGAAGTGCAGCCTTTGCTTGCGCGGCACCTCAGCCGTTTCAAAAAACAGGTCCATGAGCATGGATTTGCCGCGCCCGACCTCTCCCACCAGATAAAGCCCTTGCGGGGGTTCTGGGCGCGGCGGGGCAGAGGCACGGCTGAAAAGCCGGCCTAGCAGCCCTGTGGGTTTGGGCGCGGTATCCAAGGGGGTCGGATCATAACCGCGCAACGCCTGCCAAAGGGTCTGCAAACGCTCAATCGCCGCCGCCTGGGCCGGGTCGGGCGCCAATTCGCCGCTGGTAAGCCGCGCCTGATAGGCTGGCTTCGGCCCAGGCGCCGCGCCTTTGGACTTCGAGTCGTTTTCCTCAACACGCTGCATGCTGCGCGCTTACCCCGACCGGCGCGCCCCCACAATCGGGGCGGCATTGATCGAGGGCAAGGAAGGAATTAGTGACGATGCAGCATCCAAGGTGTGGAATTCCATGACCCGTTCTGTTGCCATTCTCTATGCCGCCGATGGCTATGTCTCACAGGGTCGCGCCATGCTGGGCCGGCGCGTCGCGGGCGACAGTTTCCTGAATGGCTTGCTCCGCCATGGCGGGCTGGAAAGCCTGGTTGGGCTCATGCTGAATGACCGGGAGGCGCAGGGCTTTCAGGCGGAAATTCAGGCCCGCGCGCCTCAGCTTGCGGTGCGGACAGCGAATTCCGACGATCAGCGCCCTGTCGCGGAAGCAGGTACGCTGTTCCTGCCCGGACCTGGGCTGGAATCCTACGCCTATTGGCGCCGGCGTTCAGGGAATCAGCGCGCCTTCAGCCTTTGTGGGGTGACGCATACAACCTCCACCGACCGCGTGATGGATGCCCTGGCCCATGCGCTGACGGCGCCGGTGCAGCCCTGGGATGCGATCATCTGCACCTCCCGCGCGGTGCAGAGCATGGTGCGGCGGCAAATTCAGGAAAATCTGGCCTATCTGCAGAGCGCTTTGGGCGCGACGCGGGCGGGCATTCCCATGCTGCCCATGATCCCGCTTGGCGTGGATTGCGATGCCTTCCGGCGCAACCCCGCCCTTGGCGCCGCCTATCGGCAGGAATTGGGCATTGGTTCTGAGGATATCGCCATCATCCTGGTGGCGCGACTTTCCAATGCGACGAAATTCTCGCCGCTGCCGATGTTCCTCGCCCTGCAAAAGGCAGCGGAACGGCGGGGGCGGAAGCTGCATTTGCTGCTGACCGGCTGGATCGAAAATGATGGCTCTCGCCCTGCCTTTACCGATGCGGCGCAGCAGGCCTGCCCGGATGTGAAGGTGCATCTGCTGGATGGGCAGAATGCCGAGCTTCGCTCAAAAGCCTGGGCGGCGGCGGATATCTTCACTCTGCCCGTGGATAATATCCAGGAAACCTTTGGCCTTGCGCCAGTTGAAGCCATGGCGGCGGGATTGCCCGTTGTGGTGACGGATTGGGATGGCTTTCGCGATACGGTGGAAGATGGCGTCACCGGGTTTCGCATTCCCACCTTGATGGGTGGCAATGGCAGCCCGATTGCCACGCGCTATCAGATGGGTACGGATGACTACAACGCCTATCTGCGTGTCACATCGCAAGGCATTGCCATGGATATCGGCGCGGCGGCGGATGCTTGTTATCGGCTGGCGGAAGATGCCAATCTTCGCCGCCAAATGGCCGAGGCAGCGCGGCTGCGCGCGCGGCGCATGTATGATTGGTCCGCGATCATTCCGCAGTATCAGGCGCTATGGGAAGAACAGGCGCGCATCCGCGCCAAAGCCGCAGAATTCGCGCCCCTGATTCCGGGCCGCCAGCCGGCGCCCACGCGCCCTGATCCCTTCATGCTGTTTGCCGATTACCCGACGCATCGGCTGGACCCGAAGCAGCGCGTGACCCTGGTGCCCGGCGCCAATCTTGATCTGTTGCGCCAGCGCGCCGCCATACCTGGCGCGGTTTCGCGCGGTTCTTTGCTGCCTTCTCTCAACGGCTTTCAAGTGATGCTGGAACGCTTGGCGCAGGGTAGCATGACCGCCGCCGAACTGGGCGGAACCCTGCCGCCCGATCAACGTTCACGCGCGGCCATGGGCATGGTCTGGCTGATGAAGCTGGGGCTGATTACCATCTCACCCGCCGAGGAAGCCAAACCCGTTTGACTTGACGGCCCTGCCAACCGGGCGTCCGATGCGTGCGCCATGCACCACGCATGGAACGCCTTGGGATGGAACATGATGGCAGCACAACACCAGCCGGAAGCTTTTGATCCGATCAGCCTGGAAATCTATTGGTCCCGCCTGATTTCCATTGCTGATGAGGCCGCGACCGGCCTGCTGCGCACCGCCTTTTCCACCATTGTGCGCGAGTCAAATGATTTCGCGACGGTCCTGATGGATCGCAATGGCGATTCGATCAGCGAGAATACGGGTGGCATTGCTTCCTTCTCCTGCATCCTGCCCAAGACGACAAAGACCTTCCTGGAACGCTTCCCGCCAGAGACCTGGCAGCCGGGCGATTGCGTGGTGACCAATGACCCGTGGTTGGCGACCGGGCATTTGCCGGATTTCACCGCGGTAAGTCCCATCTTCCACAAGGGAAAGCTTGTTGGCTTCGCCGGCTCCATTTCCCATTCGCCGGATGTCGGCGGCGCGCTGTGGTCCGCCGATTGCCGAGAGCTGTTTGAAGAGGGCATCCGCATCCCCCCTTCCCGCCTGTTCCGCGCCGGCAAACGGAATGAGGATTTGGCCGAAGTCCTACTTGCGAATGTGCGGCTGCCGCGCCAAGTCATGGGCGATCTGGAAGCGCAGGTAATTGCCAACGAAGTTTGTGCGCGTGGCGTGGATGAGTTCCTCACCGATACGGGCCTGCCCGATCTGCAAGGGCTCGGCGCTGCCTTGCATCAACGCGCGGATGCCGCCATGCGACGCGCCATCGCGGCACTGCCTGATGGCACCTGGCATTCCACCCTGGAAGCCGATGGCTTTGATGAGGCGATTACGCGCATCGCCTGCGCCGTCACCATCTCGGGCGAGACCATGCATATTGATTTCGCCGGCACGTCCAAGCAGGTGGATCGCGGCATTAATTGCGTGCTGAATTATACCCATGCCTATTCAGTTTATCCGGTGAAATGCGCGCTTGATCCCTTCACGCCGCGCAATGAGGGTTCCTATGGCGCCATTACCGTCAGCGCGCCTGAGGGCAGCATCCTGAACCCGCGCTTCCCGGCGGCGTGCAGCGCGCGGCAATTGACCGGGCATTTGCTGGCGGGTGCGATCTATAAGGCGCTGGCGCCCATCATGCCCGATAAGATCATTGCCGAATGCGGCGGCGCGCCCACCATGCGCGCGCTGTTCAGCGGGTTGGATGGCGCGGGGGATCGGTTCTCACAAGTTTTGTTTGCTTCTGGCGGCATGGGCGCTTCGCCGCATCGTGATGGCCTGCCGACCACCGCCTTCCCGACCAATGTCGGCGCCGGTTCAATCGAAGCCTATGAAAGCGTCGCCCCGCTGGTGGTGTGGAAAAAACGCCTGCGCGCGGATTCCGGCGGCGCCGGGCGCTTTCGCGGCGGCCTGGGGCAGGAAGTGGAGATCGAAGTGCGCGCGCCGGATGAGGTGCGGCTTTCGCTGCTATCTGACCGGCGCGACCATCCGGCGCAGGGTGTGTTGGGCGGCGGCCCCGGCGGTGCGGCGGTGATCGCCTTTGATGATGGCACGCGCCCGCATCCAAAATCCCGCACCACCGTCGCCCCCGGCACGCGCGTCACGCTGCTTTACCCTGGCGGCGGCGGGTACGGAGACCCCGCCACGCGCGACCCGGAAGCGCTCGCCGCTGATATTCGCGATGGCTATGTCTCGCCCGCCGGGGCTTCGCGTGATTACGGAGCAAAGCCATGAAGGCGACAGCGCGCATTGGTGTTGATGTTGGCGGCACCTTCACCGATTTTGTCTTGCATGACCCCGCGCGGGATTTGGTGGCAACCGGCAAGCGGCTGACCACGCCGGATGATCCATCGGAAGCGATTGTCGCCGGCATTGCGCGACTTCTGGAAGAAACCGGCCTGAAGCCCGGCGATTTGCACAGCATCGTGCATGGCACGACGCTGGTGACGAATACCATCATTGAACGCACCGGCTGCAAGGTGGGCTTGCTCACCACCGATGGCTTTCGCGATTCCATCGAAATTGGCCGCGAAATCCGCTACGATCTTTATGATCTTTTCCTGGAAGCACCGCCAACCCTGGTGCCGCGCCATTTGCGCCTGGAAGTGCCGGAACGGCTGGATGTGCAGGGCCAAGTCCTGCTGCCGCTGGATGAGGCCGCGCTGATTGCCGCGACACGGCAATTGGTGGAAGTGGAAAAGGTTGAAGCACTCGCGATTGGCTTTCTGCATGCCTGGCGTGACCCGCGCCATGAACGCCGCGCGGCTGAGATCATTCGTGGCCTCTATCCCGATTTGGCCATGACACTGTCTTCCGCCGTGGCGCCGGAAATTCGCGAATTTGAACGCATCAGCACGGCCTGCGCCAATGCCTATGTGCAGCCGCGGATGCGGCGCTATCTGGATAAGCTGGAAGCATCCCTCGCTGCGATGGGCGTGACGGGGGCGCTTTATGTGATGCTGTCAGGTGGCGGCATTGCTTCCGTGCAGGAAGCCAAGGATTACCCGATCCGGCTGATCGAAAGCGGCCCGGCGGCGGGCGCCATGGCGGCATCCTGGCTCGCGCAGCGTGCCGGGCTGGATCAGGTAATTTCCTATGACATGGGCGGCACCACCGCCAAGATGTGCCTGATCCAGAATGGCGCGCCGGATCGGAAATTCGATTTCGAAGCGGGGCGCGTCAGGCGCTTCCAAAAGGGTTCTGGCCTGCCGTTGAAAGTATCCGTCGTGGATATGATTGAAATCGGCGCGGGGGGTGGTTCCATCGCGCGGGTTGATCCCGCATCGGGGCTGATGAAGGTTGGCCCGCGCAGCGCCGGCGCCAAGCCGGGGCCAATCTGTTACGGGCGCGGCGGTGTTGAGCCCACCGTGACCGATTCCGATCTGGTGCTGGGCCGGCTTGATCCCGCCTATTTCCTCGGCGGCGAAATGGCGCTTGATCTTGCCGCCGTGACACGCGCCGTGAGTGGTGATCTTTCCGCGCAACTCCGCGTGAGCGCGGATGATGCCGCGCTTGGCATTCGCCGCATCGTGGATGAAACCATGGCGGCGGCGACCCGCATGCATATGGCGGAAAAGGGCCGTGATCCGCGGCGCTTTACGCTGATTGCCTTTGGCGGCGCGGGGCCGGTGCATGCTTGCGATCTGGCGCGGCTGCTGAAGATCAAGCGCGTGCTGGTACCGCTTGGCGCTGGTGTGGCTTCCGCGCTCGGCTTTCTGGTGGCGCCTCCGGCAACCGATTTGGTGCGTAGCCTTGTGGGGCGACTGGAACGGTTGGATTGGGCGAAAATCGCAGCGCTTTACGCGGAAATGGCGGCAGAAGCGCGCGGCCTGCTGATGGGCGCCGGGGCTGATCCTGAGCAAATCATCTACAAGCCCTCGGCGGATATGCGTTATGTCGGCCAGGGGTTTGAAATCCCCGTGCCGATGCCGAGCCTGACACCCGGCCCGCAGGATCTCGCCGCGATTGAGCAGAATTTTCTGGCCGCCTATCGCGAACGCTTTGGCCGCGCCTTAGATGGGCTGCCGATGGAAGCGCTGACCTGGCGCCTCGCCGCATCCGCGCCGGGCCGAGATATCGCCATGGAAGGCGCGCAAAAATCCGAAGCCGGTGAGGCGAAGCGCGGCAGCCGGCGCGCATTGTTTGAAGGCCATGGCTGGTGCGATTGCGCGGTTTATGACCGGTATCGGCTGCCCCCCGGCGCCACCTTCACCGGGCCAGCGCTGGTCGAAGAACGTGAATCAACCTGCGTCATCCCACCCGGCGCGCAGGTTTCCGTGGACAGGCACCGCAATCTTGTCATTGAATTGATCCAAAGCTGAAGGAGGCTGCCATGCATTCCATCCAACGCCGCCTGGTTCTGGCCGGCTTGCTTGCCGCACCCGCACTTCGCATAGCTTCCGCGCAGGAGGTCTGGCCCTCGCGCCCGGTGCAGATCATCAATCCCTGGCCGGCGGGCGGGTCATCGGACACCATGGCGCGACTTTTCGCGCAGCGTTTCAGCCAGGCTTTCGGCCAGCAATTCGTGGTGGATAATCGCGCCGGTGCATCGGGCACGATTGGGCATGGCGCTGTCGCGCGCGCACGGCCCGATGGCTATACGCTGCTGTTTGCGACGAACAGCACCTATGCCATCGCGCCGCATCTGATTGACCCGCTGCCTTATGATAATCGCGCGGGCTTTACCGGGATCAGTCTGGTCGGGCGCACACCGCAGGCCCTTTGCGTGCATCCCGCGCTGCCGGTGAATAACATCGCGGAATTCCTGGCTTATGTCCGTGACCGGCCGGACCAGGTTACCTTCTCCTCGGCCGGGATTGGCGCATCAAGCCATTTGGCGACGGAAATGCTGATGGCGATTGCGGGGCTTAAGATGCTGCATGTGCCCTATCGCGGCGGTGCGCCTTCCATGCAGGCGGTGGTGGCGGGTGAGACGCAAATGTCCTTCATTGATGCGGTGTCTTCCCTGCCGCATCGCGCCGCCGGCACGCTGAAGCTGCTGGCGGTGGGCACGGCCACGCGCAGTTCCCTGCTGCCGGAATTGCCGACACTGGCGGAATCAGGGGTGACGGGGTTTGATTCGTCCACCGACATGGCGCTGATGGGGCCAGCGGGACTTTCCAGCGTGGTGGTGGAAAGGCTTTCCGGGGCGGTGCGCGCGGCAGTGGATGACCCGGCCTTTCGCCAGCAGATGATCACGCAAGGGACAGAACCGATTGGTGATAGCCCGGCGGAGTTTCAGGATTACTGGACGCGGGAGCTTGCCAAATGGGGTGAGGTGATCCGCAGTCGGGGCATTCGCGCGGCGGGGTAAGGACGCGAAAGCCGCCAGAAGCCAGGGTTTTGGCGTAAGTAATCGTCAATGTTCTATTTTTGTTCTTGCCAAACCCCTAACGCTCCGGCATCTTCCCCTTGCACCGAATCGAGGCGTGACGGCCTTGTAGAGGTGCTCTGACGAATTTTCTGGTCTCCCTACCATAGGCTGTGGTAGTTGCGACCGAAATCGCGTTATGGTTGAAATTATCGCAAGTTACTCAACAGCATCAGGGGTGCAGCATGGATAAGGGAAAGGCGCTCGACGCAGCGCTCAGCCAGATCGAAAGGGCCTTCGGCAAGGGCTCCATCATGCGCCTCGGCGCCAAGCAATCGCAGCAGGGTGATATTGAGGTTGTCTCCTCAGGCTCCCTTGGGCTTGACCTGGCGCTTGGCATTGGCGGCCTGCCCAAGGGGCGCATTGTTGAAATCTACGGGCCGGAATCCTCGGGCAAAACCACACTCGCGCTGCATGTGATTGCGGAAGCGCAAAAGCGCGGCGGCACCTGCGCCTTTGTGGATGCGGAACATGCGCTTGACCCCGGCTATGCCCGGAAGCTTGGCGTGGATGTGGATAATCTGCTGATCAGCCAGCCCGATGCCGGCGAACAGGCGCTTGAAATTGCCGATACGCTGGTGCGGTCCGGTGCGGTGGATGTGCTGGTGGTGGATTCCGTTGCCGCCCTGGTGCCGCGCGCGGAATTGGAAGGCGAAATGGGCGATAGCCATGTCGGGCTGCATGCGCGCCTGATGTCGCAGGCGCTCCGCAAGCTCACGGGGTCGGTCGCCAAATCCAATACGCTGCTGATTTTCCTGAACCAGATCCGCCTGAAAATCGGTGTCATGTTTGGCAATCCGGAAACCACCACGGGCGGCAATGCGTTGAAATTCTACGCCTCGGTCCGCATGGAAATCCGCCGCATCGGGGCCATCAAGGAACGTGATGAGGTGACGGGCAATCACACCCGCGTGAAGGTGGTGAAGAACAAGATGGCGCCGCCCTTCCGAGAGGTGGAATTCGACATCATGTATGGCGAAGGCATCAGCAAACTTGGCGAATTGATTGACCTTGGCGTGAAGGCCAATATCGTCGAGAAATCGGGGGCCTGGTTCTCCTGCGATAGTCAGCGCATCGGCCAGGGGCGTGAAAACGCCAAGGGCTTCCTGCGTGAACATCCTGAAATGGCGGCGTCCATCGAACAGCGCATCCGCAGCCAGGCGGGCCTGCTGGCCGAGAAGATGCTCTCGGGTAATGTTACCGAAGAAGAGGAAAAGGCGGCGGCGGAATAGCCACCACCTATCCTATTTAATCCGCATAGGCGCCGGCGGCTTCAATAATGGGCCGCCAGCGATCCACCTCCTCAGCCACGAAGCGGCGATGGAAGGCGATCGAAGCGCGCTCATCCGAAGGCACATCGGTCAGCAGATCGGCAAAGCGCTGACGGAGCCTTTCTTCGCGCAAAGCCAGGCGTAGCGCGGCAGAGATATGTTCCTGGATCGCCTCTGGCGTGCCGGCGGGCGCGTAAAGCCCGTGCCAGGTGGACATGGCAATGCTGGGGGAACCGCCCTCCGCCGTGGTCGGCACACTCGGCAAGCCCGCCAGACGCGCTGGGCTGCTCACGGCAAAGACTTTCACGCGATTGTCGCGGATATAGGGCACGGTGTTGGTTGCCTGATCGCATAGCACATCAATCCGCCCGGCCATCAATTCAGCAATGGCGGGGGCGGTGCCGCGGAACACCACCGTCGTTGCCTTGGCGCCTGCGGCCTGCTGCACCAGAAGCCCGCAAAGATTGGCCGCTGAGCTGATGCCGGCCGTCGCCAGATTGATCACATCGCCCTTGCGCCCCAACTCCGCCATCAATTCGCCGAGGCTCGCCGCAGGAAAATCGGGCCTTGTGATCACGGTCATGGCGGCGTCTGAGACAATGCCGAGGGGGGCGAAGCTGCCCGGCACCTGATAGGGTAAGCGGCGGTAGAGCGTTGCACTCGCCGCCATGCCGATATTGTTGATCATCAGGGTGTAGCCATCCGGACGCGACTGCGCGAGGCGCTGCGGCCCCACCACGGAACCGCCAATCGATTCAACCACCACGGATTGGCCGATATGCTTGCCGAGATTATCGGCAACAATACGCGTGATGGTATCGGTCGGCCCCCCGGCGGCACCGGCGGCGATGATGGTGATCGGGCGCGCGGGAAAGGCTTGGGCCTGGACTGCGGGGGCGGCTAATACCCCTGCCCCAAGGGCGAGGATTTGGCGGCGCTTCATGGTTTCCTCCTGGCTTGGCCGGGCCGGGTTCACGCCCTGCCCTTGGCAAAGCCCATCCTGGCAGGGGAAGGCCGGCGCGCGAAAGGGGGAAGCTTACCGAAATCTCATCTGCCAGCCGCTTGAAGTGGTTTCTTTTTCCATACGGCTCCGGTAGCGTGACATGAATAAGCAAAGAATCCCGCCCCCAAGCGGGACAGGCTTTCGAACAGGGGGTACTCACTTCATGGCGCCACTTTTGGCGTTCAGTCGGTTTATCGACTGGATCAATCAGAACATCGGTAAAATCTGCGATTGGCTTGTGCTGCTCGCCGTCCTGGTCAGTTCCGTCAATGCCATGATGCGTTATGGCTTCGACATGAGCTCCAATGCCTGGCTCGAAGCGCAGTGGTATATGTATGCCGCCATCGTCATGCTTGGCGCCAGCTATACGCTGAAGCGCAATGAACATGTGCGGGTGGATATCCTTTACATGATGCTGTCGCGGCGCGGGCAGATCCTGCTCGATATCGCGGGCATCATCGTCTTCATGCTGCCGGCCTGCATTCTGCTGGGCTGGCTGTCCTTGCCCTTTGCCATGCAGTCCTTCCATATGAATGAATGGTCCAGCAATGCCGGCGGCCTGCTGCGCTGGCCGGTGAAATTCCTGATCCCGGTTGGCT
>JADCGG010000066.1 GCA_020249125.1 Roseomonas sp. | reverse complement strand
TGCCCACATTATTGTCGGCAACAATCCTGGGGAGCGCGCGCATTTCCGGCACGGCCACGCCATTGAAGCGAATGATCACATCGCCCGAGCGAATCCCTGCCCTGGCCGCCGGCCCATCGGCCTGCGCATTCGCCACAAGGGCACCGCGCATGCCGGCGGGCAGGCGAAGCGCTTCGGCAATGTCATCCGTCACACCTTGGATATTCACGCCAATCCAGCCGCGCCGCACGCGCCCGGCATCGCGCAGCTGCGCCACAACGCGGCTTGCCATGTTGGACGGGATGGCAAAGCCAAGCCCGGCGGAAACCCCGCTTGGCGAGACAATCGCGGTATTGATGCCAATCACCTGGCCGCGCATGTTAAACAGCGGCCCGCCGGAATTGCCCTGATTGATGGACGCATCCGTTTGGATGAAATCATCATAAAGCCCCTGGCCGATATCGCGCCCGCGGGCCGAGACAATCCCCGCAGTTACCGTCCCGCCAAAGCCGAAGGGATTGCCGATGGCGATCACCCAATCGCCCACTTCGGATTGATCCGAATCACCAAAGGCAACCGCGGCCAAAGGCTTGTCGTGCCTGATGCGCAGCACCGCGATATCCGTGCGCGGATCCGTGCCCACCAATTCTGCGCGAATGCTGGTCTTGTCCTGCAGGATCACATTGATCTCATCGGCACCATCAATCACGTGGTTATTGGTGACCACGATCCCTTCCCGCGCATCAATGATGAAGCCCGATCCAAGCGATTGCGCGCGGCGCTGGCGCTGCTGCGGCCCTTCGCCCTGGCCCTGGCCGGGTGGGCGATTGCGATTGAAGAAATCGCGGAAGAATTCCTCGAACGGGCTGCCCGGCGGCAGCTGCGGCATATCCGGCGCATTGGGCCTGCCGGTGCGCGGCGCGACATTCTTGGTGGTGGAGATATTCACCACTGCCGGCAGCAATTCCCGCGCAAGAGGGGCGAAGCTTTCCGGCGCGCGTTGCTGCGCCTGAACCGGGGTGCTGAAGGATAGCGGTGCCAGCGGCGAAAGGGCCAGGGCGCCGGCAAGGGCAAGACGGACGATGCGCAAGGAAACTCTCCTCGGGGGATACATCACTTACCTTAGCAGATTGGCGGCTTTGACGCGAATTTAAGGCATCTCACGGCAACGAAATGCGACAAACAGCGACAGCGTCACAAAAGCTTGAGCAGCCAGGCAAGGCCAATGCCGCCCACTGCGGCGACCAACCCGCCAAGCCTGAGCCGCGCCTCCGGCGTTTCAGCCAAGCTTGCCAGCATGCGGCGCATGAAGCCAGGCGCGATGGCATAGGCCAAGCCTTCCAGGGCCAGCACAACGGCTATGCCCTGGAGCAGCGTTGTAAAACTCACCTCGGCGCTGGCGCCGGGGCCTGGAGGCCATTCGGGCTTTCGCGGAAGTAGCGGAAGAATTCCGAATCCGGCGTCAGCACCAGCCGCGTATCGCCTTCGGTGAAGGCTTCACGATAGGCCTGCATGGTGCGCCAGAATTGGAAGAAGGCCGGGTCGCGCTGGAAGGCTTCCGCGAAAATGCGGATGGCTTCCTGTTCGCCCTGACCACGCAGGATATCCGCCTGCGCCTGGGCTTCCGCGATCAGCACGGTGCGTTCACGCTCGGCCCCCGCGCGGACACGTTGCGCCACTTCGGCACCTTCCGCGCGGGCTTCGCGCGCCACGCGTTCACGTTCGGATTGCATGCGGGAGAGAATCGCCTGCGTGTTTTCGCCCGGCAGATCGGCGCGGCGGATACGGACATCTTCAACCGCGATGCCGAATTGCCGCGCTTCTTCATTCACCTGTCGGCGGATTTCACCCATGATGCGCGCGCGGTCCGTGGACAGCACAGCAAGCAAAGGCTCATTGCCCAAGACGCGCCGCAGGGATGAGGTGACGATGGAATTGAGCCGCGCGCGAATGCCCGCTTCGGTCGCGCCCACCGTCTGGAAGAAACGCAGCGGATCGGTGATGCGATAGCGCGTGAAGCTATCCACAATCAGCCGGCGCTGATCGCCCAGAATCACTTCCTCACCCGGCGCATCAAAATCAAGCAGGCGCCGGTCGAAGCCAATCACAGACTGGATGAAGGGCAGCTTCCAGTGCAGGCCCGGTTCCTGGATCACGCGGCGCGGTTCGCCAAATTGCGTAATCAGCACCTGTTGCGTCTGGTGCACGGTGAACAGCGTGGAAGACGCGGTGAAAATCGCCGCGGCCAGAACGCCGAGCAGAATAATGGAGCGGTTCATCGCGGCACCCCCGGACGGTTTTGCATCATGGGCGCGGCGGCCGCGCCCGGCGGCAGCGGCGCGGGTCGCGCCTGAGGTGCGGCAGCGGGTGACTGTCTTGCGCCACCCGTTTCACCCAATTGCAGGAAGGGCACCACACCCTGCAGCCGGTCATCCACGATCACCTTGGGATTGCGGCGGAGAATTTCTTCCATGGTTTCAAGATACATCCGGCGCGTGGTCACATCGCGCGCCTGTTCATAGGCGGAAAGCACGGACAGGAATCGCGCACTTTCACCGCCGGCACGCGCCACCTGGCTTTCGCGGAAGCCTTGGGCTTCCTGCACCATGCGTTCAGCCTCACCACGGGCGCGGGGGATGATGTCGTTACGGAAGCTTTCGGCTTCATTGCGTTGGCGTTCACGGTCTGCATTGGCGCGCTGCACATCGCGGAAGGCGTCAACCACCTGCGCGGGCGGGTCCACCTTCTGCAATTGCACTTGCGTCACTTCAATGCCTGCCTTGTATTGGTCCATGATCGCCTGGGCACCGCGGCGCACTTCCTGTTCGATCTGCGCGCGCGCTTCGGTCAGCGCCGGCTGGATTGCAGTGCGCCCGATCACTTCGCGCATCACGCTCTCAGCCGCGGTTTTCACCGTGCTTTCCGGGTTGCGCGTATTAAACAGGAATTCGCCCGCATCGCGGATACGCCAAAAGACGGCGACATCAATGTCAATGATATTCTCATCGCCTGTCAGCATCAGGCTTTCTTCCAGCACATCGCGCGCCGCCATGACACGACCGCCGGTTATCGAGCCATCCTGCGCGCCGATGAAGCCGATATCCACGCGGTTGATGCGTGTCACGCGCGGCGTGGTGTGGCTTTCCACCGGCCAGGGCAGGCGATAATTCAAGCCGGGCTG
>JADCGG010000065.1 GCA_020249125.1 Roseomonas sp. | reverse complement strand
GACTACGCGGTTGATGGTGCCCACTTCCACCTGAAAGAAGCCGAGCGATGGCCCCATATGCCGGGCGGAGGCCGGGCCGCCGAGGCTTTGATAGGCGTCCATCCAAAGCGGCATCTTGCCCGGATGGAAGGTGTATTGGCGTTGTTCGACATACATTTGGCATTCTCCCCTTCAGCTTATCGGCCAAGCTTCCGCCGAGACCGCCGCCAAGGCAAGGCGCCCGACTCCTCACAAATTTGCTGCACCGCAAAAAATACTTGAAACCGCCGTGCTAGAGGCGCAGGAAGAAGCCCAAACCAGGAGCCTACGCCATGACATCCAAGCGCCCCATGCCCCCCGGTCGGGAATTGCTGAGCAAGGGCAATGCGACCGGCCAGCGCGCGATCGAACAATCCCGAATCATGGCCGATGTGGTGGGCCGCCACGCCAGGGCCCTGCCGGATACCCTGAACCCGAAGGCACCGCTGGAAAGCCTGGCCAAGGCAGGGCAAGGGCTGATGCGCGCCCCGCAGAACCTGGCGATGGATGCGGCTTCCTACATGCTGGATGCGGCGCAGCGCAGCTTCCTGTTCTGGGACACGATGCGCGAAGCGGGCAATAATTTCGTGGCGCATGAAAAGGCCGGCTGCCCGCCCGTGCTGATTTTTGACTTTGAGACGGTGGTGGATGGGCGCAAGCTGAAGCGCCCGGTGAATTACGCCCTGGTGCGCATCACGCCGCCCGATGACATGCCGCCCAGCAATGACACGCTGCGCCCCTTTCTGATCATTGACCCGCGCGCCGGCCATGGTTCCGGCATTGGCGGCTTCAAATCAGATAGCCAGGTGGGTGTTGCGCTGCGCCGCGGGCATCCGGTGTATTTCGTGATCTTCTTCCGCGATCCGGAACCCGGCCAGACCATTCTGGACATTACCGCCGCCGAGGCCGTGTTCCTGAAGCATGTGACCGATGCCCACCCCAAGGCGCAAAAACCCGTTGTGATCGGCAATTGCCAGGGCGGTTGGGCGGTGATGATGCTGGGCGCTGCCTTGCCCAATCAGCTTGGCGCGCTGGTCTTGAATGGTGCCCCGCTTTCCTATTGGGCGGGCGAAAAGGGCAAGAACCCGATGCGCTATCTGGGCGGGCTGGCCGGTGGTGGCTGGCCGGCGGCGCTGATGGCCGATATGGGCAATGGCCGCTTTGACGGCGCCAATCTGGTGGCGAATTTCGAAGCCCTGTCACCGACGAATACCTGGTTCCGCAAATATTTCGACCTCTATGCGAATGTGGATCAGGAATCCGAACGCTTCCTGGAATTTGAACGCTGGTGGGGCGGCTATTTCCTGATGAACCGCGATGAAATTCGCTGGATCGTGGAAAACCTGTTCATCGGCAATCGCTTCGCCGCTGGGCAAATCTCGGCGGGCGATGGGCAAAGCTTCAATATGCGTGAAGTGAAGGCGCCGATCATCGTCTTTGCCTCCGCCGGCGATAACATCACCCCGCCCGGCCAGGCTTTGCGCTGGATTGCCGATGTCTATCGCGATGAACGCGAAATCAAATCGCTTGGTCAGACCATTGTTTATTTGTTGCATGAGGATATCGGCCATCTTGGCATTTTCGTGTCTGGCAAGGTGGCGAAGAAGGAACATAGCGAAATCGCCAATACGATTGACATCATCGAATCCGTCGCCCCTGGCCTTTATGAAATGGTCATCACCGGGCATGAGGGTGAAGGGGATGGCGCATGGCAGGTGGAGTTGGTGGAACGCACCATCGCCCAGGTGAAGGAAATTTCCGGCGAGGCGGAGAATGAAGCCTTCCCCGCCGTCGCGCAGATTTCCGAATTGAACCAGCATCTTTACGATGTTCTGGTTTCCCCGGTGATCCGGCAATTCAGCACGGAAATGGGCGCCGAGGCGCGGCGGCGCATGAACCCCATGCGCTGGCGGCGCTATGCCTTGAGCGACATGAACCCGCTGATGGGGCCGGTTTCGTCGCTCGCGGGTTTGGCGCGAGAAAATCGCAAGCCAGTGGCTGCTGACAATCCCTTCCTGGCATTTGAAAAAGCCTTCGCCGATGCAATGGATTTTGGCCTGAACGCCTGGCGCGACACGCGCGATGCCATGGTGGAAATCGCCTTCCATGGTGTTTATGGCACGCTGAATGCGGCTGGCGTGACGGGTGAGGATTACGCGGCAGAGGCCGAAGCCGCGCGGGATTCCGTGGCCACGGATGCGCCGCAGCGCGCCGAGGCTGAGGCTAAGCTTGCGGTTGGTGGCTATGCCGAAGCGGTGATCCGCATGATGATCCTGTTGGCCGATGCGCGCGGTGCGGTGCGGCGGTCTCGGCTCACGCGCTCCAACCAATTGCTGACCACTGAAGCACCTTTCGCGCAAATGAGTGCGGCGGAACGTATGGGCGTTATTCGTGATCAGACCATGATCGCAACACTGTTCCCGGAAGACGCTATCACAACGCTCACGACATTGCTGCCGGATGCGGCTTCCCGCCGGAAGGCCTTGAAGGCGGTTGAAACCGTCGCTGGCCCGGATGAGGAGCTTGGCGATAATGCCCGCGCACGTCTGCAACAATTGCGTGAAGTGCTGGCGGTGCGCCCGCAGCGCGCGGCGTGATCAGGGGTTGCTTGCCAGCATTTCCAGCATTTCGGCATCGCTGATCTGGTGGAAATCAGCGTAGGAAGCGCCGATGCCGCCGCCGAAATCGTCGGATTTCACGGCAATGATCTCATCCGCCGCGTCCTTGAGCGCGGCGATGGCCTCAGGCGCGGCGACCGGCACGGCAAGCACAAGCCGCGCCGCGCCGCGCTGGCGTAGCGCCTGCAAGGCCGCGCGGGCGGTGAAGCCGGTGGCGAGCCCATCATCCACCAGAATGACGATGCGCCCCTTGGGGTCCAGCCGGGTGCGGCCCTTCAAATACAGCGCGGCGCGGCGCGTGAGTTCCTGCTTTTCCGCGGCCAGCACAGGCGCCATCATTTCATCGGTCAGGCCGGTATGGGCGATGATATCCTGATTGAGCAAGGCTTCTTCAAGACCTTCGGCAATCGCGCCAAAGCCCAATTCCGGCTGCCAGGGCACGCCCAATTTGCGCACCAGCAAAAGATCAAGCGGTGCGTGCAGGGCTTGCGCAATAGGCAGCGCAACGGGCACGCCGCCGCGCGGCAGCGCGTAGATCAAGGGCTTGTCGAAGTCACGCGCTGTCAACAGGGGTGCCAAGCGTCGGCCTGCTTCCGCGCGATCAGCGAAAATCAGCGGTGGTTTCTGCACGGTGCGTCTTGCGCCGTTACGCTTCCTCATCGCGCAGAATACGCGCCGCCGCCAGCAGCGCCTTTTCATAGCGCGCGCGTTCCTTGGCGGTTTTCTCGGCGGGCCAGGGGCGAAAACCCTCGCCGGTTTTTGGGCCTAGCTTACCCTCAGCGACAAGGCGCGCGAGGCCCGGGCTTGGTTCCGGGCTATTGTTCAGCGAAGGATAGATGGTGCGGCCGGCTTCCAACTGCGTCTCCAGCCCCGCCAATTCCTTTTGCAGGATCGGCCCCGCCGCAACGTAACGAAAGCCGAAGGCGTAGCGGACGGCATTGTCCACATCCTCGGCGGTGGCGAGCCCCTGATCAATGACCGAAAAGGCTTCACGCATCAGCGCGTGCTGGATGCGATTGGCGAGGAAACCCGGCACATCTTTCGCCACACGAATGACCTTGCGGCCAAGCCCCGCCATGATGTCTGCAAGCTTGTCGCACACGGCTTGGTCTGTGTATTCGCCGCGCACAACCTCAACGCCCGGTACCAGATGTGCGGGCAGGAAGAAGTGCAAATTGGCGCAGCGCGCACGGCCCGGCAGATCGCCGGCGATATCCGTGATGCGATAGCCGGATGCGTTGGAGGCGATGGGAATACCTGCGGGCACCAGCGAATCAAGTTCAGCAAAAACCTTGCGCTTGAGATCAAGCCGTTCCGGCACGGCTTCAATCACCGCTTCGGCTGATGCGTAATCCGGCGCCTTCATGTCATCCAAAAGCGTCAGGCCGGAAGCCGCGGCTGGGTCGCCATCCAACTGCGTGATGGATTGCGCCACGCGCGCTTGTGCCGCCGGCCAGCGATCCCGCGCGGGTTCTACCGCCGTTACGCGCCAGCCGCCATTCAGGAAAATCGCCGCGATATCGCAGCCCATCAGCCCCATGCCGAGGATGATGACATGGCGCGGCGCGTTCATGCCGCTGCCCTTGGCGTAATGCCGCCCTGCTGGACGATGAAATCGGCAATTTCGGAAACGCCTTGCAGTGCCTTCAGATTGGTGAAGATGAAGGGTCGCGCATTGCGCATCTTGCGCGCATCGCGATCCATCACGGAAAGATCAGCGCCCACCAGTGGCGCGAGATCAATCTTGTTGATCACCAGCAGATCGCTGCGCGTAATGCCCGGCCCACCTTTGCGCGGGATTTTATCGCCCGCTGATACGTCAATCACATAAATGGTCAGGTCCGCCAATTCCGGGCTGAAGGTCGCGGCCAAATTATCGCCGCCGCTTTCGATGAATAGGATTTCAAGCTTCGGGAATTTCGTGGCCATGTCATGCACGGCGGCAAGGTTGATGGAGGCATCTTCGCGGATCGCCGTATGCGGGCAGCCGCCGGTTTCCACCCCCGCGATGCGTTCCGGCACCAAAGCGCCGGAGCGTGTCAGGAATTCCGCATCTTCGCGCGTGTAGATGTCGTTCGTGATGACCGCGATATCGTAACGGTCGCGCATGTATTTGCACAGGCGATCCACCAGCGCGGTTTTGCCGGAACCAACCGGGCCGCCAATGCCAACACGAAACGGGCCATGCTGCGATGTGCTCATGATCTGAACAACCTTGTGTATTGCGTCTCATGACGCAGGGAGAAAATATCCAGCATCGGCGCCGCCGTGCCAAGCCGGGTGAGGTCAGCGGTCAGCGCGGCCTCAGCGGCGGCGGCCACGCTGGGTTGCAGGGCCGCGATGGCAAGCTGACCATCCGTTTGGCCGAGCGGCACCAACCGCACCCCGGCGGAAACCAAATTCGCTGCAAAGGCCGCCAAAAAAGCGAAGGCTGCATCGCGCGCTGGGATGCCCTGTTCCGCCGCCGCCGCACCGAAAGCGACCGCATGGGCAAGCTGGCGCGGGTGGCGCGCGGCGAAGGCAGCGAAGCGCGGTGTGGGCCAGGCGGCCAATGTCACGTTGGTGAAGGCAGTGCCTTGCGCTTCCGCTTCCAGTGCGGTTTCCGCCGTGCCGCGCCAGGCGGCACCGAGCGCGGCGATTTCGTCCAAAGCCTTGTCATCGCCCTTCACCATGGCGCGATGCGCAGCGACCAATAGCGCGCCATCCACGCGCCCCGCGCCCAATCGCAGCGCCGCCGAGACATAGGCGATCAAGCCATCGCGCTTGGCCACGCTGCCCGCTTCCACCGCTGCTTCCAGCCCATGGCTATAGATATAGGCGCCCACCGGGTAGGCCGGCGAAAGCCAGGTGAGCAGCCGATACAGCGCCTGCTGCGCCTCAGGCGCATCGGGTTTTTTTCTAGTGGTGATGGTGGTGGTTTCCATCGCCATGATGGTGATCATGATCGCCATCGCCGTGATGGTGATGATGGCCTATATGGCGATTATGTTCGCCATAAGCGCCGCCTTCCGGATCGAAGGCCGCTTCCACATGGGCCAATTGCGCGCCCAAGCCCTTCAGCATGGCTTCAATCACATGATCCTTGCGGATCAGGATGCGGCTGCCTTCAATCTGCGTCGGCAAATGCCGATTGCCGAGATGCCACGCCAGCCGCGCCAAGCGTTCCGGCGTTTCAGCGGTGACTTCTATCAAGGGCTCAGGCGCCGCCTGCACCAGAATGACACCGCCGCCTTCCAGCAACAGCCCATCACCCTGGCGGAGCGCGGTGGCTTCCTCCAAATCAAGCAAAAAGGCAAAACCATCTTCCGCGACATAGCGCTTGCGGCGGCGGAAACGATCATCGAAATCCAGCGTCACACGATGGCGCGCGGTGCGTTCCACCCAGCCGCCAGCGGGCAGCACTTGAATGGCGCGCGGGAGGTTTTTATGTTTAAGAGTGTCCATTTTTCCTAATCCTTTGGGAGATCGACTAATTCACAGAGACTACTAATATCCTGCGCGGCCAGCCACACGATGAAGCCCTTGTCAACGACAGATAGAAGCAAATTCGAGCTATCGTAGTCCAAAACAAAAGGCTTTATATTTTTCTTTATCTGTAACGAACTGACTTGCTGCAATGCTTGCGTCAAATTCCCTGGATTCAATTTCACGCCAAGTGGATGCTTTGACCTTAAAAGAGAGCTAATGTCAGAGTAACGGAGTCCCTTCTCTAACTGAGTTCGAGTAGATTTTAGTACTGGGTAGATGAGCCATTTGTACATTTCCAGTTCAGATTTTTGAAACCCGAGAGCAAAATTCTGCAAGAAGAATTTGTAACGCCCCGACTGATCATTTACGATTTCCCGAATATAGTCAGCGGCCTGCTTTTCCAAAAGAATTTCTATATGTTTTTGAGATGTTTCAAACACTTTTGCGTCACGGCACGCGCGATTGCAAGACTCCTGAACGATGTAAACACTCTCTAGCGACTGATCAATCAAGCCTTTTTTGAATTTGTCGCCAAACTGACAATTAAGAAGGATTTCCCCTTGACGGATCAATTCTGCAAGTTGCTCCTTGTTCCACGCATCGGCGTCTATGGGGATCACACGACCGGTTAGGTCGCCGTTGAAAAGAATAAGTCTGTTCTCCTCTCTCCAGACGGCAACGATGATAAAAGTAATCTTTATTTTATCGGATTTTTCGTGGAACGCCTTGAGAGCGTAAGAGAAACTTTGCTGCGTTTCCTGCGGAAGGTAGTGGAAATCCTCTAGGACAATAAATTTTCTGAAGTTAATTTCTTCCAGTGCCATTATAATGTCATTTGGATCGCCAACATCTAGTTCGAGCCTTTTGGAGGTTTCCGTGTTTGAAACCTTGGTGTCCCGTCCAGCGCCTACCTTTCCACCCACCGAACCCAAGCTGGGTAACTCAAGTCGCGCTTCAAAGCTTGCTTCGATTTTAGCATTTCCATCTGCAGCTCGTGAGGACGCTGCCTTAATAGTATAGCCAGCGGCCTTTAAGATAGCCGCATGCAGATCGCGCAACGCTAGATTATTCTGGCATGAAACGGTTATATAATCATCTTCTTTCAGGCAGTGTTTTCTCAGACTTGTCTTGCCCTGCTTAGAACTGCCAAAAATTACGATATGCTGATCTCTCGTTAGATTGTCCATAAGCTTATCATCTACACCTTCTCTTTCGATGTAGTTCAGAGGTAGTTCTCTCGAAATACCAAAAACTGTTGTGGCCTTATGGATGGTCTCTGGAGGCAACATTTCCCTAGCTCCTCAAAACATGAAATAACGCTGCGCCATGGGCAGCACCTTGGCGGGTTCGCAGACCAGCAGCACGCCATCGGCGCGCACCTCATAGGTTTCGGGATCAACCTCAATCTTCGGCAGTGTCGCGTTATGCACCATGCTGCGCTTGCCAATGCCGCCGCGGCAATTCCGCACCGCCAGCAATTCACGCGAAAGCCCAAAGCGGCCTGCGATATCCGCTTGCAACGCCGCGCCACTCACGAAAGTCACGGCGGAAACCAAGCGGGATCGCCCATAGCTGCCGAACATGGGCCGATAATGCACCGGCTGCGGCGTGGGGATGGAGGCATTGGGGTCGCCCATCAGCGCCATGGCAATGGTGCCGCCCTTCAACACCATATCGGGCTTCACGCCAAAAAAAGCCGGTGTCCACATGACAAGATCGGCGATCTTGCCCACTTCCACACTGCCGACATGGTCAGACACACCCTGCGCAATGGCGGGGTTGATGGTGTATTTGGCGATATAGCGCTTGGCGCGCGCATTGTCGTTGTCGCCCTTTTCTTCCGGCAGGCGGCCGCGCTGCACTTTCATTTTATGCGCGGTCTGCCAGGTGCGGATGATCACTTCGCCCACACGGCCCATCGCCTGGCTATCGGAAGACATCATGCTGATGGCGCCGATATCGTGCAGAATATCCTCGGCGGCGATGGTTTCCTTGCGGATGCGGCTTTCGGCAAAGGCCACATCTTCCGCAATGCGCGGATCAAGATGGTGGCAGACCATGAG
>JADCGG010000064.1 GCA_020249125.1 Roseomonas sp. | reverse complement strand
TTGGGAATCCCTGCCAAGTTCAAGCGATTGCCCTGATTCATCATCACTGCCCCTTGCCGAGGCCGCCCTTGGGCGCTAATACCGCGCCTCTTGCCTGGGGGCCATAGCTCAGTTGGGAGAGCGCTTGAATGGCATTCAAGAGGTCAGGGGTTCGATTCCCCTTGGCTCCACCAGCCCTCCCCGGTTTTGCTGACATCACGCTGAAATCCGGCTATCGGGGTCCCCCGCCGCGAAGGCTGCCATATAGCCCAGGATGAGGTCGCGGGATCGGAAGCGGCCGGCGAATTGTTCCTCCTCCTCCCGCTTCACGATGGGGAAGGTGGAGAGGATGTATTCGGCATCATCCCGGTTCAGGCCATAGAGCAGGAAGAACAGCGCATCCAGCCGGGCGCGGAGATGCAGGCGTTCTTCCGCATCCCAGGCGAAGGGGGCGCCCTGATGGCCAAGGTCCTCGGCAAAGGGTTTCAGGTCATGCGCGGTGTAGGAAAGGCGCAAGACATGATCGCGGACCATGACTTCGGCGGTGGTGGCACCGATGGGGCGGGCGAAGGCTTCGAGGGGCAGGATGGGTAATTGTTCGAGGACAAAAAGATTGAGGTTATTGCCGTGAAGCTTCTGCCGCGAGATGAAATCCAGCGGAAAGGAATTGAGATTCGCCAGAAGAAGCGGAGCCCAGCGGCTGTAGGAACCGTCAGCCTGCTCACGGTCAAGGATCGGTAAGCTGTTCCCATACCCAGCGCGAGGGACAATAGCGCAGATGATAGTGCGGGCATTTGTGGCAGCCGAGATGTGCTTCAGCCCCAAAGTCCATTCTTGGCGAACCTCTGAAATGTGAGCGGCGTCTATCCAGAATTGCGGGTTCGGCATCCAAGCTGGGTTAGCATACTGCTCATCAGTCGTTGGTTCCGGCTGGGCTGGCCGGCTGATGTTGTCCGGATTCACAATAACCGACGCGGCGCGATGGTCGTAAGCTTGGACCATTTTGCCCTCGTAAAGCGGCGCCCATTCTGCCGCGCCCTTCTTCCAGCGGTTTGGCGCAACGCGATAGGCGCCTGCCTTCACAAGTTCCGCCTCGGTTCGGAATTTGTCGCTGTCATTGGTCATGTGGAACATCGTCGCGTAACGCACCGGCCAGATACGCGCGGGAGGTGTCGGGCGCTGATCCACCAGCACCGGCACACGGCGATAGACGGATAGGGTGATTTCGGCATCGCGCAGGCCACGGAACACCGGCGCCGTGCCGGTATTGGGATTGACCGCGGCAAAATCCTCGGGCGTCAGCGTCAGCCCGGAAGCCTCGGCCTCCGCCGCGCTTTGCGCGAAGAAGGCGCAGGAAGCGACCTGAAAGCGTCGCGCCTCACCGCCTGCAACAAGGGCGGCAAATTTGAATCGGCTATCCACGTCAGGAAAGAAGGGGTCGAGACCCGCGCGCGTGCGGCGGTTCTCAAAATCAAACAACGCCCCAAGCCGCCCGGTGGTGGCGATGCTGCGGAAGAACGCCGCCGCGCCCTTATCGGCGGCAATGCCGGAAGGCACCAGCAGGCCGACAATCCCCTCGGCCTTCACCAGCCGCAAGGCACGTTCAACGAATAGCGCGTAAAGATTCGCATCGCCGCCCGACAGCAGCGGATAGGCGCCGCATTCCCGCGCAACGCGCGCCCCGGCTTCCGCCATCCAGGCCGCGCGTTCATATTCAGCGGCCAGATCGCCCCCCGCTTTTTGCATGGCGGCCACAAGCTTTTTCCGGTCAGATGCGCGTTGCTGCCGGGCTACCTCTGGCGCGCGCGCGGCGAACCATTCCACTTCCTGCAACTTCATCCGATCCCATGGCGGGTTGCCGATAATCGCATCAAAGCCGCCGGAGGTCCGCCGCGCTTCCCACCCGGTCCACACACCTGGGAAGGCCAATTCCCAATGCAGAAAATGACAATCCCGGCTGAGCGCCTGCGCCTTGGCAAAGCTTTCGCTTGCCTCGCGGAAGGCTTCACTGGCCGGGATGCGCTTGTTCTTGCCCAGGCGAATATCAGCCGCTTCCGGCCCAGGCGGGGAAAGCGCCAGTTCCCCATTCGCCAAAAGCACCGGGTCGCCATAGGCGCCGGCAAGCAGGTTCCCGCGCGCGATGGCGTTCAGCTTATCGCCCGTATCCAGCCACCTATCCGCATGCCACAGGTCCAGACAGGCATGCAGCCGCCGTGTCTGGTCCTCCATGGCGTCGAAGAACACTTTGCTCTGCGTCACCTCGGCAATATCCGCATCGCTCAGCGTTTCGATATTCGCCATGGCGCTGGCTGCGCGTGACGCCTGGGTCAGCACATCGGCGGGCGGCAGAATGCCGTAGCGTTCGCGCAATTCTTCCAGGACGGGTTGCACGAATTCGCCAAACAGGCTGTCCCCCGCGCGCAAATGATGGTCCAGGAAGGAAAGCGGCGCGCCAACGGTGAAGGAATGCAGCCATAGCGAAAGCTTGGCCAATTCCACCGCCATGGGGTTCATATCCGCGCCATAGATCACGCGCTTCAGCACAATGCGGCGGACCAGGTGGCTGTCATCCAGATGTTCATCGCGCACTTCCCACCCATTGGCGGCAGCCTGGGCGCGGATATGGCCGCGAATGTTTTCGATCTTCACCGAAAGCGGAGAGGTATATTCACCCCAAGCCACAAGCGCGGCGGCTTCCTGCTGGGCGGCAAGGGTTTCATCGGTCAGCCAATCCACCAGGGAAACCAGGAAATGCCCCGATCCCATGGCAGGGTCCAGCACGCGGAGAGACAGAAACGCCTCGGCCGGGTCCTGCCGGCGCAAATCGGCCAGGCGCTGTTCCTTGGGCCGGTGGTCGGACGCCAAGCGCAAGGCAGCTTCCCGGAAGGCGCTGCGCCGTTCTTCCAGCAAAGGGCCAACCGCGCGGCGGATGATCAGGCGGACCAATTCTTCGGGGGTGTAATAGCTGCCGGAATTCTTGCGCGCGAAGGCGTTCAGCCGCACCGAAACGCCGGCACCTTCCGCCACCACATCAAATTCCAGCAGGCGTTCGTAAATGGACCCAAGCTGCTGCACTGAAAGATCACGGAAATTGATCAGGCGCCGCGCGCCAGCCGCACCCTCTCGGGAAAGGTCATCCAGCAATTCGCCCATCACGGCATCGGGCAGCCGCGCGCGCAGCAGCAGCGCCGCGGCAGAGGCCGAAAACAGCCCGCCATTATAGGGCGGCAGGCCAAGCGAGGCATCGCCCACATCTATGGCGCGGCAAAGGGCGGCAAGGTCATCCCACCAGCGGGTAAGGGTGGCGGAAAGCGGGAGGGATTGGTCGCGCGCCCCGGCGGCCTGCATGCGAAGGCGCTGCAAGCCATAGGCAGCGTAGCCGGCATGGCGCACCGGCAGCAGGTCTCGGTCTTCCGCGTATAGGATGAACAAAAGGCGATAGAGCAGGATCAGCGCGGCTTCACGCGCTTCCGCCCGCCAGCGCGGATCGGCGGGCTTGGCCGCCGCGTCATGCGTCGCCAGCGCGGTGACAAGGCGGGGGAAAACACGGTCAAACACCGCTTCCGATAGGGCGGCGGTAATGCGCTGTTCGTAACGGCGCCCTTCATCCAAGGCGAGGTCGAGGAAGGTTTTGCCGGCAGGCCCGGAAGCCTCAAGCGCTTCGCGCCGGAACAGCAGCAGGAAGGCGCGCAGCAGATCAAGCGCTTCAGCCTGGCCTTTTGCGGCGCCTTCCAGCAGCAGGGGCAGGTCAAAGCCGACAAAGCCTTCCGCCCGGCTGCGGGCGCCGTGGAAGTAAAGCCGCCAGAAACGCCCATTGGTCAGCAGCCCCCAGCGCACCGCCCCGCCCGAGGCTGGTTCAGCCAAAGCGAGGTAGCGCAGGATTTGGGATGCGGGGGTGCCGCTTTTGCCGCTGCCGCGGTCAAGCGGGGTTTCGCGCGCTTCATTTTCCACCACCACGGCAGCAAGGCGGTAACGGTCCCCCGGCGCGGCGATGGCGGCGGCTTCCGCGTGATTGGCCGGGGAGGTGAAAAGCAGCGCATCGGGAATGTCGCGCCGCCCGCCGCCTGCGGCTTGCTGGGGCAAATGATACCAGCCAAGCAGGTCCAGCACCGGGCGGATGAAGGCTTGTTCGGTGGTGGCCTCATTCGGTTTGGCCATGGCGGCAAGGGGCAGCCAAAGCGCATGAAGGCTTTCCGCCATGGCTTTGGTTTGTTCCGCGTCCAGGCCCCGCCATTCCGGCGTTTCGCGCATGCCTTCGCGCAGATAGAATTCCGTGAGCAGGCTGCCCGCGATCAAGATTGCCTCCCTGGGGTGTGACCCGACCTCACACTGGCCCGCCTGGCCTTGGCGGCGCAAGCGGGATGCGATGGCGCGGGCGGATGAAGCGGGCCTGCCAATGCCCCTGAACGGCGGTTTTGGTGGGTGAATTTTTTACTTGGCAATATTTTCTGAGGCGGGACGCTCCGTGCGGCGATGGGGCGCCTACTCATGCAGGGCCTTGGGTTCCGTTGGTGGGAATCACACCCCCATAAGACAGGCGACAAACAAAGGAATTTTATCGAATAGCAATGCTCGTGCTTTTGGACGGTAATGAGGGGATACGGGGGGGTGCGGTAGCCTGCGCGCGTTCATTCCGATTGGCGTGGCTTCGGTGTTGGCCGGGTGGTTGCCGCCGGCAGGTAAATCAGCAACGCCCGCCGCAAGCCTCTACGGGCCGCCTGGGCGGCTTGGGGCGTTTTTGGTTGCTACGACCACAAAGGCCGCACAGCGCCACCGGACGGGCCGTTACAAATAAACGCGACCTCCCTATTAAATTTTTCCCAATTTTTGATGTATATTTTGATTTTACGCGTCACTTTGGGTTTTTTTATTATATTATTTCATGTTTTTTACTTTGCCTTTTTCTCGCCTTAATTCATCAAAGCCCGGCTATCCTATCATTCGATATTTTTATTTGCATTTCTTCTCGGCCTCGATTATCCAATTCGCATGACGACCACCAAGGCTTTGTCGGCACCCCCGGGCCGACAAGATGGCGTGGTTCTCCAGCGTGCTTTGCTGCGGAGAGCCCGCCCCCAAGGGTTTCGTTCTTCCGGGTATTCGGCCCCTGGGGCCTTCAGCCTATGTTTCAGCAAAGCGCGCCGCGCCTGGGCCATGCCGCTTGTCGTGACGCTGGGCTTGTTTGGCGCCGGCTGTGCGGAGCTTCCTTCCCCCGCCACACAATCGCCCTTGGCGCGTGATGCTTCCTCCCCCCGCGCCGCCTGCCTGGCTGCCGCGCGTCAGGCCGAAATCGCGCATGGCGTGCCCGAAGGGCTGCTGACCGCGATTGCGCTGAATGAAAGCGGGCTGCATGCCTATGCGCTCAATCTTCGGGGCCGCGCCTATTTCCCCGAAACGCGGGAAGAAGCGCGCCGATTGCTGACCTCCGCCGGTACGCGCGGCATGGCCGGGTGCTTTCAGATCAATGCCGGCGTCCACGTTAAGCGGGGCGAGGATTGGCCGCTTGATCCAAACCGAGCCGCCGATTGGGCCGCGCGTTACCTGGTGCGGCATTATGAAAATCATGGCGACTGGGGGCGCGCGGTGCTGCGCTGGCATGGGGCCTCGCCCCGCCAGGCGAATAATCGCATTGTCTGCCGTGTGCACAGCAAGCTTGAAGTAACCGCACCTGGCAGCACCCTATTCGCTGATCGCTGTCGCCCCGGTGCTTCGCAATGGGCGCGCGTCAGGCAGAATGGCGCGGCCCATCTGGAAGTGGCGGAAGCTGCCGACTAGACGACATCGCGTTCAGATGGAATCATCTGAACGCGTAAAGATGCTCGAAAAACAAGAACATAGATCATGTTGCGTGAACCCATGTGAACGCAACATATTCCATGCGCGCCCGCCTTAGGGCGCCTGACGCACCCCCATGGCCAAAGTCCTTTCATCCATGCGCGGTGCATGTGTCAGGCCCTTCCGCAGGCCCCAGGTGTTCAGATACTGCACCAATTGGATCAGCGGTTCTTCTTCCGCATAGCGGGCAATGGCCTCGTGCCAGATCTTCTCACGCGCCGCATCATCCAAGGTGGCTGATCCGCGCGCGGCGAATTCATCAAAAACCGGGCTTGAAAACCGCGCATTATTATTGGCGCCGGTCAGGCGCTGGCGATCATGGGTCGCAACCGTATTGACCAGAAAGTTGGAAGCCTCCCCGGTGGAACTGCCCCAGGCGCCGATCTGCATGCCGTATTCCACGCGCGCGCGGCGCGGCACAAAAGCTGTCCAAGGCGCGGCATCTACCGCGGTGCGAATGCCAATCCGCGTCCACATTTGTGCCACAGCCTGCGCCAGCCGCGCATCATTTGGCCAACGGTCATTGGGGGTATGCAGCGTGATGCGGAAGCCATCCGGGTAGCCCGCTTCCGCCAGCAGGCGCTTCGCGCCATCGGGGTCAAAGCGGCGGGGTTTCACGGCAGGGTTATAGCCAAAAGTGCCCTCCGGCAGCCATTGCGCGGTGGCGGTCGCCGCCCCTTCCATCACGCGGTCCACCAGCGCATCCCGGTTGATTGCCATGGAAAGCGCACGACGCACCCGCACATCCTTCCAGGGGTTCACCGGCAAGGGCGCGCCATTATTATCGGTGATCAACGGCGTGCCGCCATCGCGCGAATAATCCGGCACCATATAGACGGTGCGGAGGCTAGGCACTTCCGTGACCGTCACGCGCGGATCACGCCGCAACCGCGCGAGGTCGCTGGTCGGGATTTGTTCAATAATGTCCACATCCCCCGCGAGCAAAGCCGCGGTGCGCGACGCGTCATTCAGCAAAAAACGCTGATTGGACCGCGCCCAGGGTTCCTTCGGCCCCCAATAGCCATCATGGCGCGCCAATTCCACCCGATCGCCAGACCGATAGGACAGCAGCCGATAAGGCCCAGTGCCAATCGCGGCCTTGCCGGCATTGAAATCCTCACTGCTCGCACCCTCCGCTGCGTGGCGGGCGATGATGCAAACGGAAGCGAGGTCAAGCGGCATCAGCGGATGCGGCGCGCTGGTATGCAGGATCAGCGTATGCGGATCGGGGGTTTCCACCTTGGTGATGGCGCGCAGAAACCCGCCAAAGCCGCCCGGGCTATTCGGCACCCCGGCCTGCACACGGGCGAAGGTGAACACGACATCATCGGCGGTGAAGGGCTTGCCATCATGCCAGGTCACACCGCGCCGCAGCTTGAATTCCCACACCGTGTCGGACACCACGCGCCAGCTTTCGGCCAGGCTCGGCTGCGGGCGGGCGCGTTCATCACGTTCCACCAGCCGGTCAAAAATATGATGCGTCAGCGCATTATTTGGCCCGACATTGTGAAAATGGGGGTCAATCGTCGTCACCGGCGCGCCAAGCCCAACGGTCAGAGTCTGCGCGCTGGGCGCATTGATCGCCAAGGGCAGCGCAATCAAGGCGGCCAGTAGGGTTTTGGTGGAGTGGTTCATTGCAGCCTCCCGGAAAATCTTGGGGGAAGGCTAACGCGGGTTCGCGGCATGACGCCAGAGGCTGTTACCAAAAAATCCACAGGCGCCGCGCGCTGCTGTGGCGCAAGATCACTTCCGTTCGGCAAATAGGCACAAATACTCCCAGGCCATGGTGGCGGCGGCGAGTGCGGTGATTTCCGCAACATCATAGGCCGGCGCCACCTCAACAACATCCGCACCGCGAAAATCCACCCCCGCCATGCCGCGCAAAATCGCCTGCGCCTGCCAGCTAGCGAGCCCGCCAATCTCCGGCGTGCCGGTGCCCGGCGCGAAAGCGGGATCAAGCCCATCAATATCAAAGGAAAGATAGCAGGGGCCGCTGCCCAGCACCTCGCGAATTTGGGCAATCACCGAAGTGATCGGCGCCTGATGCACATCCTGCGCGGAAAGGATCGTCGCCCCCTGTTCGCGCGTCCAGGCGTAGTTTTCCGGCCAGGCGGGCGCGCGGATGCCGACCTGCACCATGCGCCGCGGTTCCACCAACCCTTCACTGATGGCGTGCCAGAATACCGTGCCATGGGCGAAGCGCTGGCCAAAATTATCCTCGCCCGTATCCATATGCGCATCCACATGGAGCAGACCGAGCGGCACACCGAGCCGCTTCTTCAGCGCCCTGAGCAATGCCAGCGTAATGCTATGTTCGCCACCAAAGGCCACCAGATGCGCGAGCCCTGTCGCCTGTTCTTCAATCAACGCCAGACTTTTTTCCATATCGCCGAGCGCGATTTCAAATTCGCCGAGATCGGAAAGATCAAGCGCCGCCGGCTTGGCACCGGTGATCGGGTGCCGCCCATCGGTCAACATGCGCGCTGCGGCACGGATGGCGCGCGGCCCGTCACGCGCGCCGGCGCGATTGGTGGTGCCGATATCCAGCGGCACGCCGGCGACACAAAAGGCCGCGCTGCGATCATGGGCGCGCGCGCCAAGGAAGGCGTGCGGGGCAGCGAAGGTGATGGGGGCAGCCATGGGCGTTTTCTGCAATCAGCCCCCTTCCCTGTCCAGGGGGCAGCGCCCATCGTGAAATAAATCCCCGGTGAGACGGGACGCTCAGCAAAGCGCCCCAGTCTCAGGGCATTACCCCTGGCGTTCCACCATCAGCTTCTTGATTTCACCAATCGCCTGCGCCGGGTTCAGCCCCTTGGGGCAGGTGCGCGTGCAATTCATGATGGTGTGGCAGCGATAAAGCCGGAAGGGGTCTTCCAGATTATCCAAGCGCTCCCCGGTTGCTTCATCACGAGAATCCGCAATCCAGCGATAGGCCTGCAACAGCACCGCCGGACCAAGATACCGGTCACCATTCCACCAATAGGACGGGCAGGAGGTTGAGCAGCAGAAGCAAAGAATACACTCCCACAAGCCATCCAGCTTCGCGCGTTCTTCCTTGGATTGGAGGCGCTCCGCATCCGGCGGCGGCGGCGTGTCTGATTTCAGCCAGGGCTCCACACTGCGGAGCTGCGCGTAGATTTGCGACAGATCCGGCACCAGATCCTTCACCACCGGCATATGCGGCAGCGGATTGATGCGGACATCGCCCTTCACCTCATTAATGGGCTTGAGGCAGGCAAGCGTATTCAGCCCGTCAATATTCATGGAGCAGGAACCGCAAATCCCCTCACGGCAGGAACGCCGGAAGGTCAGCGTGCTATCCACCTCATTCTTGATCTTGATCAGCGCGTCCAGCACCATCGGCCCGCATTTCTCGAGATCAATTTCAAACGTGTCATTGCGCGGATTTTCGCCGGAATCCGGGTCCCAGCGATAAATCTTGAAATTCTTCACCTTCTTCGCGCCGGCGGGCGCCTTATGCGTCTTGCCAGTGCCGATGGTGGAATTCTTGGGCAGGGTGAAAGTGGCCATGATGCAAGATCCTCTTAAGCGCCACTTATGGCATCAATAGCGGGGCGCAAATCATTGTTGTCCTCGATGCGAAGCATACGGATATCTCTTACGCAGGGGCCAAACCAGGCAAACTCACGGGTTAATTCCTGGACCGCGATGACGCATTTCACGGCATCCACGGTATCATTTCCGAAATAGACGCTTCCTTGCTGCCGTTCGAAGCCGTAGCGCGCCAGGATTCTTCGGATGTCGCTATAGGCATTCTGCCAACTTGGCCCCGTATAGCCAGACTGTAGCGCCGTGGTGTCCATATCGAAAGAGATTGCATACATGCTCGGACTCCTCAGCGATACCCTGTTATGGCCAATGCCAAAGCTTGTGGCCGCCGGGCGAGCAGCAGAAGATGCTCTCCTTTGCGGCGCCTGCATGGTCAGTAAACCCGCGCCTTGGGGGGGAAGACCTGCACTTCATTGGTCAGCGTGCGCATCTTCACATCGCGGTAATCCAGCGCGACTTCCCGCTTTTCATTCACCCAGGCCAGCGTGTGCTTCATCCAGTTATCATCGTCACGCTCAGGGAAATCCTCATGCGCATGGGCGCCGCGGCTTTCCTTGCGGGCTTCTCCGCCCACAACAGTCGTCAGCGCATTGCCGATCAGGTTGTCCAGTTCCAGCGCTTCCACCAGATCACTGTTCCAGATCAGGCTGCGATCGGCGATTTTGATATCGCTGTAGCTGCCCGCAACCTGCGCCATTTTCTCCACACCTTCCTTGAGCAATTCGGAAGTGCGGAACACCGCCGCATGGGTCTGCATGGTGCGCTGCATGGCCAGGCGCAGTTCAGCAACATTGGTGTCGCCCTTGGCGTTGCGCACGCGATCAAAGCGATCAAGGCTCGCTTCTCCGGCCTTGGGCGGCAGCGGCGGCTGGGAAGCGCCGGGCTTGATGGTCTCAGCCGCGCGATGCGCTGCCGCACGGCCAAACACCACCAGATCAA
Source organism: Roseomonas sp. (assembly GCA_020249125.1). Classification (GTDB taxonomy): domain Bacteria; phylum Pseudomonadota; class Alphaproteobacteria; order Acetobacterales; family Acetobacteraceae; genus Neoroseomonas. The sequence goes on along the minus strand of JADCGG010000064.1, from coordinate 2,496 downwards.
GCAGCGAATTGGTGCCCAAGCGGTTCGCGCCATGGACGGAAACGCAAGCCGCTTCACCCACCGCCATCAGCCCCCGCACCACGCGGTCCTGGTCCTTCGCGGTTGGGTTCAGCACTTCCGTGTGGATGTTTGTGGGGATGCCGCCCATATTGTAATGCACGGTCGGCAGGATCGGGATGGGTTCCTTGGTCACATCCACGCCCGAGAAAATCTTCGCGGTTTCCGAAATCCCCGGCAGGCGTTCATGCAGAATGGCCGCGCCCAGATGTTCAAGATGCAGATGGATATGATCACGCTGCGGACCCACGCCGCGCCCTTCGCGGATTTCCATGGACATGGCGCGGGAGACAACATCGCGGCTCGCCAAATCCTTCGCGGTTGGCGCATAGCGTTCCATGAAACGCTCACCTTCCGAATTGGTCAGATAGCCGCCTTCACCGCGCGCCCCTTCGGTGATCAGGCAGCCCGCGCCGTAAATCCCGGTTGGGTGGAATTGCACGAATTCCTGATCCTGCAGCGGCAGGCCGGCACGCAGCACCATCCCGCCACCATCACCAGTGCAGGTATGGGCGGAAGTGCAGGAGAAATAGGCGCGGCCATAACCACCCGTTGCCAGCACCACGCTTTGCGCGCGGAAGCGATGGATGGACCCATCTTCCAGGCACCAGGCCGTTACACCACGGCACACACCTTCATCATCCATGATCAGGTCAAGCGCGATATATTCAACAAAGAATTCGCAGCCATGCTTCAAGGATTGCTGATAGAGCGTATGCAGAATGGCGTGGCCGGTGCGGTCAGCGGCAGCACAAGCGCGCATCGCGGGGGTCTTGCCGTAATCCTGCATATGCCCGCCAAAGGGGCGCTGGTAGATGCGGCCATCTTCGGTGCGGCTGAAGGGCACGCCGTAATGTTCCAGTTCAATCACCGCCGGGATGGCTTCGCGGCACATATATTCGATGGCGTCCTGATCCCCCAGCCAGTCAGACCCCTTCACGGTGTCATACATGTGCCAGCGCCAATCATCTTCGCCCATATTGCCAAGCGCGGCGCCAATGCCGCCCTGTGCGGCGACCGTGTGGCTGCGCGTTGGGAAGACCTTGGTGATGCAGGCGGTCTTCAACCCCGCCGCGCCCATGCCGAAAGTGGCGCGCAACCCGGCACCGCCGGCGCCCACCACCACCACATCATAGGTATGGTCCACAATCCGATAGGCGCCATTGGAAGGCTTGCTGATCGCATTCATTGCTTCATCTCATCCTGCCAAGCGGCGGGGAATAGGCCCCAGTCCCGCTGAAAACCTCAACCGAAACCTCAAAGCGCGATGCGCAGAACACTCAGTGTCGTTGCCAGCCACAACAGAACGGCAAGCCCATTCACCGCGCAAATGCCGGCAAAGCGCTTCAACTCATCACGCACATAATCCTCGATCACCACTTGCAGCCCGGCCGCCGCGTGATGAAACGCCGCGGTCAGGAACGCCAGCAGCAAGACCGCATTGAAGGTATTGCCGATCCATTCCAATACAACCGCATATTCGGCGCCCATCAGGCGCGAAAGCGAAAAGATCAGCCAGATCGAAAGCGGCAAAAGCGCGATGGAGGTCACGCGCTGCATCCACCAATGATGCGTACCGCCCTTGGCGGAGCCCATTCCACGCACGCGCCCCAAGGGGCTGCGGAGCGAACGGATCGAGGCGCTGTCTTCAGCCATGATATGCCTCCTCAGATCAGGATCAGCAGAAAGGTGATCACGGAAAGCACCGCCGTGCCGATCACCACCATCCGCCCGGAACGATAGGCATCTTCCATGGCGAAGCCGCGGCCCGCATCCCAGAACAAATGCCGGATGCCCGCGCAAGTGTGATACCAGGCCGCCACAATCAGCCCAAACAGCGCAATCCAGCCCAGGAAGGACCCGAAGAACCATTGCGCCGCAGCAAAAGCGCCCTGCCCCGTGCCGGCGGCGATCAGCCACCAGGACAGCAACAACAGCCCGCCGCACCACGCCACACCGCTGATGCGGTGCAGAATGGACAGCAGGCTCGTCATTTGCATCATGTCATAGACTTGCAAATGCGGCGACAAAGGCCGGCGCGTCAGTGTGCCATCGGAACGGCGACCAACCATGGCCGCTTCCCGTGCATCTTTAATCCTTGCCATCAACCCTACTCCACGAACTCGACTCCGCGCGGAAGCCGCGCGCGTGAATTTCTTATCCGCTGTTCTAAGTCGCACCTGCCATAGCGTCAAATGAGGCAGATGCGCGCCATATTGGCCGCAAAAGATTGACGAATGCACCACCGGGGCGCAGTTTCAAGGCCCAATTGGACAGGGGCCGAAGGGCTCATGAGCGCTGCAACTTCCGAGGCCCCAAGGACCGGCCAGGATGCCCGTATCATCGCCCTGATCGGCACCGGGCATTTCCTGTCCCATTTCTACATGCTCTGCCTGCCGCCGCTGTTTTTGGTCTGGCGCGAGGAATTCGGCGCTTCCT
>JADCGG010000063.1 GCA_020249125.1 Roseomonas sp. | reverse complement strand
TTCCGGGTCTTCCTTCTTGATGGCGCGAATGGCGGTGGGCGCCGTGAATAGCAGCTTCACGCCATGATCCGCGCAAACCCGCCAGAAAGTGCCGGGGTCCGGCGTGCCCACCGGCTTGCCTTCAAACAATACGGTGGTGCAGCCAGCCAGCAGCGGCGCATAGACAATATAGGAATGCCCAACCACCCAACCGACATCAGAAGCGGCCCAGTAAACATCGCCGGGCTTCATGCCGTAAACGAGTTCCATGGAATGATGCAGCGCCACCGCATGCCCGCCATTGTCGCGCAAAATCCCCTTGGGCTGACCCGTGGTGCCTGAGGTGTAAAGAATATAAAGCGGATCGGTGGCGGCGACGGAAACGCATCCATGCGGCGCGGCGGCGGCTTCCACCGCCAGCAAATCCTCATCCCGTCCCGGCGTCAGGTCACAAGGCGCTTGCGGCCTTTGCAGGATCAGCACGCAGGATGGCTTATGCGGCGAAAGCGCAATCGCCTCATCCAGTAGCGGCTTGTAGTGCACCACGCGCCCGGGCTCCAAGCCGCAGGATGCGCTGATGATCGCTTTGGGCTTCGCATCGGCAATGCGGGAAGCCAATTCGGCAGCGGCGAAACCGCCAAACACCACGGAATGCACCGCGCCAAGCCGAGCAGTCGCCAGCATGGCAATCGCCGCTTCCGGCACCATGGGCATATAGATCACCACGCGATCACCCTTGGTAATGCCGCGCGCGGCCAAGGCGCCGGCCAGCTTCGCCACGCGGTTCTGCAATGCGGCATAGGTGATGCGCTGAATTTGCCCGGTCATCGGGCTGTCATAGATGATCGCATCCTGCTGCCCGCGTCCGGCGGCGACATGGCGATCTACGGCATTGTGGCAGGTATTCAGCGCCGCATCGGGAAACCAACGCCCGTAAACGCCCATCGCGGCATCAAAAATACGCTGCGGCGCGCGGTCCCAATCAATGCCGCGCGCGGCCTCTGCCCAATAGGCTTCCGGGTCGCGCTTCCAGCGCGCATGGGTCGCATCATATAGCGTGGCCTCGGACATGGTTCCCCCCTTTTTGCAGCAGCGCTGAACAACACCACAGCACAGCCGAACAACACCAAGCCTGCCGCCTTGGTGGGCCGCAGCGCAAGCCCCGCTCCAATAATCGCGCGGCACGTAACCCGGTTTTGCGCTGCCGCAAGCCACCCGCCGAGATTTCTGGAAATCTGCTGCCAAACCATGCGAGGCTACGCCATGGCCCCCTTGCGCCCCAACCCAAGCCAGCACGCCCGAACATGAGCGGCCTGCTCCGTCGCGCCTTTGGCGCCATCGGCAATGGGCTGAAGCCTGGCTTGCGCGAATTCCTCCGCGCCCGGGCGCATTTCCACGCTTCCCTTCCCGCTGGCCCGCTGATCGCCCAGCGCTATGTGGTGTTTGATCTGGAATCGACCGGGCTTGATGTCAGCGGCGGTGATCGGCTGCTGTCCATCGGCGCCGTGCGGCTGCGCGATGGCGAGGCGCGTGAGAGTTTCACCTCCCTGGTCAATCCCGCCCGGCCTATCCCGCCCGGGTCCATGCGCTATCATGGCATTACGGACGCCATGGTGGCCGATGCACCGCCCGCCGCCGAAGCCCTCACGCGGTTTCAGGAATTTATCGGCGATGATGTGCTGGTGGCGCATAACGCTGCCTTCGACCGCGCCCTGATTTTCGCAGAAGAATTTCGCGGCGCGCCGGCCATCGGCAATCCCTTCCTGTGCAGTGTTGCGACTTCGCGGTGGCTCGATCCTCAGGAAGCGGATCATTCGCTCGATGGGCTTTGTGGTCGGGCGGGCATTGTGATTGCCGGGCGGCATCAGGCGCTGGGTGATGCGGAAGCCACAGCCGCGCTTTGGGTCAGCCTTCTGGCGCGCGCCGCCGCGCGCGGTGTGGATGATCTGGCGGAATTGGCGCGCCGTGCCCGCATGACCGCCGCCATGGCCGTGGCGGCGGAGCACTTCTAAGCGCGCTTCCTACCAGACCTCACCAGTAAAGCCCGCGAAGCTGGTGCGGGAAAAGCTGCGCACGGCCTTCAAAGCCTCTCGCAATGCCTGCCGCGCTTCCTTGGGCATGGCGGCCGTATCCACCAGATTGCCCGGGCGGCGGGCGGCGGCGTGATCGGCCAATTGCTGGCGCAAGACCACATCCAGCAGCAGGGCAAAGGCGGCTTGCAAGGTGGTTGCCTCCCGCGCGGCGATGCTGCCGCGCGTGGCCAGGGCTGCGATGCGCTCAGATGTCCCGGTTTCGGTCACACCATCGCGCAGCGCCAGAAGCCGGATGGCCGCCACCAGGGGCATCAGCCCATGCAGCTTCAAATCCGTGCGATGGCCGGGCCCGGGTTCATCATCGGCAAAGCCACCAAATAGCGTGAGCCCCACCTGCAAGCTGCTATTCTGAGCTGCCATCGCCGCCAGCCAGGCCGGGCGCGACGCCAAAAGCCCGGCCAGATGTTGGCGGAGCGAAGCCGCCTCAGCCGCATCGCCCTGCGCCGGGCGGAAATCAAACACGATATCGCCGAACAACAGCGCCGCACCCGCCCGGCGATGGGCCCAGATGCCCATCTGATCCCGCCATTGCCGCGCGGTTTTCCGCCAGAGCGGATTGCGCGCCATGATCCCCCCAGGACAGAGCGGAAACCCCGCCTGATCCAGGCGCTGGTTGAAATCCTCGGTAAAGGGGCGGAACCAGGCATTCACGGTGCCGTGGTCCTGATCCGGGTAGTCTTGCAATATCAGGCCATTATCCTGATCCGGCGTCAGCAGGCTTTCGCCCCGCCCCAGGCTGCCCATGACCAGCAGCGTGAAGGGCACCGGCGCCGGGCCGTGATCGGCGAGCGTTTCCGCCAGAATGCGCCGATGCAAATCCAGATTGATGCCATTGACCAGACGCACAACGGCTTCCGCACTCAGCCCTTCCCCCAGCAACGCGCGCGCAATGCCGGCCTGGGCAGCCTTGATGGCGGCGACATCGCCCGACAGCGCCTCAAGATGCGTCAGCAATCCGCCGGAGACAGCCGCAAGCGCCTCCGCCCGATGCAGCATGCCAAGGCAGCGCCCGGCAGCATCCAGCACCGGCAAATGCCTGAGGCCATGCTGACGGAGCAGCGCAATCGCGCGCCAAAGCCCCTCATCCGGGGCGCAGGCGATCAAAGGCGCGGTCATGGCGGCGGTAAGCGGGGCTTCCGGCCCAAGCTGAAACACGACGCGGCGGGCGATATCCTGTTCGGTCAGAATGCCAATGGCGCGGCCTGTGTCATCCACCACCATCAGGGCCGAAGCCCGCGCCGTGGCCATTGCGGCGATGGCTTGGTTCAAGGGCGTTGCTGCGGGCAATAGGGGCGGTGCTGCACCCATGGCAGCACGGGCCGGGCCGGTCAGCGCGGCGATGGGGGCATGGCCGGGTGCGGTGGTGGGCATGGCTCAGCTTAATCTGAAGCCGCCCTGTCAAGGCATAAAAAAAGCGGCGCCCACATCAGGCGCCGCTTTCAAGAGCTCAGCAGGGCAGGGCGGCAGCGCCGCCCCGGCCATGCTACTTGTCGTCTTCCGCGTAAATATCGCGATCCTTGGTTTCCGGCACGAAGAAGATGCCGATCACCACCGTCATCAGCGCGATCACGATCGGATACCACAGCCCGTAATAGACATCCCCCGTCTGCGCGATCATGGCGAAGCTGGTGGCCGGCAGCAGCCCGCCGAACCAGCCATTGCCGATGTGATAGGGCAGCGACATGGAGGTATAGCGGATGCGCGTTGGGAATAGCTCCACCAGCGCCGCCGCAATCGGCCCATAGACCATGGTGACATAGATCACGAGCAACGTGAGCACACCAATCAACACCGCCGGCTGTTCCCGGAAAATGTCGAAAGGCGAGGACATTTTCACGACCGAGGGGTTGGACGCCGCCGGATAGCCCGCCGCGGTCAGCGCCGCCGCCAAACCCCGCGCAAAGGTCGGGCTATTGGCCATGAGCGGCTGTTGGCCCTGGAT
>JADCGG010000062.1 GCA_020249125.1 Roseomonas sp. | reverse complement strand
TTCCCTTTACCAAAAAGGCCACTGAGCCAGGATAGAAATGCCCGCCAGAGCAGGCTGAATGCATTGATCTCCGCCGCCGGCGCGGGCGGCGGCGGGGCGGGCGGTGGCGTTGGTGCCGCCGCTGGCGCTGGCGTTTCCAGCGCGCCTTGGGGGGCTGGTTCGGGCGCCGGCGCAGCGGCAGGTGCCGCGGCCATGGCGCGATTCGCCATGTTGTTCGCGAATTCCGCCAAAAGCGCGCGCGCCACATGCACGCCGCCGGCATTGGCGAAGGTCTCCAATGGCCCGGTCACGGTGAAGCTGCCATTGACGGTCAGCCTGGTGGCATCGCCTTCCGCTGCCGCCAGCACGTCACCATTCGCCAGCGCGCGGGAAGCGCCGCGCTGGTCTATGCCGCGCCCTTCAATGCGGCAGCGATGCGCTTCATGGTCGTAATCCAGCTTCGCTTCGCCGCGAAACGCCGCAATGGTCGGGCCGAATTTTACCTTAATGGCGCCGCGCCAAAGGCCATCGCCGGTCGGCGGCGCAAGCTGCGCGCCGGGGATGCAGGCAGCAACCTCGGCCGGGTCGCTCAATAAGGGCCAAACCACGCCAAGCGGCGCGGGGATCAGGGTTTCTTCCGAAATATCGGGCATGTTGCTTTGCGGTGGGTCCTTAAGGAAGGACGCAGCCTGCGCAAAGCTGGCGCCGGGCGCAAGCCCAGCCTACAACCCGACCGGCCTTCCCGCCACCGTTACAGATAGCGCTTCAGGCTTCAGCAACCGCCGCGCTACGCGCGCCGCATCATCGCGAGTAATCGCGCGCAGCCTATCCGACCGCCCATCCAGCCAATCAATCGGTCGCCCATTGCGCTGCATGGCGCTCAGCGTATTCGCAATGCGCCGGCTATCGGTGAATTGCAGCGCGAGTGATCCGGTCAAAAACGCCACCGCTTCCGCCATTTCCGCATCGGTTGGCCCATCAGCCGCCATGCGCGCCCATTCATCGCGCGTCACGCTAAGCGCCTCGGCAATCTTGCCATTATCGCTCGCGACACTGCCGACAAGCACGCCGCCACCAAAACCGGTATCGAGCCCAACCCCGATCCCGTAAGTCAGCCCGCGCTTGACGCGCACCGATTCCGTAAGCCGTGAGGAAAACCCGCCGCCGCCAAAAATGCGCAGCACAATCTGCGCCGCTTCAAATTGCGGATCGCGCGCGCCGATCCCCTCATGCCCGAAAATCGCCTGGGATTGCGGGCTATCCATGCCAATCACCTGCTGGCCGAAGCTGGTAAAGCCGGGCAATGAGGGCGGCGTTGCAGGCGCCCCTGCTGGCAGGCCCGCAAAAAGCCGCCCAAGCAATGCCGCCAGATCATCCGGACGGATCGCACCGGCAGCGGCAATGGTCAGCCCTTCGCGCCGCAATTGCTGGCCTAATTGCCCACGCAAATCATCAGGCGTGATGGCCGCCAGGCTTTCCGCCGTGCCGCCTGCGGGCCGCCCCGCCGGGTGCGACGGGAAGGCGGCCGCCCAAAAGGCCCGCCCTGCCTGGCCGCGCGGCGTTTCAAGCGATTGCCGCGCCCCGGCAATGGCCCGCGCCCGCAGCCTTTCAATCGCGGCCTGATCCAGCCGCGGCGCGGTCATCGCCAAGCGCGCAAGGCGCTCAGCCTCTGGCAGGGCATCAATCAGGCAGCGAAACCCGCCATCCACATCATCCCGCCCGGCGCCGAAGGAAAGCCCAATCCCCGCATCACGCAGCGCATCAGTGAAGGCCGCCGCCGGCAAATCGCCCGCGCCTTCTGTCAGCAGCGCCGCCGCAAGGCTCGCCGTGCCTTCCCGTCCCGGCGCGTCAAAGGCTGCCCCACCTGGCCAGGACCAGGAAAGCGAGACCACCGGCACGGAATGATCCTCAACCAGCCAGGCAGTCAGCCCATGCGCAGCCACGCGCTGAATGGGCAGGCGAAATTGCGTGCTCATGCTTGGGGCAACAACCAGGCGGCGGTATTGGGCGCGCTTGGCAGCACAGCCCTTGCGGCGGCTTCCACCTGATCCCGCGTCACCGCGCTGATCCGCGCCGGCCAGAATTCCACCGCATCGAGCGGCAGCCCAATCGCGAGCGTGCCGCCGACCATGCGTGGCCCAGCGCCAAAGCCATCCAAAGCCAGCATAGCGCCCGCCGTGAGTTGCCGGATGGACCGCGCCACTTCCGCTTCCGTCGGGCCTTGCTGGATCAGGGTTTCAATCACGCCATTGGCGGCTTCTTCCAGCCTTTCCGGCGCTACACCCGGGCGCGGCATGGCTGAGAGGAAAAATTCCGTCATCCCCGCCGCATCACCATCATACCCCGTGCCCGCTGATACTGCGAGGCCGCTTTCCACCAGCGCCTTATGCAGCCGGCTCCCTTGCCCGCCGCCCAGCAAATGGGAAAGCACTTCAAGTGGCAGCGCATGGGCAGGCTCACCGGCGGTGAGTGACGGCGCCATCCAGGCTTTCAGGAACAGCGCATCCCGCGTCATCAGGTCACGCCGGATCAGCCTGGGTTCCATGGCCTGGGTTGGCGCCGGTGCACGATCCCGACGCGCGGCTGCCCGCGCCGGGATGCCGCCGTAATGCTTATCAACCAGCTGCCGCACTTCGTCTTCCGGCACGGCACCGCTGATCACCAAGGTCGCATTGGCCGGCGCATAGAAGCGCGCATGGAAGCCCGCCAGATCATCGCGGGAAATGGCGCGGATTTCATCTTCCCAGCCAATGATCGGCCTGCCTGCCCAATGCTGCCGGCCCCAAAGCGCTGCCGTGAAGGCCTCCCGGAACCTCGCCCTTGGGTTGGAATCCGTCCTTTGCTGGCGTTCTTCCAGCACCACGCCGCGTTCGCTTTCCAGGAATTCCTGCGGGATCAGGGGGGCGGCCATGCGGTCCGCCTCCATCTCCAGGATCATGCCAAGGCGCGAGGCCTCCACGGCCTGATGATAGGCGGTGACGTCGCGCGAGGTGAAGGCATTGTCATTCCCGCCTTCCCGCGCAACCAGCCGAGAGAAATCCCCAACCTCGACCTTGGGGCTGCCCTTGAACATCATGTGTTCCAGGAAATGCGCGACACCTGACCGGCCCGCCGGGTCTTCCGCCCCACCCGCCGCATAGAACAGATACTGGGTTACCACTGGCGCCCGGCTGAAGGGGATGAAGGCAACCTCCAACCCATTCGCCAGCCGCCAATGCCGCGCCCCAAATAACGGCCTTTGCGGCGGCGGCGCGGCATTTTGCGCAAGTGCAGGGCTTGCCGCGCAAAGCGCAGCGGCAGAGGCAAGGGTCTGGCGACGGGTCAAGAGCATCATGCCCCCAGAAATGGTATCAGACAGGCCAGAAACCAGCCCAGCCTTGGATCAGAGTCCAAGCCTCTGCCACCAAGTCCGCGCGCGCGGCTGTTCAATGGGCGTATCGCCGGCGGTGCCCTCAATCCCGAGTGCGGCATTCTCACGAATCCGCTCCCGCTCCCGCGCCGGGTCCACCACAATGCCGGGTGCCGGCGGATCACGCCAGAAAATCAGCCGATCCGCCAAATCACGCGGCGGGCGGTCAAGCCTTTGGCTTTCCTCATCCACCTGGCGGCGAATATCGCGCGAAGGCGCCGGGCCGGCGGCCTGCAAAAGCGCCATTTCCCCCACACTGCCCCCGGCAGCCCGCGGCTGCTGGCGCGGGTCACGCAACGCCAGGGATGGCACAAGCACCGCCTCAGCCTCATCCCGCGCGCTCCGCTCCATCGGGCGGACCGCACCGGGGCGCGGCGGCGGCAAGCCACCCGCCATATCCGGCGGCATGGAGAGCGGCGCCCTTGTGGTCACGCGGAATTCATCCGGCGCATCACGAATAAAGCCAAGCGAACGCGCCGTATTTTCCCCGCAGCCGACAAGCAGCAGCAAGGCAAAGGCAGGCAATAGGGTCTTCAGGCGCCGAGTCATGCGCTATCTTTAGGCGTTCGGCGTGCAGGCAACAAGGCATCCAATAAAAGCGCCCCAACCCCACAGACAATCGCGGCATCCGCCACATTGAAAACATACCAATGCCAGCCCCAGGCATGGGTATCCACAAAATCCACCACCGCCCCAAAACGCAAGCGATCCACCACATTGCCGATGGCACCGCCACTCACCGCCCCAAGG
>JADCGG010000061.1 GCA_020249125.1 Roseomonas sp. | reverse complement strand
GCCCGGCACGGTGTAGCGCGACCGCGCCGCGCGCCACAGCGCCTCTGCCCGCAACGGCGCAGCGCGCAAGGCAGCCACCGATGGCTGGGCTTCGGCGCGCAGGTCAAAAACGGGAATGGCTGGCAGCATGGAAGGGGTCTCTGTGACGGCGGATGTTGCCCCGCGCCGGCGCGGGCTGGCGGGCATTGTCGCCTCGGCATTATGGGGAAAGCTGGTGATTGCGGTACCAAAGCCAAGGGCGCCCAAGGCACGCCTGGGGAAAAGGAGGATGGAAGCTTTGCTTGAACGCGGTTCGCGCATCTTTTCCTCAGAGACTCTTTTTTGACGATCCATCCAAAAGCCTCCAGACCTGGGCGGATTTATGGCAGGCCTGCGCCATCAGATCCAAAGCCTTTTATGGGCTATGGGCCGTTCCCGGCAGGCCACCATGTTCCACAATGGCGCCGTCCAATTATCGGATTGCGATACTGCATGGGCAATGCAATCGGGCGTTGAGTATGGTGGACAGCGCAGCGTCATGCTGTCTGAAGCTGCCTGAACGGCGCCAAGGTTTTTCGTGTCAATCCACGTAAAGCGGTCGCGTCACCGCAACCCCGCCTTCCAGCCCAAGCACTTCCAACCTGCCCTTCGCCGGGCACATCATGGCAGCAAGCCGTGATCCCTCATTCGCGATAGGTGGCTTTAGCCAGCGGAATTCATTCGGTACCGGCCCAGCCAGCAGTGCCGTCATGGCGGCGTGGCGTTCGGCGCTATAGCGCCAGCGTGGTGCGCCAGGATTGGCGATGCATTGCCATGCATTCGCGGCAACGGCATTGGGTCTGGCTTCGATCACGGCATGCGATGCCTCGGCCCTTTCAATCACCGCGGCCTCACCCGGCCTTGTGCCGGCAAGCGAAAAGATCGCGCCCGCCGCCAGGGGCGTATCGCGCAGCATGGCAAGTGCTGTGGCGTAATCCGGCGCGGTATCGCAAACCATGCGCATCAGATGCGCCGGCGGCAGGCCGCGATGGCGCCAGCGTGCTGGCCGCGCCGCCAGCCAATCCACAGCAAGCCCCAGGAAATCTGCACCTGCCCGGCGCGCCATGCGGGCGATGGCGCGTTGGGGCAAGGGCGGCTGATTGATTGAAAGGCAAAAGCGCCCCGGCGCCAAAGCGGTGATCACCCCGACAAAGCCCGGCCAGCCAAGATTGAGCCATTCCCCCGCCGGGCCCGTCTGGCGAAAGACGCAAAGCCGCTCTCCCATCCCTTCCAATGGCCAATCCAGCACGCGGAGCATGAAGGGCGCCTCCGCCGCGCCAAGCCCCACCGTACAGCCCCATTCGAAGGAAAGGTTCAGCGCATAGGCGCCTGGTCCCGGCAGGGCTGCTGCGATCGCATCTATTTCAGCGCATAGCGGGTTATCATTGCGGCGCAGCCAACGGCGCGAAAGCTTATCGGCAAATGCCAAGCCCGCCGGCGTATAGTGGCGGCGCGCCCAAAGCCAAAGCGCTTGCGCGCGCACTGGCGCCGCCCGCATGGCTGCAAGCGATGGTTGGGCTTCGGCCCGCAGATCGAAAACGGGAATGGCGGGTAGCAAGCGCGTGATCTCCTGACCGCCTGTGTAGCGAATTTGAAGCCCCCTGTCTGTTACCATGCGCGAGAAAATCTGGTGCCTTCGTCCGGGGCGGCCAAGTCGCGGTTCCACCCCGCGCTGTTCTGGCCTAATGCGCCGGTTATGACGCATCCTGGCCTGCCGCTCGCCATCGCCCTTTTCGCCGCACCCTTTGTCGCGGTGTTGCAATCCAAGGCCATGGCGCCGCTTGCCTTGATCCCCATGGGCATCACGCTTGGCCTTGGCTGGCGCGCCGGCTGGCGGCCCGGCACACCGCAAGGCGCAGTGCTGCTGCTGGGGCTTTTGCTTGCTGCGTGGGGGGCTATTACCGCGCTTTGGGCGCCGGAGCCCGCACGTGCCGCGCAGCTGGCGGTAACCCTGGCGGCGATGATGCTGCTGGCGCATGGCGCGACGGGTGCGGCGCAGGGGGCGCGGCTGATGCCCTGGATCGGCTTTGGGCTGGTGCTTGGCTTGGCGGCAGCCTTTGGCGATTGGCAAAGCGGCAATGCGCTGCGCGCCGCTGTGCGTGGCATCAAGGAAGTGCCGGAAGCCTTGATGTTCGGCCTGAAGCCGGCGGCATCCTTGATGGCGCTTTTGCTGCCCATGGCCTTCGCGCTGCCCTGGCCCTGGGTCGCGCGGGCGGCGCTGCTGGCGCTGGGGGCGGGCGTATTGATTGCCCTGCCGGGGGAAACCGCGCGGCTCGCGACCATTGCCGGGCTTGGCGCGGCGGTGGTCAGCCTTGCCGCGCCCCGCCTTATGCCACGCCTGGTTGGGGCAGGGGTGGGCTTGGTGATCCTGCTGATGCCCTTCCTGGTGGCCTTTGTGCCGCAGATCCCCTCGGCCAACCTGCCGCCTTCGGCGGTGCAGCGGCTGGTGATCTGGGATTTCGCCGCGCAACGCATTGCCGAAAAGCCGATCACTGGCTGGGGCCTGGAAGCCAGCCGCGCCATGCCGGGCGGGCGCGCGCAGCCCGATGCCGCAACGCTTGATCGGCTGAACATCAAGGCGCCGGCGCAGCGTGCTTTTGTGACCCAGCCGCATGCGGAATTGATGCCGTTGCACCCGCATAATGGCGCCTTACAGCTTTGGCTGGAACTGGGCGGCATTGGCGCCCTGATCGGTGCCGCGCTGATGCTCGCACTTGGCGTTGCGGCTTCCCGCAGCGCTGCACCGGCTGTGGGCGCTGGGATGCTCGCCTCAGCCGCCGTGACGGCGATGCTTTCCTTCGGGCTCTGGCAGGCTTGGTGGGTCGCGAGCCTATTGCTCGCGATGGTGGC
>JADCGG010000060.1 GCA_020249125.1 Roseomonas sp. | reverse complement strand
GGCCCCAGGAATCGGCGCAGGCGCTTTCCCCCGTGATGGAAAAATCATAGCGTTTGTAATTCTTCCATTGCAGCCCGTTGATGAACAGGATCATTTGCGCCGGATTGGCGTAGAACAGGCAGATATCGGGCGGATCAAGCCGCGCGGACCGGAGCGGCGAGACCACCAACCCTTTATAGCGCGCCGGCACGCGCGGCATTTGCGCCTGATGCAGCCGCCCGGCTTCGCGGTTTTCAAACCACACGCCTTCGAATTTGCGGCCCGAGAGGTAAAGCTCGGACGGTTCATTCAACCCGATCACGCCGCCGCAATTACTGAAGCCGGGCACGTTTTCTTCCGTAATGCCCATGGTGAAGCCCGCGATGCGCGCCTGTGTGACCAATTGGCAGGTGGAGAATTTCTTGCCCTCGGTCGGGCGGCGGAGTCCCGGGATTTTCGCCATTTCCGCAGCATCGTCGAACAGCTTCATGCCGAAGGGAAAGGTGCGAATGCGCAGCAATTCAGTCAATTGTCGCGCCAATTCGGCAATCGCCTTGGCATCAAGGGCGGGTTTTTCGGCGGTGGGTAGGGCATCGGGCATGGCTGGTTCCTCCGCCCCTATCATGCGCCCTGTTGCGGCGGCGCGCCATGCCCTCGACCAGGGGCGAGCGGAAAGGAATAAAGCCGTTCCTCCCCCAACAGAAACGCGCGCCCACCCTGCGGGAAAAGCCGCGCAATGGCGGGGTCTGTCACGCAAAGCCCGCCGGTGAAGGCGCCAAAGGCCGGCAGGATCACGCGGCGCGGATTGGCGACAAAGCAGGGCCGGGAAATGCCGCCTGCGCGCGTGGGCGCCGTAGCCTTTGGGTGCAGATGCCCGGCGATTTCCGGCGGTGCCTGGCGCGAAAACGGGCTTGGGATATGGCGGAAAGTGATGGGTCCTTGGCGCCATTCCGCCACCGCCTGGCCAGGCAAATCACAAGGCGGCGCGGGATCGTGATTGCCGAGAACCCAGATGGGCTCAAGCCCCTCCAATAGCCGTAGCAGCGCCGTGCGATCCGCAGCATCCAGCCGCGCCGCGCCATGCGCGTCATGGAAACTATCGCCGAGGAAAACCAGCCGTGCGGGGTTGTAGCGCCGGATCAGCAGCGCCAAGCGCGCGAGGGTTTCGCGCGTATCATAGGGCGGCAGGAAATAGCCAGCACGCGCAAAGGCGCTGGCCTTTTCCAGATGCAAATCCGCGACGCAAAGCAGCTTCTGCGCCGGCCAATGCAGCACGCCGGCGGGGTCCAGCATGACGCGTTCCGCGCCCATATGCAGCGGCGCGGCATTCATGAGGCGCGCCTTGGGGCGGAACGGATGAAGCGTGATTTCCGCGCCTCACGCGGCCTTGGGCGGGCAGAGGCCCCGCGCGTGGTGATGCCATCGGTCATCTCGGCGAGCGTCTCAGCAAATTCTTCCGCGCCATCAGTCGCTTCCGCAACCAGCGCGGCGGCTTCAGCGAGCAGCGCATCTTCCGCGCCGCCGGCTACCCATTCGCGGCCTTCTTCAATCAGCGCCGGCACGGCAAGCGGCGAAACACGCGCAAGCGCGCGATGCGTGATGCGCCCCTGGATGCGCGCCAGAAGGCCAGCGATGCGCGCCACATCGGTCAGGCCCCGCGCCGCTTCTGCGCGCGTGGCGCGGAGCAGAATGTGATCCGGTTCGTGTCGGCGCAGAACATCATAGATCAGATCAGCGTTCATCGTCATTTGCCGGCCCGATTTCGCGAGCCCCGGATGGTGTTTTTCGATCAAGCCCGCAATGGTCGCGATATTGCGAAAACTGCGTCGTAGCATGGAGGATTCCGCGAGCCATTCCTCCATCTCATCGCCCAGAATATCCTCGGCGAAAAGCTGTTCGACATCGCGCGGTTCAAAGGCCGACCAGATCGCCAGCACATAATCCGTACCGACATAGCCAAGCGGCCCCATGCCAAGGCGTTCCATGCGCTTCGTCACCAAAAGCCCGAGCGTCTGATGTGCCAAGCGTCCTTCGAAGGTATAGGCCACCAGAAACCAGCGGCCACCGCGCGGGAAGGTTTCAATCAGCAAACCATCGCGAGGCGGCAATTCACTCCGCAGGCTCTGTAGTTTCAGCCATTCCTGCACCGGCGCAGGCAAATGCACCCAGCGCGCGGGATCATGCAGAATGGCGCGCACCCGCGCGGCCAACCAAGTCGTCAGCGGCATGCGGCTGCCGGCATAAACCGGTACGCGCGGTTCATCGCCGCCGCCTGGGCTGACGATCACCGCTGTGGGATCAAGCCGTTCATAGCGCACCACCTGACCCGCGAATAAGAAGCAATCGCCAGTCGCGAGCGTGGAGACGAACCATTCCTCCACCTCTCCCAAGGTGGCGCCTCCGCGCAACCGCACCTTGATCATGGGCGTTTCGACAATGGTGCCAAGGTTCAGGCGGAATTGCCGCGCCACGCGCGCATCGCGGATGTGCAGCCGGCCTTCGGAATCACGGAACAGGCGGCGGAAGCGTTCATAGGATGCCAGCGCATAACCGCCATCTTCAACAAAGCGCACCACATCATCGAAATAACACCGCGTGAGTGCGGCATAAGGCGCGGCACGGATGACTTCGGCATACAAATCATCAGGATGAAACGGCGCGTGGCAGGCCATGGCCAGCACATGCTGCGCCAATACATCAAGCCCGCCAGGGCGAGGCGGATCGCCATCCAATTCGCCTGCCGCTACCGCTTCCATGGCGGCGACGCATTCAATCACCTCAAACCGATTGGCCGGGACCAGCACAGCATGAGAAGGTTCATCCATGTGGTGATTGGCGCGACCCACACGTTGCAGCAGGCGCGCAACACCTTTGGGCGCGCCAATCTGGATCACCTGATCCACATCGCCCCAATCAATGCCGAGATCGAGTGAGGCTGTGGCCACCACTGCGCGCAGCTTGCCCGCAGCCATGGCGGCTTCCACCTTGCGGCGCTGGTCAATTTCCAGGCTGCCATGATGCAGTGCGATGGGCAGCGCTGCCTCATTCAAACGCCAAAGGGCGGCAAAGCATAATTCCGCCTGGGCGCGGGTATTGACGAAAACAATCGTGACGCGCGCGGCTTCAATGCGGCGATAAACTTCCGGCATGGAAGCCAGGCCCATATGCCCACCCCAGGGCAAATGACCTTCCGGCAATTGCAAATCAAAAACGGGCGCCGCGCCGCCTTCCGCCGTGATCAAGCGCACAGAATCTGCCCGCGCATCCGGCGCCAACCAGGCGCGCAAGGCATCCGGCGCGGCGATGGTGGCGGAAAGGCCGATGCGCTTTGCGCCTGGCGCCAACACCGCAAGGCGCGACAGGCACAGCGCCAATTGATCGCCGCGCTTCGTGCCGGCAAGCGCATGGATCTCATCAATGATGATGCCGCCAAGCCCGGCGAAAAATTCCCGCGCCTCTGGCTGGGAGAGCAGCAGCGCCAGGCTTTCCGGCGTGGTCAGCAGGATATGCGGCGGCGCGGCGCGTTGCCGGGCGCGGCGATTGGCTGGCGTGTCGCCGGTGCGGGTTTCCACGCGAATAGGCAGCGCCATGTCTTCAATCGGCGCCATCAGATTGCGCGCGATATCCACCGCCAGCGCCTTGAGCGGTGAGATATAAAGCGTATGCAAGCCTTCGCGCGGGGTGGCGGCCAAATCCAGAAGCGTCGGCAAAAATCCGGCCAGCGTCTTGCCCCCGCCCGTGGGTGCGACCAGCAGCGCGTGATCCCCGCCTGAGACCGCCGCCGAAACATCAAGCTGATGCGCCCGCGGCCGCCAGCCGCGCGCCGCAAACCAGCCGGCAAAAGGTTCTGGTAATGTTCGCATTCAACGCTATCTATGGCGCGACACGCCGCCGACGCAAGACCGGAACCGCATGGCTTTCATTTCTGCGCCCCATCCTGAAACCTGGCTGAAAGTCACCCCCGCCGGGCTGTTTTGTGAACCGGGAGGGTTCTTCATTGATCCTTTGCGCGCGGTGGATCGCGCCGTGATCAGCCATGGCCATTCGGATCATGCGCGACCTGGCCATCAAGCGGTGCTGGCAACGGCGGAGACGCTCGCCATCATGACCGCGCGCCTGGGCGAAGGCCGCGCCGGCGCTACGCAACAGGCGCTACGCTATGGGGAAGTGATTGCGATCAATGGCGTGAAGCTTTGGCTGCGTCCCGCTGGCCATGTGCTGGGCTCGGCGCAGATCGCGCTGGAATGGCAGGGCAGCCGCGTTGTGATCTCCGGCGATTACAAGCGTCGCGCCGATCCAAGTTGCGTGGCTTTTGAGGTGGAGCGCTGCGATGTCTTCATCACGGAAGCGACTTTCGCTTTGCCGGTGTTTCGCCACCCGGATGCGATGGGGGAAATTGCGCGGCTGTTGCGTTCCGTCGCGCTATTCCCCGAACGCACCCATGTGATTGGCTGCTATGCGCTTGGCAAATGCCAGCGCCTGATCCGCATGTTGCGCGCGGCGGGGTATGATCAGCCGATCCATCTGCATGGCGCGCATCAACGACTTTGTGAGGTGTATGAGGAGCTGGGCGTTGCTCTCGGCACGCTTCTGCCCGCAACGGTGGCGCGCAAGGATGCGCTGAAGGGCGCGATTGTGCTGGCCCCACCTTCCGCCATTACTGATCGCTGGGCGCGCCGCTTGGCGGAACCGGTGGTGGCCAATGCTTCCGGCTGGATGGGCGTGCGGCAGCGCGCGCGCCAAGGCGGTGTGGAATTGCCCTTGGTGATTTCCGATCATGCCGATTGGGATGAATTGCTGGCGACCTGTGCCGAGACCGGCGCGCAGGAGATTTGGGTGACGCATGGGCGCGAAGATGCGCTGATCCATGCGCTGGGGCTGCACGGCATCAGGGGGCGGGCGCTGAACCTGATTGGGCGGGGGGAAGAAGATGAGGAGGCCAGCGCGTGATCAGTACTGTCACTGCGTTTGTTTCAAACGTCGCGCCAATTTCCAGCGCGCCAGCCAGCGACGAAGCCCCCCTCCGCCCAGGATCATCTTTGTGCAGGTGGTACGAATATGCCAGGGCAGGTTGAGGAGCTTGTCGTAATGCGCTTCGATCCGCTGCTGTGCCTGATGGAAGCTGGCATCCACCTTCCCCGCACTCAAATGCCGCAGGTGGAAATCAATCACCCAGGCGCTGCGCCCAGCGCAACGCGCTTGCAGGCACATATCTGTTCCATAAAGGTGAAAGCCGGAACCCGCCGCAGAAACACTGACCAGCGCATCACGGCGAATGATGATGAAATTCTCATCCAGGCTGACCACGCGCGCGGGAAAGGCGCCGCGGCGCTGGTCTTCGCCATGCGGATCGGAAATGCGGATAACAAGGCTGCCATCCTGTGTGGCCCCGGCATTGCCGGCCAGCGCCCAATCCGCATCAAGCGCATCAAGCGCGCCAAGGCGGGCGCAGAGGGTTTCGATATCATCAGCCAACAGCCGGATGTCCTGATGGCAAAGAATCACGTAGGTGCCGCGCGCCAGGCTCAAGAAACGCCTGATGCCCTGGAAGGCATCCCATTGGTGGCCCTTGGAATTGTCCAGGTACAGGAATTCGGCCCTGTCCGGCGTGAAGCCGCGCGCTTCAAAGCTTTCCAACATGGCGGCGTATTCCGCCTGGCGCGTGACCAGCGTGCAAATACTGAAAAGCGGCCCTGGGAAGGGTTGGCCGGCATCCATCGGTTGCTGCGCTGGGATCATCCGCACAAAATCATCCCGGCAACGGAAT
>JADCGG010000006.1 GCA_020249125.1 Roseomonas sp. | reverse complement strand
GCCGGCGCCATCGTGGATATCTGGCATTCGGATGAGGATGGCTATTACGATGTGCAACGCACCGATCAGCCGGATGCCAATCTGCGCGCGCGCTTTCGCACCGATAGTGAAGGGCGCTTCCATTTCTGGACGTTGACGCCCACTTCCTATCCCGTGCCGGATGATGGCCCAGTCGGGGAATTGCTGCGCGCCACGGGCCGCCACCCGATGCGCCCGGCGCATGTGCATTTCATGATTGCGGCACCGGGGCATGAAACCCTGGTGACGCATGTTTTTGTCGCCGGCGATCCTTATCTGGATAGTGATGCGGTCTTTGGCGTGAAGCAGGAATTGATCGCTGAATTCACGCAATACCCTCCGGGAAAAGCGCCCGATGGCAAGGTGATGAATTCCACTTGGCGCAAGCTGGCCTATGATTTTGCGCTCAAGCGGCTTGGGTAGGGCGCAGCAGATTCGGGGCGGCCCTATTGCGTGGTGCTGCCCGAAACCCCCGCTGGCGCTGCGGTGCGCCCGCCATCCACGGTATATTCCCCGCCCGTCATATTGCTGGCGAGGTCAGACAGCAGGAACAGCACCAGATTGGCCACTTCCTCCGCCGTGCCGTAACGGCGCAGCGGTATCCCCGCCGCATAGCGTTCTTCAACGCCTTTCGGATTATTGGGCGATACCTGGCGGGAGACTTCTTCGATCATGCGCGTTGCGATCGGGCCGGGGCAGACGGCATTGACGCGAATGCCATTCGGCCCAACTTCACCCGCGACACTTTTGGTGAGGCCATTCACCGCATGCTTGGAAGCGGAATAGGCCGCCATGCCAGGTGAACCGACCAGCCCCGCGATGGACGCCGTATTCACCACCGCGCCGCGCCCGGCGGCGATCATCACCGGCAGCACGTGGCGCAGGCCCAAAAACACGCCCTTCACATTCACCGCCATGATCTGGTCGAACACCGCTTCATCATATTCGGCAAGGCGCGCGACACGGCCTTCAATGCCGGCGTTGTTGTGAAAGCAATCAATCGCGCCGAAGCGATCCTGCGCCGCCTTCACATAAGCCGCGACATCGGCGGCTTTGGTGACATCGGCGGCGCGAAACAGCGCGGCTGCGCCAAGGGAGGCTGCCAAAGCCTCACCGGCGGCGGCGTCACGATCCACGATCACCACCTTGCCGCCGCGTGCGACGAAGCCGCGCGCTACCGCAGCGCCAATGCCATTGGCGCCGCCCGTCACAATGCCAATTTTGCCTGAAAAATCCATGATGCGTTCCTCCTGCGCGAGAGGTCACCGCCGCCCGCTTCGCATCATGCTTGCGCCGCTTGCCCGGAAAGACAAGCGGCGCCGGGATTTACCCCGCCGCCTTGGCTTCACGCCGACGCGCCGTCAGCACGAATTCGGTATAGCCATTGGGCTGTTCGCGGCCCTTCAGCACCAGATCACAAGCGCCTTTGAAGGCCGGGCCATCAAAAGCGGGCGCCATGGGGCGATAAGCGGCATCGCCGGCATTCTGCCGATCCACCACAGCTGCCATGCGCTTCATGGTTTCCATCACCTGCGCTTCGCTCACCACGCCATGGCGCAGCCAATTGGCGATGTGCTGGCTGCTGATGCGAAGCGTGGCGCGGTCTTCCATCAGGCCGACATCATTGATGTCCGGCACCTTGGAACAGCCAACGCCCTGATCCACCCAGCGCACCACATAGCCCAGAATGCCTTGCGCGTTATTGTCCAGTTCCGCCTGCACATCGGCGGGCGACCAATTCGTGTCGCGCGCCAAGGGCACGGTCAGAATATCATCCAGCTTCGCGCGCCGCCCGCCCTTGGTGATTTCATCCTGGCGATCGGTCACGCTGATTTGATGGTAGTGCAGCGCGTGCAAGGTGGCCGCCGTGGGCGATGGCACCCAAGCCGTGGAAGCGCCCGCCTTGGGGTGGCCCACCTTTTGGTCGAGCATCGCCGCCATGGCATCCGGCATGGCCCACATGCCCTTGCCGATCTGCGCGCGGCCCCTCAGCCCGCAGGCCAGGCCGGTATCCACATTCCAATCCTCATAGGCCTTGATCCAGGCCGCGCCCTTCATGTCATTCTTGCGAATGACCGCGCCCGCTTCCATCGCCGTGTGGATTTCATCGCCGGTACGATCCAGGAAGCCCGTATTGATGAAGACCACGCGATCCTTGGCCGCCGCAATGCAGGCTTTCAGGTTCACCGTGGTGCGGCGTTCCTCATCCATGATGCCCATCTTCAGCGTGGCGCGCTTCAGGCCGAGCGCATCTTCCACGCGGGAGAACAGCGTATCCGCCCAGGCGACTTCTTCCGGGCCGTGCATCTTGGGCTTCACGATGTAAACGCTGCCGGCGCGGGAATTGAGCCGCTTGCCGCGAATATCATGAATGGCAATGACCGATGTGCAGAAAGCATCCAGAATCGTTTCCGGCACCTCCGCGCCATCCAGCTTCACCGCATCAATCATCATGTGGTGACCAACATTGCGCACCAGCATCACCGAACGGCCATGCAGCGTAACACCACCACCCGCCGGGCGCTGGAACACGCGGTCCGGGTTCAGGCGGCGCACCATGGTCTTGCCGCCCTTGTCGAAGCTCGCTTCCAGATCGCCGCGCATCAGGCCAAGCCAGTTGCGATAGACCGCGACCTTGTCCTCCGCATCCACGGCGGCGACGGAATCCTCGCAATCCTGAATGGTGGTCAGCGCGCTTTCCAGCGCCACATCGGCAATGCCCGCCGGATCAGTCTTGCCGATCGGGTGCGCGCGATCAAACTTCACTTCGATATGCAGGCCGTTATTGACGAAAAGCAGGGAAGACACTGCATGCGGTTCGCCAAGGAAGCCCACGCATTGGCCAGGCCCTGCGAGGCCCGTCTTGCTGCCATCCTTCAGCGTCACTTCCAGCGCGCCGCCTTCAATCCGGTAGCCCGTCGCGTCGCTGTGTGAGCCCTTGGCGAGCGGCACGGCGTTATCCAAAACGCCGCGCGCATAGGCAATCACCTTCGCACCGCGTTCCGGGTCATAGCCCTTGCCGGCAGCCGCACCTGGAATGGCATCCGTGCCATAGAGCGCATCATAAAGGCTGCCCCAGCGCGCATTGGCGGCATTCAACGCATAGCGCGCATTGGAAACCGGCACGACCAATTGCGGCCCGGCCATGGAGGCAATTTCCGCATCCACATCGGTGGTCGCGACGGTCACTTGCGCGGGTTCCGGCAGCAGATAGCCGATTTCCTTCAGAAACGCCGTATAGGCGGCCTGGTCAATCGGCTTGGCCGGATTGGCGCGGTGCCAGGCATCAATCTTCGCCTGCAACTCATCGCGCTTGGCGAGCAACGCGGCATTGGCCGGTGCCAATTCCCTGAGGGTGCGCTCCATCGCTTCCCAGAAGCGGGCGGGCTCCACGCCCGTACCCGGCAGGGCTTCCGCTTCGATGAAATTCTTCAGAATGGGGGCAACGAAAAGCCCCTTTGAACCAGACATTGGCACGCTCCTGAACAAGGGCGAGGCATGGCCCGCCCGTCAAATACGGGGGTTTCATAAAAGGAAAGGCGCGAGGGGGCAAACCGGGCGGGGGCTTGCCGGAAGGCGCGGTCGGCGCAAGGCTAGGCCTATAGAAATTGAGGAAACCCCATCATGGCCTTTACCCCGCCCCGTCATACTTCCCAGCATTGGCACATCACCAAGCCCGCGGCTTCGGGCCGCAAGGGCATGGTGGCATCCCAGGCGCGCGGCGCCGCCGAGGCCGGTGTTGCCATTCTGGAAGCCGGCGGCACGGCGGCGGATGCGGCGGTGGCGACGGCCTTTGCTCTGGCCACGCTGGAACCCTGGAATAGTGGACTGGGCGGCATTGGCTTCGCGCAGGTGATGTCCCCGGGCGGTGCCGCCGAGACCTTTGATTTCGGCCCGGTTTCCCCGCGCGGCCTGAAGCCTTCCGCCTTTCCCATGACGGGCAAGATGAAGGCCGATTTGTTCACCTGGCCGGAAGTGGTGGAAGACCGCAATGTGCATGGGCCGCTTTCCTTTGCCATTCCATCCGCCGTTGCGGGCTATATGGAATTGCATGCGCGCCATGGCCGCATGCCGATCAAGGATGTGCTGGCGCCAGCGGTGGCGCTGGCCAAGCGCGGCCTGGCGCAGGATTGGTTCACAACGCTGAAGGTCGCCAATTCCGCTGCCGTGCTAAAGCTTTATGCGGAATCCGCGCGGATCTATCTGCCGGGTGGCCTGCCGCCGGTGGCGCCGTATCAGGGCGCGCCGGGCTTCTTCCCGCAGGGCAATCTGGCCGCGACGTTGGAACGCCTGGCCCATGCCGGCTTGGCTGATTTCTATACCGGCGATGTTGCTGCCGCCATCGCCGCCGATTGTAAGGAAATGGGCGGCTTCGTCAGTGCCGAGGATTTGGCGCAATGTAAGGCGCGCGTATTGCCCGCCCTTGAAGCCGAATGGAGCGGCAAGCGATTGATGCTGGCCAATGGCCTGACAGCCGCGCCCACTTTGCTGCGCGTATTGGAAGGCATGAAGGGCGCCGATTTCTCCGGCAAGGCGCCATCTTCTGGCTGGTATGCGCAATTGGCCCGCGTGCTGCGCGCCGCCTATGCGGAACGTCTGGCGGGGCTTGGCGATGCGGAACCCAAGGCCGCCGAATCCTGCACCACGCATCTGACCGTGACAGATAAGAACGGCATGATGGTCGCCATGACCACCACGCTGCTTTCCAGCATGGGCAGCCGCGTGGTGCTGCCGAAATCCGGCGTGCTGATGAATAATGGCGTGATGTGGTTCGACCCTCGGCCCGAGGCAAAGAACGCCATCGCCCCCGGCAAGCGGCCTTTGACGAATATGTGCCCGGTGATTGCCGCAGATGGAGACAAGCCCGTGATCGCCACGGGTGCATCAGGTGGGCGGCGCATCATGGCATCTGTCTTTCAGATGCTGTCCTTTGTGTCTGACTTCGGCATGTGTCCTGAAGCGGCGGCGCATCACCCGCGGCTGGATGTCTCTGGCCCCGAGGGTGTCACCGCCGATATCCGGCTGGGTGCCGAAACACTCGCGGCGCTGGCGGCGGAAGATACGGTGACGGAAGTGGAACACGCCGTGCTGCCGGTGAATTTCGCCTGCCCCAATCTGATTCAGATTGGCGCCGATGGGCTGCGCACCGGCATTACCGATGCGATGAGCCCATGGAGCGCGGCCATCGCCGAAGCCTGAAGCAACAAGAAGGGAAACGCCATGAAACGTCGTCATTTGCTGCAAGGGGCCGCGGTGCTTGCCGGTGCCTCGGGCTTTGCCGCGCCTGTGCTGGCGCAACCCGCGCGCACGGCCACGCTGCGCTTTGTGCCGCAGGCCAATCTGACCGCGCTTGATCCCATCTGGACCAGCGCGATTGTCACGCAAATGCACGGCTATCATGTCTATGACACGCTTTATGCCGTGGATGGCCAACAGCGCGCGCAGCCGCAAATGGCCGCGGGGCATGAGGTTTCCGCCGATGGCCGCGTGTGGCGCATCCGGCTGCGTGAAGGCTTGTTCTTCCATGATGGGGAACCGGTGCGCGCGGCGGATTGCGCCGCATCCCTCGCGCGCTGGGCGCGGCGTGATGCCTTTGGGCAAATTCTGGCGGCGCAGGTGGATGAATGGCGCGCGGCAGATGACCGCACGCTGGAAATTCGCCTGAAGCGGCCCTTTCCGCTGCTGCTGGATGCGCTGGCCAAGCCCGATGCCAATGTGCCCTTCATCCTGCCGGAACGGCTCGCGCGGACAGATGCCAGCACGCAAATCAGTGAGGTTGTGGGCAGCGGCCCCTATCGCTTCATGCGTGATGAATTCGTCTCTGGCAGCCGCGTGGTTTATATGCGCAATGAACGCTATCGCCCGCGTGATGAGCCATCGGATTGGGCATCCGGCGCCAAGGTCGCGCATTTCCCGCGCATTGAATGGCATATCCTGCCCGATCCCGCGACAGCGGCGGCGGCGCTGCAATCGGGCGAGATTGATTGGCTGGAACAGCCGCTGGCGGATCTGGTGCCGACGCTGCAGCGCAACCGCAATATCGAGGTTGGCATTCTGAACCCCACAGGGCTCATGAGCATCATGCGGCTCAATCACCTGCAAGCGCCCTTCAATAATCTGAAGGTGCGCCAAGCGGTGGCGCTGGCGGTGGATCAGGCGGATTACATGCGATCCACGCTCGGCGATGATCGCAGCATCTGGCAGGAATGTCGCAGCCTGTTTCCCTGCGGCACGCCTTATGGGGTGGAGAACCTCTCGGAATTCAATGCCCCGCCGCGCAGCCTGGACCGCGCGCGCGCCGCTTTGCAGGCGAGTGGGTATAATGGCGAGAAGGTTGTCATCATCAACCCGACGGATTTCCCGTTGATCGGCCCGCATGGGCAGGTGACCGCGGATCGGCTGCGCCGCATTGGCATGAATGTGGAGCTGGCCGAAACCGATTGGGGCACGGTGGTGCAGCGCCGCGTGCGCACGGAACCCGCGGATCGTGGTGGGTGGAGTATTTTCCACACCTACGGATCATCACTCGCTTATCTGAATCCGGCGGTGAGTTCTCTGGTGAAAGGGCCTGGTGCGGCGGGCTGGTTCGGCTGGTATGATAGCCCGGCGATGCAGGAACGCATTCAGGCCTGGTTCGATGCGCCGGATGCGGCGCGGCAAAAGACGCTGGCGGATGAGATCAATAAGCTTGCGCAGGATGATGTTGCCACCATCCCGCTTGGGCAATTCCGCATCCGCAGCGCCTGGCGGCGCAGCATTACCGGGCTTGCCCAGGGCAGCATGCCTTATCCCTGGGGGGTGAGGCCGGCGGGGTGAGCATTTTCAAGCCAAGTGGAATCACTTGGCGGTTCGGAAAATGCGATCACTCAAGCTTTCAGTGTTTTGCCCATGAAAACGCGAAAGACCTCATAACTGAACAAAGGATAGTAGCGTGGAGGACGACCCGCTAACTCACCCTGAGTACTGCGTGCAGCAGCAACTTGAAGCCTATAACGCGCGCGACATTGATGCCTTTATGCGGTGGTGGGACGAGGATTGCTGCTATTATGGCTTCCCGGATCAGCTTCTGGCTAAGGGAAGTGCGGAGATCCGGGAGCGGCACCTTATACGCTTCCGTGAACCGAATTTGCACGGGCGTTTGATCACGCGATTATCCGTGGATAACCTCGTCATTGATCAGGAGGTTGTTACGCGAACCTTCCCGGAGGGTCCGGGCGAGGTTGACGTGATTGCAATCTATGAAGTCGCAGCAGGGAAGATTACCAAAGCTTGGTTCAAGATGGGAAAGCCAAGGCTCCATAATTCCTCGCCGTGAAAGGTGAGCGGGCAAAGCTCTCTCTCACGCCGCCTGCTTCCCTTGCACGATACGCCAGATGCTTTCTGGCGTGATCGGCATATCCACATGCGCCACACCAAGCGCATCACAGACCGCTGAGATAATGGCAGGCGGCGCACCACAAGCGCCACCTTCACCAGCGCCCTTCACGCCAAGATCATTGGAAGGGCAAGGCACCACATTCAGATCAAGCGTGAAGGAAGGCGCATCACCGGCGCGCGGCATGCAGTAATCCTGGAAGGTCGCGGTCAGGAATTGGCCGCTTTCCGGATCGTAACGCGCATGTTCCAGCATGGCCTGGCCAATGCCGGCCATGATGCCGCCATGGCATTGCCCATGCACCAGCATGGGGTTGATCGGCACGCCAACATCATCCACCGCCGCGTAATTCGCGATGGTGACTTCACCGGTCGTCTGGTCAACTTCAACCTCTGCAACGTGACAACCATTCGGGAAATTGCATTCCGTGTCGCGCGTATAGGTGAGTTGTTCGTCAAGCCCCGGCGCTTCGCCTGGGGGCAGGCGCGTGGGATCATGCGCGGCGGCGATCACTTCTTGCCAGCCTGTCGCGATATCCGTCCCCGCCACACTGAAGCGACCATTGAGGAATTCAATATCCGCAACCCCCGCTTCCAGCAGATGCGCCGCGATGCGCTTGGCCTTTTCAATCACCAAAGTCGCGGCGCGGCTGGTGGCAACACCGCCCATTTGCGAAGACCGCGACCCACCTGTGCCACCACCCTTCACCACCACATCCGAATCACCCTGCACCAGGTCAATCGATTCAAAAGGCAGGCCGAGTTTTTCTGAGAGGATTTGCGCAAAGGCGGTTTCATGCCCCTGGCCATGGCTGAAGGTGCCAACCGTCAGCTTGGCGCGCCCTTCCGGCGTTAGCGCTACGCGCGCCCATTCAAAAGGCTGCCCGCCCGATGCTTCGATGAAATAGCCAAGTCCAATGCCGCGCAGCTTGCCGCGCTTGGCGGATTCCGCGCGCCGCGCCGCGAAGCCATCCCAATCAGCAAGCTTCATCGCCATAGCTTGAGTTTCCGCGAAATGGCCGGAATCAATCACATTGCCCGCGACATTCTTATAGGGGATTTGATCCGGGCGGATGTAATTGCGCCGGCGGATTTCATCACGCCCAATGCCGAAGGCCGCCGCACCTTGGTCGAACAGGCGTTCCAGCACATAAGCGGTTTCCGGGCGGCCCGCGCCGCGATAGGCGTCGGTCGGCACCGTATTGGTGAAGACGCAGCGCACCTGCACATTCAGCGCCTGAATGTCATAGACCGTGCCATTGATGCGCCCGCCCGCCATGGTGGGCACGCGCGGGCCGAAATCCAGCAAATAGGCGCCCATGGCGGCGAGTGTACGAATGCGCACACCAATCGCCTTGGCATTCTCATCAAAGGCCATTTCGGCATGTGTCACATGGTCCCGCCCATGCGGGTCTGACAGGAAGGTCTCCGTCCGCCCCGCGCGCCATTTCACCGGGCGGCCAAGCTTGCGCGCTGCCCACAGCACCATGGCGCTTTCGGGAAACAGCTTGCCGCGCAAGCCGAAGCCGCCGCCAACATCGGGCGAAATCACTCGGATTTTTTCAAGCGGCACGTTGAAGACAAGCTTGGCGAGGTTATCGCGCACCTTCACCGCCCCTTGAGACGGTGAAACCAAAGTCCAGCGTTCCCCATCCCATTCGCCAATCGCCACACGCGGTTCCATCGGATTGCCAACAATACGGTTCTGCACCAGATCAACCGCAACAATGCGCGCGGCCTTGGTGAAGGCGGCATCAGCTTCCGCTTCGCGCCCGCTATCCCAATGCACGCAAAGATTGCTGCCCTGTTCTTCCCAGATCACGGGCGATGCGGGATCAAGTGCGGCACCGGTTTCCGTAATGCTCGGCAGGGTTTCGTAATCCACCTGAATAAGCTCAGCTGCATCCATCGCCTGTTCGCGGGACTCCGCGACCACCAGCGCCACCGGGTCGCCCACATAGCGCACGCGTTCGGTTTGCAGGATGTGGCGCGTCGGCGCGAAAAGCGGCTTTTCCTTGCCGGGCACTTCCACCTGCACGGGCAAGGGCTTCAGCCCATCAGCAATCGCATCATGCCCGGTCAGCACCGCCAGCACACCGGGGGCGGCCTTGGCTTCGCTGATATCCATGGAAAGAATGCGCGCATGGGCGTGTGGAGAACGCAGCACCACCGCATGGGCCTGCTCAGCGCGGTCCAGATCATCCGTATAGGTGCCGCGACCAGTCAGCAGCCGCACATCTTCCTTGCGCCGTACCGGTTGCCCGATGCCAAACTTATCCATGACCTATTTCCCTGTGATGTCTTGCAGCGCCTGCGCGATGCTGGTGATGCGCGCAACCGGGCGCATGCCTTCAATCGCCGCTTGATGCACCGCGCTCGAAAACGCCGCGCAGCCATCTTCCAAAACCGTTACGTCAAATTCCCGTACATGCGCGCCGCGCACTGTGGATGCCACACCACCATTGGTGACAATGCCCGCGACAAGCAGCGCGCGAATGCCCGCCTTGCGCAAGGCCCATTCCAGGCGCGAATTCCAAAACGCATCATAGCCGATTTTTTCAACCATCAAATCGGATGGCGCCAATTCATCCACCAAGGCCTGCCCCCAGGATGCCGGCGCGAAATCCCCCTTGCGCAGAAAGGGGCGCATTTGTTTCAGGTGCTCCGCAATGAAGGGCTCGCCCCCCTTGCCCGGCACCAAAGTGAAATGAGTGGAGGCGATCCAGCCCCCCGCCGCGCGCATCGCCTGACAGAGCGGCGCAAGCCGCGCGGGGAGGGCGGCAATCGTCGCATCGCTTTGCCCACCGCGCGCATAGGCGCCTTCGGGGTGGATGAAATC
>JADCGG010000059.1 GCA_020249125.1 Roseomonas sp. | reverse complement strand
CGATAATCAGCCTATCCGTGTAATCGGCGCGGCCTGTCACATCCAAGACGATGATGTTTTCGGCCTTGTCATCTTCCAGGCTTTTGCGCGCGGCATCCACAAGTAGTTCCAGCCGATCGGGCGCAATTTTCGCGCGGCGCTTGGTGCGCGCGGGGCGCGGTGCTGCCGGTGTTTTGGCGATAGCGGCTTTCGCCTTGGGCGCGGCCTTGGCCTTTGGCGCCGCCTTGCTGGCCTTGGCCGCGGGCTTTGTCGTCGGCTTGGCTGGGGTGGCCTGGGCGGCGGCGCGGCGCCGTGCTGGCTTGGCAGGCTCGGCTTTCGGCGTGGCCTTCGCCTTGGACGCAGCAGCGACTTTCGGCTTGGCGCTGGCCTTGGCCTTGGGCGCGGCTTTGGGCTTTGGCTCGGCGGCGACGCGCCGCTTTGGGCTTTCTTCAGCCGGGGTTGGCTTGCGGGCTATGGCCGCCTCCTATCTCTGTCTGTCACGGGTGCAGCGCGGCCGCCCTGATTGCGGTGGCGGAGGCAGCGTGTTCCCGCGCGGGGACGAAACACCATCTGACAGGGCTCGTAGCCCGCTTCGGGCCGGCAAGCAACGCAGCGGGGGGGCAACGCTGGCGGCGCAGTACGGAAGCCGCCGCACCGCGCAGCGCGCGCCTTGTCCAGCCCGGACGGGGCAATACCGCCAATGGGGTGGAACCGGCAATGCGTCGCCAGGATTTCCAACGCGGCAATTGCACCAGATTATCCGCGCCGATCAAAAACACGAAAACCGCGCACGGAAAGCGCTGGCGCAGTTTTGCCAGCGTATCAGCGGTGAAGCGCGTGCCGAGCGCCCTTTCGATATCGGTCGCGATCACGCGCCTGCCATCGGCGATCCGCCTGGCACTGGCCAAGCGCTGTGGGAGCGGCGCCATCCCCGCGCGCGGCTTCAGCGGATTACCCGGCGAGACCAGAAGCCAAACCTGATCCAGCCCAAGCGCGCGGAGCGCCTGGCGCGCGACATGGCGATGCCCGGCATGGGCCGGGTTGAAGGACCCGCCCAAAAGGCCGATGCGGCGCCGGCGACCATCGCCGAAACGGGAAGGCGTCATGGCAGGATCATAAGGCCGAGCTGAATGGCCCCGCCATAGCGCGGCAGGCGGTTACCTATAGACAAAGGCCGCGTCGTTCAGGTCAATTTTGGGGAATTCATCCTTCTCCGCCCAGTAATCCTGATTATGCATCCATTCGGGCTTGTCACCGCGTTGCGGCAGCAAATGCATGCCACGCATCAGATAGCCGGGATTGAAATTTTCCGGATCAATCCAGGGCAGGATGGGCATGTTGTGGTCTTCTGGCCGCAGCGCCACTTCGACCTGCTGCTTGCCCGTGGCATCCATATGCTTGAGCAATTTGCAAACAAAATCACCCACCAGATCAGCGCGCAGCGTCCAGGAAGCGCGGAAATAGCCGAAGACCCAAACCATATTGGGAATGCCGGTAAACATCATGCCGCGATAGGTCACGGTTTCATGAAAATCGAGCGGCTTGCCATCAATTTCAAAGGCGATATCGCCAAGCACATTCAGATGGAAGCCGGTGGCCGCGACAATGATATCCGCTTCCAATTCCTGACCGGATTTGGTCACAACGCCTTTTTCCGAAAAGCGTTCAATCTCATCGGTCACGACGCTCGCCTTGCCCTGGGCAATGCCGTGGAACAGATCGCCATCGGGCACAAAGGCCACGCGTTGCCGCCACGGGCGATAGCGCGGCGTGAAATGGGTCGCGATATCATAATCCTGCCCGACAATGCCGCGAATGCCATCCAGTAGCGCTTCCTTCACCTTGTCCGGCTGCGCAAAGGACATTTTTGCGAATTTATCCTGCTCGAACAGGATTTTGCGGCGCGTGATTTCGTGAATCCAATCTTCCGAAACACCAAGCGTGCGCAATTCCTCGGCGATTTCAATCGCGTTGCGGCCCACGCGGAAAAAGGCGGGGGATCGCTGCAGCATCACCACATGCGCGGCCTTGGCGGCCATGGCCGGAATGATGGTCGCGGCACTTGCGCCTGACCCAATCACCAAGACGCGCTTATCGGCGTAATCAAGGCCCTCTGGCCATTCCTCGGAATGCACCAGGCGGCCCTGATAGGCCGCCATATTCGGCCATTCCGGCATATAGCCCTGACGGTGGCGATAATAGCCCTGGCACATGTAAAGGAACTTGCCGGTGAAACGGCGCGGCAGGCCAGTGGTCTTGTCCAGAACCTCCAAGGTCCAAAGCTTCGTCTGACTATCCCAGGCAGCGTGGGTGATGTTGTGATGATAGCGGATATGGCGCGAAAGATCGTTTTCCGCGATCACTTCGCCCATATAACTCAGGATTTCCTCGGCGGTCGCAATCGGCGCGCCGCGCCAGGGCTTGAAGCGATAGCCGAAGGTGTGCAGGTCGCTATCTGAGCGAATGCCGGGATATTTATGCGTCCACCAGGTGCCGCCGAAGGTTTCCTCATTCTCCAGCACGACAAAGCGTTTGTCTGGGCATTGGGTGGTGAGGTGATAGGCCGCGCCAATCCCGGAAATGCCGGCACCCACAATCAGCACGTCAAAATACTCAACCGAATGCGGTTGGCTTGTGGTCTGTAGCGGGGCGGTATCGGGCATGGCTGAAGTCTTTCCTGATCACCAACAAACTCAGAAGTTCATGATAGCAGGGGGCGCGGCTTTGGCGAAACGGTCAGGTTATCTGAACCGCACCACCACATCCTGCGCCCCATCAAGGCCTTCATAGCGCGCGGTCCAGACCTAGCCTGCCACCACGGGCTGCGGCGGCGAAAAAGACCCGAGGGAGATGATATCACCTTCTCGCAACGGCCGCCCATCGCGCGCCAAATCCCGCGCGATCCAGGCGAGCGCATTCAGGGGATGGCCCAGAATGGCCGCCCCCGGCGCGCGCGACACTTCCCGCCCATCCTGATGCAGCGAAATGCTCATCCGCCCCAGGGCCGCGATGAAGTCAGCGCTGGGTGTCACGGCAATCGGCTTACCCACCACGCCAAGCCGCGCGCCGAGATTGACCGCGAGCAAATCGCCAAGGCTTGGGCGATAATCAGGCGCATAGACCAGATCGGGCAATTCAATGAAGGGGATCACCTGATCAATATGGCGGATCAGCGCGGCATGGTCATTCAGCGCCGTTTCAACGCCGCCCATACCAATCCGCACCAGCATATCCGCTTCCAGCACCGGCACGGCGGCGAAGCGTGCTTCGATTTCGGCGCCCGAAGCAGCGCGCAAGGTGGCGTGGAAAATGCTGCCACGGATCGGATGGTCAATGCCGAAGCGTTGTTGGATGGCGGGATTGGTCAGGCCAAGTTTGAAACCCACAACATCGCCGAAAGGTTGAGCAAAAATCGCGACCAGCCTGTCCTGTACGCAGCGCCCATCGGCGGGTGAAAGGGACGCGAAAGGTGTCGGCGATTGGCGTTGCAGAATTTGCCCGGCAAAGCGCGCAATCGCCGCATCATCCGGGCAGGCAGCGCGCGCACTCGGCGCCAGTGCCAAGCCCAACAGCAACGTGGCGAAAAACCGCCACCCCATCACGGCCTGACCTGCCCCGTGCCGAAAATCTTGTAGCGATAGGTGCATAGCTGTTCGAGCCCAACGGGACCGCGCGCATGCAGCCGCCCCGTTGCTATGCCGATTTCCGCCCCGAAACCGAATTCCCCGCCATCGCAGAATTGCGTGGAGGCATTCCAAAGCCCGACGGCGGACGAAATACCATCCAGAAATCGCTGTGCGGCAGCGGCATCTTCGGTGATAATCGCTTCCGTATGCTCACTGCCGAAGCGGCGGATATGGGCAAGCGCTTCGTCAACACCCGCAACCACCTTCACCGATAGGATCGCATCCAGCCATTCGGTGGCGTAGTCCTGATCGGTTGCGGGTTTGAGGTCCGGCACAATGGCGCGCGCAGCGTCATCGGCGCGGAAATCGCAGCCGAGCGCGCGCAAATCCGCAATCAGCGCGGGCAAAAGCGCGGGCGCGATGGCGGCATCAATCAGCAGGGTTTCCGTCGAGCCACAAACACCGGTGCGCCGCATCTTGGCATTGGCCAATACCGCGCGCGCCATGGCGTGATCCGCCCCGGCATGGATGTAGGTATGGCAAAGCCCTTCGGCATGGGCCAGCACCGGCACGCGCGCTTCTTCCATAACGCGCGTCACCAGCCCCTTGCCGCCGCGTGGCACGATCAAATCAATCAGCCCCGCAGCGCGCAGCATGGCGCCGACAAAGGCCCGGTCAGCACTCGGCGCCACTTGCACCGCCGCTTCCGGCAGGCCGGCCAGGCGCAGCCCTTGCACCATGCAGGCATGAATGGCGGTGGCGCTGCGCAGACTTTCAGACCCGCCGCGCAAGATCACCGCATTGCCGGATTTCAAGCACAAGGCAGCCGCATCGGCGGTGACATTGGGCCGGCTTTCGAAAATCATGCCGATCACACCAAGCGGTTGCGCCACGCGCTGCAGGCGCAGCCCATTCGGGCGTTGCCATTCCGCCAACACGCGCCCCACCGGGTCAGGCAATGCGGCCACTTCCTCAAGCCCCTTCGCCATGGCCTCCACCCGCGCGGCATTCAGCAAAAGGCGGTCCCGGAAGGCGGGCGAAAGCCCGGGTGCTGCGGCGATGTCTTCCACATTGGCGGCGATGATCTTGCCGGCATGTTGGCGCAGCGCCGCCGCCGCCAGCAGGAGCGCCTGGTCCTTCACGGCGCGCGGTGCGGCGGCCAGGGCAATGGTGGCGGCACGCGCGGCGCGGGCGGCGTTCTCCAGGGCCTGGGCAGGATCGGGGGCCAGAACGTTCAAGATCAGAAATTCCTTTCTGCTGGCTTATAGG
>JADCGG010000058.1 GCA_020249125.1 Roseomonas sp. | reverse complement strand
TGCCAAGGGGCTGGTGAGTGAAGCCGAAATCGCCGAGCGTCAGGCGATCACGGATCGCGCGAGCCCCGAGATCGGCGCGCGCATGGTGGCCCGCGCCTGGACCGACCCCGAATATTACGCGCTGCTGATGCGTGATGGGAAAGCGGCGGCCGAGGCGATGGGCGCTTCCATGGCCGGCGCGCCGGAGCTTGGCGTTTTGGAAAATTCGCCAAAGCAGCATCATCTGGTGGTGTGTACGCTATGTTCTTGTTACCCGCGGGCGCTTTTGGGCTATCCGCCCGGCTGGTACAAATCCTTCGCCTATCGTTCCCGCGCCGTGCGTGAACCGCGCGCGGTGCTGGCGGAATGGGGCACGCAATTGGCCGATGATGTGGAAATCCGCGTGGTGGATAGCACCGCGGATTATCGCTGGATGGTGCTGCCGATGCGCCCCAAGGGGACGGAGGGGTGGAGTGCGGAGAAGCTGGCCGCGATTGTGACGCGGGATGCGTTGGTTGGGGTGGCGGTGCCGCGGGTGTGAGGCCCTTTGGTCATCCTAGGTCAAAGCCTTGAAATGCTAAGACTATCGTTAGACTCATAGCCTGTCTTAATGATTTGGTAATTGCTGGAAAGTAGCTTGGCGTTATGTCGAAGGAAAGTGCTGGTCGTGTCTAGTCAAGTTGATCCCTCAGAGCTTGCGCTTGTATTTCTCCATCTGCCGAAGACCGGAGGGACTACCCTGCATCATCATTTTTCCGCGCATTTTACACCAGAGGAAACCTGCCCTGAACGGTATTCAAACCTGAAGTCCTACAGCGTGGATGAACTGCGTCAGTGGCGCTTTTTTTCGGGCCATTTCAATGCGGATGAGATCAGACGGATTCCGAGGCCGCTTTTTGTCGTGACTGTATTGCGCGATCCGATCGAACGGCTGCTCTCCAACTACTATTTTTGGAAACGCCATAAAGCTGATTATATCGAAGAAAATGGCAAGGTAGCGCTACAAATTACCAAGGCGGGGACGCTGCTCGATTTTCTGCAAAGCTATAACCCCCACATTTTCACAACGACGGTCAATTTCATGACCAGTCGCCTGGCAGGTGACGTTCTCGCCACGCCGGATGGCTATGCCTTGATCCAGGACTACGAACAGATTGGATGGCTCTCAGACGCCCAACTTGTCAATCGCGCGCTTAAGAATATTCTATCCTTTGATGTTATTGGTGACATTTCTCAACTGGCGGATATCTACGCAAAGGTTGCAGAGGTATTCGGGATGACACCGCTCACCGAAGTCGCACGCTTGAACACCAAGGAAGATGAACACGAGTTGATGGACCAATATACGCCGGAACCTATTACGCCCGAGATATCGTCTCTGCTTGAGGAGAAAACCAGACTGGATCAGTTAGTTTATGAGCTTTCCCGCGAACATTGGCACCGCGATAGTCACCGTTTGGATGTTGGAGAGGGAAACAACAGGGATTTCACTCCCCTATCACGTGAACCCGGCAAGCGACCTGTCGCAGACTGGTATGCCTCATTCGGATTGTAATGGAGCATCTTGGGTCAAGGGGATTCGTAGCCCCTCAACTCATCAACCAAACCATCACTGTCCCGCCTGAGGTCAGCAATATATGCCCAAAGGGCACCGCCGCCGTATAGCCCAGCACCGCAATCGGGCTGCCTGATTTTTCCTGCAGCGCCGCCAGCGCTGCTGTCATGGTTTGCGCGCCGGAAAGCGCGCCCAGCAATAAAAGCGGGTTCATGCGCAACACATAGCGCCCGATGAAAAGCCCCAGGAATTGTGGCACCAGCGTTACGCAAGCCCCGGCAAGCAGCAGCCCAAAGCCCACTTCACGCACGGCTTCCACAAATACGGGGCCGGCATGCAGGCCGATCATGCCGACAAAGGCGGCAAGGCCAAGAGATGTCATCATGGCAATCGCCGCGTCCGGAATGCGCGCGAATTGCGGGCGGCGGGACCGCACCCAGCCAATGAAAAGCCCCGCCATGAGTGTGCCGACACTGGTCGAAAGCGCGATATGTACGCCCGCGATATCTACGCCCACCACAGTGCCGATCAGCCCGCCGGCGAAGATCGCAAGCCCCAGTGTCACGTAATCCGTCGCATCGCTCTGACGAATTGCGGCCCCCGCCACCGCTGCCGCCGCTTCCACATTTTTCTCTGTGCCGATCAGGGTAATGATATCGCCGCGCTCCAGCCGTGTTGCAGGGGAGATGGGCACATCAAGACCGCTCCGCATGATACGTCGCAGGAATACGCCACGCGCCGCTGGCGCATCGCCAAGTTCGGCAATGCTGCGTCCGATAACCGCCTCGCCCGCGACATAAACATCCAGCGAAATTGCGTTGATATCCAGTAATTCGCGGTCCTCAACTTCCCGCAAATCGGGGCCGAGCAGTTCAATCAGCACTTCACGCCGCGCTTCAAGTGCCACCGTATCGCCAAGTTCCAGGATCATGTCGCGTGCGGGTTCCATCAGCGCATCGCCACGGCGAATGCGCTGGATGAACACCCGCTGCCCGGACGAAGCTTCCGCCTCGGCCACGGTTTTGCCGGCCAGCGCCGCGCCCTGTTCAATCGCATAGGCGCGGATTTCAACCGGCCGCCAGGCAGAAGCGATGCCGGCGCGCTTGTGGGTAATGCCGTATTTTTCTTCAAGCTTGCGCGCTTCTTCCGTCACATCAATTCGCAGCAGCGCGGGGCCGATCACGGTTGTCATCAAAATCACGCCAAGCGCGCCGAACAGGTAACAAAGCGCATCGGCAACCGCGATATGGCTGATCATCTGGTCGCGCTGTTCCTTGGGCAGTGGCAAGGCGCGAATCGCCTCAGCCGCTGTGCCGATGGCAGGCGATTCGGTGGTGGCGCCGGAAAACAGCCCCGCCGCGAAGCCCGCATCCAGACCAAGAATGCGCGCGGCGATCACCGCGGTCGCCATCGCGGTCAGCGGGACGATTATGCCAATGGCAATACCGGGCAGCCCATCGCCCTTTACGGCACTCAGGAATTTTGGGCCGACAGAATAGCCAATGCCGAACAGGAACAACAGAAACAGGATAGACCGCGCGACTTCCGAAACCGGCACTTCTGCGAATTGCCCGATGAAAAGCCCGGCGAAAAGCGCGCCGGTCACGGGGCCGAGACCAAAGCCGCGAAATTTGAATTGCCCGATGAAAAAGCCGAGCCCAAGCACAAGGAACACCGCAAGATCCGGATGTTGTTCCAGAAAATGCACAAGATCACCGAATCCCATGCGCTGCCCTCCGCTAACGCCGCCTTAATTCCAGCTTGGACGGTCTGGCACTGCCTGCCAAGGCGCTATGCTCCTCCCAATAGGGCCAAAGCCTCCCGATAAACATCGCGGCGCTTGCGCCCCGTGGCTTTCGCGACAGCCTCCGCCGCATCCTTCACCGAAAGCCCGCCCGCAAGCGCGGCGCGCAATTGCGCGGTGACTTCGGCATCGCCAACCACCGTCTCAGCGGCTGCGGGGCCGACCACGATGCACATCTCACCGCGCGCTTCGGCGGCTCCGTAATGCGCGGCCAGATCACCAAGGCTGCCGCGCCGCACTTCCTCAAAGCGTTTCGTCATTTCGCGCGCCACCGCTGCTGGGCGCTCGGCGCCAAAGGCTGCGGCCATATCGGCAAGGCTTTCGGCCAGCCGATGCGGTGCCTCGTAAAAAATCACGCTGGCGGCAAGCCCTGCCTGTTCCAGCGCCTTCAGCCGGCCAAGTGCTGCCTCACGCGCGGCCTGGCGTGGCGGCAGGAAGCCCTGAAACAGGAAGGGCTCCGGCGGCAGGCCGGACAGCACCAGCGCCATTACCGCCGCATTGGGGCCAGGAATGGCGGAAAGTGCCACGCCCTCAGCAAGCGCCGCGCGCGTCAGCCGAAAGCCGGGGTCGCTCACCAAGGGCGTGCCGGCATCGGAAACCAGCGCCAATTTTTGTCCCTGGCCCAGCATTTCCAGTATCCGGGGAAGCTCAGTCGCTTCATTATGATCATGCAGGGGGATCAGGCGCGCGGTGATGCCAAGCCGGGCGAGCATTGCGCCGGTTGTTCTGCTATCCTCGCACAGCACCGCATCGGCGGCCTTCAGGGCGGCCAGGGCGCGGGGCGAAAGATCCCCCATATTGCCTATGGGGGTGGCAACCAATGTCAGGCCGGGCCCGATGGCGGGCGCAGCCGAAGGATGGACCGACCGTGCATCGTTTTCTGAATCGGCTGTCGTCACGCCTGATCGCCCTTGCTTCGCTTGGGTTGCTTGTCGCGCTTGCGGCCTGTGCCCCGCAAGCCCCCATCATGGTGGGGGCCCCGCCAAGCGGCGCGCCGGCGGATATGGGGCGCATACGCGTTGCGCTGTTATTGCCCCTTTCAGGGCAGCAGGAAGCGCTTGGCCGCGCCTTGCAACAAGCGACTGAATTGGCGCTGTTTGAACGGAATGATCGGCGGGTGGAATTCGTGCCCCTGGATACGGCGGGCACGGGCATGGGTGCTGGGGATGCTGCGCGGCGGGCCGTCAGCCTTGGCGCGGTCAGCATGGTTGGGCCGCTGACCGGTTCTGAAACCGCGGCCGCCGCGCCGGTGGCGCAGGCGGCACGCCTGCCGATGCTGGCCTTCACCAATGATTCTTCCCAGGCAAGGCCGGGGGTTTGGACGCTGGGCATAACGCCGGAACAGCAGATGCGCCGCGTGATGGGATCGGCCATGTCAAGCGGCGCGCGGCAATTCGGCATGGTGGCGCCGGATGATGCCTTTGGCCGCGCCTTGGCCGGCGCAATGCGTCAGGCGGCGGCGGATTTCAACCTGCCAAGCCCGGCGATTGCGCTGTTCAATGAAAGGGCGGGGGCGGCCGGCCCGGTGCAGGAAATGTCTCGACGTGCGACCAACCCGATTGATGCGGTGGTGATCGGCGCCACCGGCTTCCGGGCGCGGGAATTGGCCGCGGCGGTCAGGGCAGGGGCGCAGGATAATCCAAGGCCCTTGCTGCTCGGCCATGCGCTCTGGATCGCCGATGCCGGGCTTGCCAATGAACCCGCGCTGCATGGCGCGCTTTTCCCCGCCCCGGATGAACGCGCCCGCGGCGCCTTTGATGCGCGCTTCCAGCAGGCTTTCGGCCAGCGCGCCCCGCGCATCGCGGGGGTTGCGCATGATGCGGCGCTGATGGCGGCGGGGCTTGCGCTTGCGCCAGCCGGCACCACGCCGGATGGCATGCCGCGCTTTGATGGCGTTGATGGCCCGGTGCAGCTGCGCGCCAATGGCGTGGTGGATCGCAGCCTGGCGCTGTTTCGCGTCTCGCCCAATGGCGATGCCGTGCTGGTGGAACCGCCCATGCCGCTTGGTGTTGGCTTCTAAATCCATGCGGCGCGGCTGGCTTTTGGCATGAAGCCCCTGCTGCGGCTCGCCTTTGCAATTGGCGCGGTGCCGCTGCTGGTGCTGTGCCTGCTGATACTGACGCGCGAATTGCGGCCCTTGCCGGGCGTGGCTGCCTGTGCCGCCGTTATGCTCGGCAGCCTTGCGCTCGCTTGGGGCTGGCGCGCGCGGCTTGCGCTGCTGGCGGTCAGCCTTGGCGAGGCATTGGCGCAAGTCAAAGCGGCGCCCGCAAGGGCTGAGGTTGCTGCGCTGGCTTCAACCGATGATCTGGCCGATGGCATTCGCCGCCTCGCGCGGGGCCTCGCGGAACAGGGCGCGCTTTTGGAAAGGCTCCGCCGGGCGGATGCCGCCATTCTGGAAAACCTGCCCGAACCCGTTTTGCTGCTTTCCGCCGAGCGCGCGGTGCTGCGCGCCAACCCCGCAGCGCGCGCAATGCTGGGGCCGGAAGCAGCGGGGCAGGGGCCGGATGCAGCCGCGCTGCTCCGCCATCCCGTATTGGCTGCCGCCATGGATGATGCGCTGGCCGAGGGCCATTCCGTCACCGCTGAACTCCATCTGCCCGTGCCTGTCCCGCGCGAGGTCTCGGCCCGCGTTGTGCCGCTTGATCCGCCGCTGGCGGATGGCGGGCGGCTGTTGATTTTGCTGATTGATCGGAGCCGGGAAGCGGCGATTGAACGGACGCGCGCTGATTTCGTTGCCAATGCCAGCCATGAATTGCGCACGCCCTTGGCAAGCCTGCTTGGCTTTATTGAAACGCTGCGCGGCCCCGCCGCTGATGATCCCGCCGCGCAGCAGCGCTTCCTTGGCATCATGGCCGAACAGGGTGAGCGGATGCGCCGGCTGATTGATGATCTGCTGAGCCTGTCGCGGATTGAGATGGAAGAACATCAGCCGCCAATCGGTGAGGCGCCGCTTGCCATGATCACCCGCGCGGAAGTGGAGGCGCTGTCACCGCTGATGAAGCGGCGCGACATAAGGGCGGAACTGGAACTGGATGAAGCGCCGGTGGCACGGCCTGCCAATGCGGATCAGGTGGCGCAGGTGATCCGCAATGTCATGGAGAATGCGCTCAATCACGGGCGAGATGGCGGGATGATCACTGTCACCTTGAAGCCTGCAATGGCAGAGGATGGCACCGCCCGCCCCGGGGCTTTGCTCAGCATTGCCGATGATGGCCCCGGCATTGCCAAGCACCATATTCCGCGCCTGACCGAAAGATTTTACCGTGTGGATCAGGCACGAACCCGCCATAAGGGCGGCACCGGGCTTGGCCTTGCCATTACGCGCCATATTGTGATGCGCCATCGCGGCAGGCTTGCGATTGAAAGCACCGAAGGGGTTGGTACCAAGGTTAGCGTTTGGTTCCCGACGGGGTAGCGCTGCGGCGCGCTCTCAGTCATGATTGATGATGACGCAGAGGCGGAGGGAAGTTCGTCGCCTTTTCGCCCAACAGTTGAGAATATAAGGAGGATGTCCATGGGTATCCAACGTCGCGGTCTTTTGGCTTCAGCTGGTGCGCTGCTTGCGGCGCCCGCCCTGGCCCAGCCGCGCTGGCCTGACCGACCCATAGAAATCATTGTCGGCTTTACCGCCGGGGGTGCGACCGATCTTGATGCGCGGGGCTATGCGGCGGCGCTCGAAAAGCGCATCGGCGGATCAGTGGTGGTGGTGAACCGCCCCGGCGCGGGTGGAGAGGTTGCCTTGGCGGCGGTGGCACGTTCCCGCCCTGATGGCCATACCATTGCCACCACCAATATGCCGGGCTTGCTGACCATCCCGATCGAGCGCACGGCGCAATTCAAGCTCGATGATTTTGTGGGCATCGGCAATTTGGTGACCGATCCTTCCGCCATTACGGTGCATGAGGATAGCCCCTACCGGACGCTCGCGGACCTGCTGGCGGCGGCGCGGGCGCGGCCCGATACCATCACCTATGCTTCGCCCGGCGTCGGGACGGATGATCATTTGCAATTGGTGTTGTTGCAGGCTGCAACAGGCACGCGCTTTGTCCATGTGGTGTTTCAGGGGGATCCGCAGCTCCGCACCGCCGTGCTTGGCAAGCAGGTGGATAGCATGGGGCTGAACCTTGGCCCGGTCACCGCAAATACCGATAAACTCCGCGTCCTGTCCCAGGGTGGCGCCACGCGCAGCCGCTTCCGCCAGGATGTGCCGACCCTGATCGAATTGGGCTTTCCGGTGCAAATGGCCTCTGAACGGGGCCTGGTCATGCCGGCGGCCACGCCACCCGCCATTGTGCAGCGCCTGCGGGAAGCCACCGCCGATATCGCGCGCGATCCGGAATTCGTGAAAATCCTGGAAGGGCGCTTCACCGAACCGGCCTATGAGGCGGGCGATGTCTGGTTTGAACGGTTGCGCCGGCAGGAAGCGGAGTATCGGCGGCTGTGGCAAGTGACGCCCTGGTCGCAGCGGTGAGGCTTCTTTGCACCGATAACGGGCGATTGACCAAGCCCGAATAGCCGCATGATGCGTGCCCAAGGCTTAAGATGGGCGGGCAGGCGGAAGATACGCTCAAGAAGATTTTGGGCGATATCGGCCATGCTTGCCATGGGACCGCTTGAACTCCCTGACGCGTGACGCGACTTCATGGCTGAGCCCATGGGCGCTTTCCTGTCCGACGCGGCCGCAACGGCCTGGTATCACGCCCCTGCCGGTTGATGGCGCGACGCTGAATGCGATGAAAGAACGCTTCAGGCGCTTCAATGAAACATTGTCGGGCAAAGCCCGGTTCATGGCCGACGGTAGGGGGGGGGGAGAGTGAAACATGACCAATCGCCATCCAGGCCCGGCGGTTGAGCGAGCACTCCGGTCACAATTTCAATGGTGATTTCAGCTTTACTTTAAGACATTACGTGCTATTATTCAACCATAACGTGAGCGTGATAATGTTACTCATAACCTGGGAGAGAGGAGTTTGGGCAGATGTCTAGCGGGGCCTATCGCGGGCGCCAGATGAGAGGATCGGGTAGCCTGCTCCTCGTTGCTCTGCTGCTGGCGGGGTGCGGTGGAACATCCGGCTTGGGCGGAACGGGCGAGGGGGCTTCAGTTGCGCCGCGACCAATTTTGGACCCGATTGCAGCTTTCGCGGCTGATCCGCCGACTGAAGCCCAGGCCCAGATATTCCTTGCCGACCAAAATGAAACCGTTACCCTACGGATTATGCGCCAATATGCGGCCGCGAGCGGGCGTGAATGTCGGGAAGTGCGCGTAACGCAGCGCGGCGGCGATAGCCTGAGGTTGTTTTGTCGCGCCGGTACCGGGTGGATCGAAGCGCGTCCCCTGATTGCGCATACGGCTGCGCGTTGATGAGCTTCAGGGAGGAAGTGGCCCTGACGCTGCGCGGCGCGCGCATGCAGCGCCGCGTGATCGGGGCGCTGATCATCCGGGAACTGCATTCGCGCTTCGGGCAACATTACTTCGGCTATATTTGGTTGTTTTTTGAACCGCTGCTGCTGGGTAGTGCCATTGGCCTGTTACATTATTTGAGCGATCATTCGGCAATTTTCGGGCCTTTTGAATTTTTTGCTGCCGGGTACATCCTGTATTTCATTTATCGCGGCATTCTTAACCGCGCGACAATTGCTATCCGTTCCAACCTGCACCTGCTTTATCACAGAACCGTAACCTTGCCCGATATATTCTTCGCCCGCCACCTTATCGAAACAATCTCCTGCATCGGTGTGATGTTTGTTTTCATGTTTGCACTTTTTGTTGTGAATGGCGTTATGGTCGAAGACCCAACCAAAATCATCCTCGCCTTTATTGGCATGGCCCTGCTTACTCAAGGGCTGGCGCTGATGGCAGCGGCCGCGACCGAAGCGATGGAGGGGGTGGAGAGGGCCGTCCATGCCTTCACCTACCTGACCCTTCCCATTTGCGGGATGTTTTTCCTGGTTGAGTGGTTGCCTGAATCGCTCCAGGAACTGGCCTTGTACGTTCCGATGGTGCACCTTTTTGAATTGATGCGTGACGGCCAGTTCGGGTCACGCTTTCAAGCGCATTATGATATTGGCTACGTGGCTGCATGGATCCTGGTGACCCATCTGCTCGGTCTCGCCGCGCTGCGCATCACGCGCCAGCGCCTGGGGTTGGAATAGCGCCCGCCATGGCACTCGAACTGATCAATGTACACAAACACTATCCGACCAGGATGGGTCGAAAAATCATCTTGCATGGCGCTTGCGGTAGGATAGCGCGTGGTGAGAAGGTTGGCATCCTCGGGCGGAATGGCTCTGGCAAATCAACCCTTGTGCGCATGCTGGGTGGGGTTGAAGCGCCGACCAAGGGGCTTATCAATCGGACAATGACCATTTCCTGGCCGATTGGCATGGCAGCCGGGTTTTCTGGGCAGCTTTCCGGGGCCGACAATGCACGGTTGATTGCCCGTCTTTATGGGCGCGACATTCAAAAGATAACGGAATTTGTCGCCGATTTCTCTGAACTCGGTGACTATTTTCGCATGCCCATGATGACCTATTCCTCAGGCATGCGCTCTCGGCTTGCGCTCGCCGTTTCGCTTGCCGTGGATTTTGATTGCTACCTGGTGGATGAGGCCTTGGCTGTTGGCGATACGCGCTTTGGTCGTGCCTTCGCCGAGAAAATCGAAAAATCGGGGCTCATTCTGGTATCCCACTCTCCCGCCCTGGTCAGGCGGCTTTGCACCCGTGCAGCCGTGCTTGATCAGGGAATCCTAACCTTCTATGACGATC
Source organism: Roseomonas sp. (assembly GCA_020249125.1). GTDB lineage: Bacteria > Pseudomonadota > Alphaproteobacteria > Acetobacterales > Acetobacteraceae > Neoroseomonas. Next base: position 679 of record JADCGG010000058.1, on the reverse strand, counting down.
TCGATGAAGCTCTCGCCACTTATAACGCTCTCTGAGCCTGGTGCCAGTCGCGGCGGTGAGGCTCTTGAGCCAGCACCATCGCCGCAGCCATGGTTGCTGCGCCTCGTGCGGAAGCCTTTTTTCCTGCTGGTCATCCTGCCAAGCCTGGTTTCGGCCTTTTATTTCTACGGCATCGCCGCACCGCAATATGTCTCTGAGGCAAGGTTTGTTGTTCATTCGCGGGGAAATGATGGTGGCGGACCAGCCGCCGCCCTGCGTGCTGCCGCAGGGGGCGCGTTTGGCGGCCTGGGCGGGGCCATGTCTTCAGGCGAAGCCAATAGTATCCGCAATTTTCTCTCCTCCCTCGATGCGGTCATGCAGGCCAATGAAAAGCTTGACCTGGTCGAATTGTGGCGCCGCCCGGAAGCGGATTTTTTGGCACGGCTTTGGTTTACCGAACCGGAGCGCATTGCACGCTTCTTCAAGCATATGGTCACTGTCACTCTTGATCCCATGACAGGTGTCACAACCTTGCAGGTCCGCAGCTTTCGTCCGGAAGATTCCAAGGAATTGGCTGAGACGTTGTTGATCGCAGCGGAAGCGCTGGTCAACCGGCTCTCGGAGCGTGCTCGTGGTGACACGTTGCGTCTTGCGCAACAGGAAATTGAAGTCGCCGAGCAGCGCGTTCAGGAAAGCCGTG
>JADCGG010000057.1 GCA_020249125.1 Roseomonas sp. | reverse complement strand
TCGCCGCGCAGGCCAGAGCGTTCCCAGCGGGGACCTGGCCTGAGGTCCGGCGCCAGACGTGCGGCTGCCCCCCAGAGGATTCGGCCGGCACGATCAACCGCAGCGATATGATGAAAGGATTTTCCATTAAAGGAAGCTTCAAGCTGCTCTGCCTCTGCGCCCATGGCCAGGCGCAAAGCCTCGGCTATGGCGGGCAGTGCGCTTCGCGGCAGCCTGGCATCGCCCTTTTGCCAATCCCGATTATCTGAAATGGCCCCGTCGAGGGGCAGGAACAGCAGGCGGGTAAATTGCAGGCTGCGCGATGGCCTGATCTGCCTGAGCCTGGGGCGCGCCGCGTCAAGCAGGCGATCGGCTTCGGAGCGATCGGGCAATCGGTCTAGGATTTCGATGACCTGCGCCAGCGCCATATCCGATGCGGACGCCAGGGCATGTATCAAGTGACGTGTTTCAGCGAATTGATTCATGCCCCGCCCGGAATCCTTGCCCCCAGTGTCATTCACCTTGGCCGCCGCCTGCTTGTGACCAGTTTTCGTATTGTTGTTCGCGGGGCGGGCCACGCTCGCTTTCTTGATAATGATGGGTTTGCCGCGTGACTTGCCCGCACTGAAGGCCAGGTTTTCATTGCGTGCAATCATGTCAATCACGCGCCCGCTCCGCCAATCCTCAAATTGGCGGACGATCTTGAGCTTGCGCCTTTCCTGCGCCATGTCAGGCGCGAAGCCGAGCCATCCGATGACCTCCTTCGGCAGGATTGGCGCGAGCATCGCCATCTCAATGATGGCGGCGCTCCTGTCTGATGCGTCGGCTGCATTCCAGATGCCGAGAATCGCCTCCCACCCATCCAGCAGCCAATCAAGCCGTGACAATTCCTGGAGAATACCCGGCCTGTCCCGATGCCATGCCTGAATGGCCGCGTGGGTATCGCCAATCAGCGCGTCAAATTGCTCGGCTGCCTTGAGCGACCCTTCTAGGGTCAACTGCAGCGACTGCCCAACCAAAGCGGCTGCACCGGAATCCAGATGCGCCGGCAGGTCGCCCCGCCATGTTTCCAGTGAGGCCGCAAGGGTTTGAAGTTCCCAAATCACCCGGCGTGAGGGTGCCAGATCATTGTCTTGGGGCATACCAAAGCCGTTGAAAGCCCGGGCCAGTTCCTCAAGCGCGGCGGCCACGGCTTCGGTCGTCATGCGTAGCTGTTGCGCACAGGCCATCACCGCGCGTTGGCCGCGCATGGCAACCTGGCGCGGGTCATCCATTTCCGGTGCCGGACGATCGGGGCTTGGCCCTTCCATTTGTTTGATAAGGCCAAGTAACAATCCGAAATTGATACGCTTGGCACGGTCTTCGCGTGCCTGGCGTGCCTGATTCACCGCCATCATGGCCGCGCGCCCGGCATGGCCCTCAAGCGCCGCAGTTTCTGCTGCCTGCCGAACGATTGCTGGTGTCAGAATGACCTCATCACGCAGCAGATGCCAAAGCCTGCGATCATGCAAGGTTGGGGTACAGATTTCTGGAATGGCGCCCCATGGCATAATATAGACCCCGTCCCCGCCTGAAGGATTGGAGATCAATACCTCAAGGCCCTCGCGGTCTTGTTGAGGCCTCGCGCGCGCACCAAGCAAAATGGGTGTTGTGAACGGTACATTCACACCACGGTCGGTGAAGGTCGCCGGCTCATAGAGGTTCGGGCTTAGACGCTGAAAGTCATATGCAGGGTTTGTCGACACACCCAATGTTTTTGCATGAAAGGCTTAAAAAACTCTGCAACGGACGCATGAAGAAAATCTGAACGAAAATGATGAAAAAACACCAATCGCCAATAGGCGGCCCAAGATATTCACACTCAGGAAAGATCTTGTCGACTGAGCAGGATTTCACGGAGTCGCGCCAAATCGGTCGCCGTTATGCCCAAATCCGACTTTACCTTCTCCGCCGCGCCAAAGGCCCTTGCCAGGCGCTGCTGGCTTTCACCATAGGCAGGATCATTGCCAAAATGTCGGCCGAGAATTTCAAGGCGCCGTGCCGCCCGCGCATGACTTTCGACAGCGAGTAGACGGCTATCCGAATAGGGTTCGGTGCTTGGGTTAAGCGCCGGCAGAATCTCCTGATCAATGATTTCGAGGAGCGCTTCACGGCAATGCTCCTCAAGTCGCCAGAAGAATGAGGATAGCTGCTGTCGTCTGCGCGGAATTTGGAAATAGGGTGTCAGGCCAAGCGCTTCCAGGGTCTTGCCAATCTCCTCAGCCCGGTTGGTGGCTTCGATCCAGTCCTGCTCAGCAAGCTTTGGCAGGGTGGCTTCAATCCATTCTTCCAGGGCTTGGATGACTATTTCTGAAACACCCGGCGGCATGCCGGTGGTGAGCGCCGTAAAATTGGCAATATTGCCTGATGCCAAAAGCAATGTTCTGAACGCCGCACGAAATACATCCGGCCCTTCGCCCGCCGGCCCGGACAGGGCAGCGCGGAGCGCATCGGCGGAGACAGGCGCAGCACCCTGGCGGAGCACACCCCAAATGGGACTGGCATGGCGCCAAACACCAGCGGCAAGGCGCGTCATGGTGCGGAAATCTTCGGGTGTGAAGCCTGCATCAGCCCAGCGGGAACCAGGGGTGATGTTCTCGCATAGGCGTGCGGCAGAGGCCCAAACGGGCCTTCCCAAGCTTTCCACAAGATCAAGATCCGTGAACAGCGCTTGCGCTGGCGCTGCTTCCACCTCAGTCAAGGGGCCATGTGGTAGATCACGCAGCAGCGAAAAAATCGGCCTGAGCGCGGCCCTTGGAATGGAAGCAGGATCTTGGCGCCAGGCGGCCCGATCCACCAATGCTCCTGACAGCGGCATGAAAAGCAGCCGCATCATGTTGAGCGGACGCGGCGGGCGTAGCTGAGCAAGCCTTGGCCGAATATCGGTCAATAATGTATCAATCTTGGAACGCTCCGCCAGGCGATCAATCATCGCCATGATGCGCAGCAGATTTTCGTCACTGGCATTGCTCAGATTGGCAGCCAAGTTGTCCACATTGGCGCGATCCGCAGGCGCCTGCTTCCTGATGCCATCCTGGAATTCGCTGCCTGTGGACCTTTTCGCACCACCGCCCGCATACTTGTTGATCCGAACCCGCCTTTTTCCCACGTCAGGCTGTAGCCCAGCCCCGGTCATGCGATTTTCGTAATTGAGGGTGAAGCCAATCAGCCCCTCATTGCGAGCTGTGATTTCAATATTGCGCCCGCTACGCCAATCAGTGCCTTGCGAAATCACTCGCGTCAGTCTTGGGGGGGCTTCCCTGGCTTTCTCCGACGTGAACCATTCATGCACCTCCCGCGGGAGAGGCGGGAGCAAGGCTGCCATATCCCAGGCAATGACGTGGCGGAGATCATGCGGCGTACGATGCCAAAGTGCCACCAATATTGACCAGCCATCGAAAAGCCATTCAACACGCCGTGCCCTTTCAAGGATTTTGGCCGCATTGATTCTGGGGCGGGACAAAAGCTCCACCATATCGCCAAGGCGCGCGTCAGTGTCAGCCCAGGCAAGATCAACATAATGCAGCACAGTC
>JADCGG010000056.1 GCA_020249125.1 Roseomonas sp. | reverse complement strand
CCAAGGGTGGCTATGTGCTGGTGCGTGATGCGGTGAAGCGCGCGCGCCATGCTGATGCTCCCTTCCCAGCGGCCATTGCGTGAACGAGGCGAAGATGCAAACCCCTGTCATCACCCTCGAGAACACCCAAGCTGGTGAGATCGAATTGCCGGAAGCGCTGTTCGGTGCCACGCCGCGCGCGGATATCATGGCGCGCGTCGTGCACTGGCAATTGGCCAAGCGCCGTGCCGGCACCCACAAAGCCAAGGGCATGGGCGAAGTTTCGGGCACGACCAAAAAGCCCTATCGTCAGAAGGGCACTGGCAATGCGCGCCAGGGTTCGTTGCGTTCGCCGCAATTCCGCAAGGGTGGCGTGGTGCATGGGCCGGTTGTGCGTGACCATGGCTATAGCCTGAACAAGAAGGTGCGCCGGCTTGGCCTGATCAGCGCGCTGAGCCAGAAGGCCGCCGAAGGCAAGCTGGTGGTGCTTGAAAATGCGGCTCTTGCCGCCGATTCCAAGACCAGCGCCATGGCTGCCAAGGTGAAGGCGCTTGGCTGGAAAAGTGTGCTGGTGGTGGATGCCGCGGCGGATGAGAATTTCGCCCGCTGTGTGCGCAACCTGCCCAAGGTGCAGGTGCTGCCGACCATCGGTGCCAATGTCTATGACATTCTGAACCACGATGTGCTCGCGGTAACGCGCGCCGGCGTGGAAGCCCTGAAGGAGCGGCTGGCATGAGCGACACTGCCGCGAAGCCGAAGAAGCCGGTAATCAGCAAGGAACGGATGTATCAAACCATCCTTTCCCCGCTGGTGACCGAAAAGGCGACCCTGAATAGCGAACGTGGCCAGATCACCTTTAAGGTGGCGGGCGATGCCACCAAGCCTGAAATCAAGGCGGCGGTTGAAGGCCTGTTCGGGGTCAAGGTGCTTGCCGTGAACACCATTGTGGTGAAGGGCAAGACCAAGCGTTTCCGCGGCCGTCCCGGCCAGCGGTCTGATTGGAAGAAGGCGATGGTGCGGCTTGCTGAAGGCCAAAGCATCGACCTCACGACGGGGCTCGCTTAAGCCATGGCTCTCAAGAGTTTCAATCCGATCACGCCTTCGCTGCGTGGCACGATTCTGATTGACCGTTCCGAATTGTGGAAGGGCAAGCCCGTGAAGGGGCTTACCCAGGGCAAGTCTCATTCGGGTGGTCGTAACAATCACGGGCGCATCACCTCGCGTTTCCGTGGCGGCGGACACAAGCAGTCTTACCGCATTGTGGATTTCAGGCGTCGCGACAAGCTCGGCGTGCCAGCCACAGTGGAACGGTTGGAATACGACCCCAACCGCACCGCCTTCATCGCGCTGGTGAAGTATGAGGATGGCGAGCTCGCCTATATCCTCGCGCCGCAGCGTCTGAAGGCTGGCGATACGGTGGTGGCGGCGGAACGTGCGGATATCAAGCCGGGCAATGCGATGCCGATGGCGGCCATTCCCGTTGGCACGATCATCCACAATATCGAAATGAAGCCGGGCGCAGGTGGCAAGATTGCGCGCTCTGCGGGGACTTTTGCGCAGCTGGTCGGCAAGGATGCCGGCTATGCGCAGGTGAAGCTGATGTCCGGTGAACTCCGCCTGATCCGTGCGGAATGCATGGCGTCCATTGGTGCTGTCTCCAATCCAGACAACAGCAACCAGCAAATGGGTAAGGCGGGCCGCAGCCGTTGGTTGGGCCGCAAGCCGCATAATCGCGGTGTTACCATGAACCCGATTGATCACCCGCATGGTGGTGGTGAAGGCCGCACCTCTGGTGGTCGCCATCCGGTGACGCCGTGGGGCAAGCCGACCAAGGGTGCGAAGACCCGCAACAACAAGCGGTCCGATGGCTTTATTGTCCGTCGCCGCAACGCGACGAAGGGCTGATCGCGATGCCGCGCAGCGTATGGAAAGGTCCGTTTGTTGACGGTTACCTGCTGAACAAGGCGGAAGCCGCTCGTGCTTCAACGCGCAATGAGATCATCAAGATCTGGTCGCGCCGCAGCACGATCCTGCCGCAATTCGTCGGCCTTACTTTCGGTGTCTACAACGGCAAGAAGTTCTTGCCGGTGCAGGTCAACGAAAACATGGTGGGCCATAAGTTCGGTGAATTCTCTCCGACGCGGACCTTCACGGGCCATGCGGCGGATAAGAAGACCAAGCGGGGCTGAGTGATATGAGCAAGCCGAAACACCCGCGCGGCCTGGCCGATAGTGAAGCCCAGGCTGTCACCTTCAATATCCGCGTAAGCCCGCGCAAGCTGAACCTGGTTGCCGCAATGATCCGCGGCAAGAAGGCGCAGGATGCCGTGGCGCAGCTTACCTTCTCCAAGCGCCGCATCGCCGGCACGGTGAAGAAAACGCTGGAAAGCGCGATTGCCAATGCCGAAAACAATCATAGCCTGGATGTTGATCGGTTGGTGGTTGCCCGCGCTGAAGTGGGGCGTGCTTCTGTGATGAAGCGCTTCCATGCGCGCGGCCGTGGCCGTTCCGCAACCATCGAAAAGTGGTTCAGCCATTTGAAGATCGTCGTGGCCGAACAGGTTGTGGCGGAAGCCGCTGAAGCTCAGGAGGCCGCGTAATATGGGCCAGAAAGTCAATCCCGTCGGGCTTCGGCTTGGCATCAATCGCACTTGGGATAGCCGCTGGTTCGCCGCTGCGGATTATTCCAAGATGCTGCATGAAGATTTCAAGCTGCGTGAAAAGCTGCGTGATCGCCTGAAGGGCGCCGGCGTCAGCCGCGTGGTGATTGAACGCCCGGCGAAGAAGCCGCGCGTGACGATCCATGCTGCCCGCCCCGGTGTTGTCATCGGCAAGAAGGGCGCGGATATCGAAGTGCTGCGCAAGGATTTGCAGAAGATGGCGGGTGCCGAAGTGGCGCTCAACATCGTTGAAATCCGCAAGCCTGAAATTGATGCCGTGCTGGTGGCCGAAAGCATTGCGCAGCAGTTGGAACGCCGCGTGGCGTTCCGTCGTGCCATGAAGCGTGCGGTGCAATCCGCGATGCGTCTTGGTGCGCTCGGCATTCGGATCGATTGCTCCGGTCGTTTGGGCGGCGCGGAAATCGCGCGCATGGAATGGTATCGCGAAGGCCGCGTGCCGCTGCATACGCTGCGTGCCGATATTGATTACGGTACCGCGACGGCGAAGACTACCTATGGCACCTGCGGTGTGAAGGTTTGGGTCTTCAAGGGTGAGATCATGGGGCATGATCCGATGGCGCAAGACAAGCGCGCCGCCGAACAGGCACCGCAGCGCTAAGGGTATAGGAAAATGCTGCAACCTAAGCGCACCAAATTCCGCAAGGCCCATAAGGGCCGCATCCATGGCCTGGCCAAGGGTGGGTTTTCACTGTCCTTCGGCGGCTTTGGCCTGAAGGCGTTAGAGCCTGAGCGCGTGACCGCGCGGCAGATCGAAGCGGCCCGCCGCGCGATCACCCGCGCCATGAAGCGCCAGGGCCGCGTGTGGATCCGTATTTTTCCGGATGTTCCGGTCTCCACCAAGCCTGCCGAAGTCCGCATGGGCTCCGGCAAGGGGGCTCCGGAATATTGGGTGGCCCGGGTGAAGCCTGGCCGCATCATGTTCGAGATTGACGGCGTTAGCAACGACGTGGCGCGTGAAGCGTTGACGCTCGGTGCTGCCAAGCTGCCGATCAAGACGAAGTTCGTGACCCGCTTGGGTCTGGAGGCTTGATCATGGCCATGACCAAGATCGGCGATGTTCGCGCCAAATCGGCTGATGAGCTGAACACGATGTTGCTTGATTTGCGTAAGGAGCAGTTCAATCTGCGTTTCCAACGCGCAACCGGGCAGCTTGAAGCTCTTAGCCGCATTCGCCAGGTCCGCAGGGACATTGCGCGGGTGAAAACCATCATCGGTGAGCGCAGCCGCGCCGCCGCAACCAAAGCCTGAGAGGAGACCGACGGCAATGCCGAAGCGCGTCCTCACCGGGCGGGTCGTCAGCGATAAGATGGACAAGACCATTACGGTCTTGGTCGAACGTCGCGTGATGCATCCGCTCTACAAGAAATTCATCCGCAAATCTAAGAAGTATGCGGCGCATGACGGTGCCAACCTGTGCAAGGAAGGCGACGTGGTGCAGATTGAAGAATGCCCGCCGATTTCCAAGCGCAAGGTTTGGACGGTAGTGGCGCGCAACGGTGAAGCCGTGGCGCCGGCGACGGGGGGCTGATCCATGATTCAAGTGGAAAGCAACCTGGAAGTCGCTGACAATTCCGGTGCGCGTCGGGTTCAGTGCATCAAGGTGCTGGGCGGTTCCAAGCGCAAGACCGCGGGTGTGGGCGACGTGATCGTCGTTTCCATCAAGGAAGCGATTCCGCGCGGCAAGGTGAAGAAGGGTACGGTGGAACGCGCGGTGATCGTGCGGACTTCCTTCCCGGTGCGCCGCAATGATGGTTCCGTGATCCGCTTCGACCGAAATGCGGCGGTGCTGATCAACAAGCAGAACGAACCGATCGGCACGCGTATCTTTGGCCCGGTGGTGCGTGAACTTCGCGCGAAGAAGTTCATGAAGATCATCTCTCTGGCGCCGGAGGTTTTGTAAGCCATGGCGCAGAAGATCAAGAAAGGCGATCGCGTTCAGGTGCTGACCGGGCGTGACAAGGGGCGTCAGGGCGAAGTGATTCGCGTGATGCCGACCGAAGACCGCGCGCTGGTGCAGGGCATCAATCT
>JADCGG010000055.1 GCA_020249125.1 Roseomonas sp. | reverse complement strand
GCCCGCGATCGAGCCCCATACGGTCCAGCATGCCTTGCACGAACCAGGCGCGGCGCGGCGCATTGGTCAGAAAAACAATGCGCTTGCCGCGCGCCTTCAGCGCGGCAAGGGCTTCCGGCACACCGGGGTAGGGTTTGCGCCCATCATGCACCACGCCCCAAAGGTCCAGCACATAGCCGTCGTAACGGTCAGCGATGTCAGCGATACCTTCAAGAATTTGCATCACGCATCCTTGCCGACAGCATCGGCGACCGAGTTAAAGCCATCACGCGCGAGAAGCGCGGCGAGGCCATCAAGTATCTGCCGCACCAAAACCGGCCCGGCATAGGCGAAGCCGGAATAAAGCTGCACCAGAGACGCCCCGGCGCGGATTTTGGCATAGGCCTGTTCGGCGCTGGCAATGCCGCCCACGCCGATCAGCGCAAGACGACGATCCGCGATATGGTAGCAGCGGCGCAGCATTTCAGTGGAAAGCGCGAAAAGCGGCGCGCCAGAAAGCCCACCCGCCTGATCCTTCAGAGCCGATTGCAGCGAAGCCGGGCGCGTGATGGTGGTGTTGGAAATGATCAGCCCGGCAATGCCCTGCGCGACACAAGCTTCCACAATGGGGCCAAGCGCATCATCGGCCAGATCAGGCGCGATTTTCACGAACAAAGGCGGACGTTTGGCGAGTGCCGCGCGGCGCGCATTGATGGCGGCCAGGATGGAAGCGAGGCGTTCTTCCCCCTGCAAATCCCGCAAGCCAGGCGTATTGGGGGAGGAGACATTGACCGTCACGTAATCGGCATAGGGGGCCAGCGCTTCATACAGCGCAGGGTAATCACGTTCCGGATCGGCGCCTTCCTTGTTGATGCCGATATTGGCGCCGAAAATGCCCGGAAGTGGCCGCGGCAGCGCCTTCAACCGCGCGAGGTAAGCGTCCAGCCCGGCATTATTGAAGCCCATGCGGTTGATCACGGCCTGATCTTCGGTCAGGCGAAACAATCTAGGGCGCGGATTGCCCGCTTGTGGTCGCGGCGTGACGGTGCCGGCTTCCATGAAGCCAAAGCCAAGCCGCAGCAGCGGCAGGACAGCCTCGGCATTCTTGTCAAAGCCGGCAGCGAGGCCCAAAGGATTGCGGAAGCGAAGCCCCGCAACTTGGGTGGCAAGGCTGAGGTGATCAGCATCGCGACCCCGGCCAGCCAAGCCAAGGGCCAGGGCGCGTAGCGCGATGCCATGGGCGGTTTCGGCATCCATGCCGCGCATGAGCGGCATCAGGGCGGAGGCGAGGGCGGGTGTCATGGCGCCCTTCTGCCCTGGACCAGGATTCGGGGAAAGGCCAAATCCAAGGCTTTGAGCGCCGCGCGGCCCGGAATAACTGCCATGACAATTACGGGTTGATAGGATTTTCCCTCTGAAATAACATCCCGCTCAGGATCGTCGCCATGAACGGAAATACCATGTCCCGGTTTTCGTGCAGCATCGCTGAGGATGCAGGGCGCGTTTCCTCTAGCTGTCGCTGCGCTGTCTGCCAGGATGCCGTGAAGGGGCCTGCCATTGCCGATCCGGGGCTGCCGCCCGAACAGGGAACCGTGGATACGGTGCCGGGTGATGCCTCAACCACCGTAACTCTCGCCATCGGTGCTTCGCTGAATGGCGCGGTGAATACTTCGGGTGATCGCGACTGGTTCGCCGTGGATCTGGTGGCCGGACAACGTTACAGCATTTCCCTGGATGGCGCCGCCTACATCAGCTACGGGGCTTTATCTGACCCCTATCTCCGCCTCCGTAATGCCAGCGGCAGCCTGGTAGCGCAGGATGATGATAGCGGGTCGGGATATAATTCCCTCCTCACCTTCACAGCATCGGCCACCGGGCGATACTATCTTGATGTTGGTGCGTATAACGATGCCGGTTCGGGCGGTTATCGCCTTACCATCAGTCCAGTTGCGGCGCCGACCACGCCCACCTACACCTTGGATCAGATCGCGGATTATCTGATCACTGGCTATTGGGGCTATTTTGGCGCGCATCGTTGGGACACGACCAGCGACAATATCGTCACCTATAATTTGTCAGCCTTGACCAGCGAAGGCCAGACACTCGCGCGCGCCGCCTTTCAGACCTGGGCCAATGTGACCAATCTGGTATTTCAGGAAGTCTCCCTTGGCGGTGATATCCTGTTTGACGATAATCAGGATGGCGCCTTTGCCGATGGCGATTGGGATTGGTGGGGCAGGATCACCTCCATGCAGGTGAATGTTGATGTCCAATGGCTTGCCGACTACGGCACCACGTTGGATAGCTATTCCTTCCAAACCTATGTGCATGAAATTGGCCATGCGCTCGGCCTTGGGCATGGTGGGAATTACAATGGCTGGGCGACCTATGGGGTGGATAATCTTTACCAGAATGACCACTGGGCCTATTCTATCATGTCCTATTTTGACCAGGCGGAGGCCGGCTTCGGCAGCTATCGTTTCGTGATGGGACCAAGCCTGGCTGATATTGTGGCTGTGCACAGCATCTATGGCGCCAATACCAATTTCAATTCGGGTAATTCGGTCTACGGGCGTAATGCAACCGCCGGTTCGCTGTATGATTTCGCGGCTTATTCAACCACACCGGCCTTTAGCATCTATGATACAGGTGGGTCGGATACGCTGAATGCTTCGGGCTATTCCGTGAACCAGACCATTAATCTCAATGCTGAAGCTTTTTCTTCCATCGGTGGCCTCGTCAACAATATATCCATCGCGCGTGGCGTGGTCATTGAAGGCGCGGTTGGCGGTAGTGACGCAGACAGTGTGCTCGGCAATGCGGGTGACAATTTTCTATTCGGCAATGCTGGCGCGGATACGCTGAGTGGCGGTGCGGGAAGCGATAATCTTTACGGTGACGCAGGCAATGACATGTTAATAGCTGATGGCTCTGGGGATTATCTCAACGGTGGCGATGGCGATGATGTTATTCTACAGGGCGGCACCTCGTTGTCCGATATCCTCAGTCTTTTTTCATCTATAGGTTAGCCCTCCAAGGGAGGTCTGAATACCGCTTAACGTTACCAGTCAAACCAATCGCAGGGGCAGTTTGGACACAAGGCGGAACGGCTCCATGAATTTTGTCCTGGGCCTTTATATCACAAGGCCTTAAGCGAATGACTGCCCATAGAATATCAGCAAGGCAAGCGTAAGATACATGCAACCTTTCTTGCTTCAAACTCAACTGCAATGGTAGTCAAACCAGGGCTTTTAGGAGTTCGGTAGACCCATGGCTGGTTTCGTATGCACCAACATTCGCGCGGAACAGGAAACTGAATCTGGCTGCCAATGCGCCGGCTGCCAGAATGCCTTTGGAATGGTGATGCTGGGCGGCCCCGCTCCTTCGCCCGCTAATGCCTCGACCGACGTGCCAGGCGATCTCACAACCACGATTTCCCTGACCCTAGGCACACCGATCACCAGCGTGCTTGAGGTGAATGGCGATCATGATTGGTATGCGGTGGATCTGGTGGCGGGCACGCGATACCAAATCACAATGAATGGTGTTGCAGTTGATGGATATGGCGCGCTGGAGGACCCTTATCTTTATCTGCGTAACGCCAGCGGGGGCCTGATTGCGCAGAATGACGATATCCGCAATGGCGTCTTGCGCAATTCGCGCCTGAATTGGATTGCGACCGAAACCGGGCGATACTTCCTCGATGCCGGCGCCTGGGATGAAAGATTCGTGGGCGGCTATCAGCTCTCCATCATTGAATTCATACCGCCGACCTATACGCTGGATGAAATCGCGGATTTTCTGACCACCGGTTTCTGGGGCGATGGCGGGCGCCATTGGGATGTAAGCACCGACAATATCATCACTTATAATCTGACAGGGCTCACCCCCGCTGGCCAAACGCTGGCGCGTGCTGCCTTTGCAAGCTGGGCCAATGTGACCAATTTGGTGTTTGAGGAAGTCACCTCGGGCGGCAACATAACGCTTGACGATAATCAATCGGGGGCTTTTGCATTCTCCTCAGTCAGTAATGACTTCATCACATCAGCAAGCATCAACATCGGCACCGGCTGGCTCAAAAGCTACGGTACCGCGATAGATAGCTATTCCTTTCAGACCTATGTGCATGAAATCGGCCACGCGCTCGGGCTAGGGCATGGCGGGGCCTATAACGCGGTTGCGACCTATGGTCTCGATAATCTCTATCAGAACGACATCTGGTCCTATACGATCATGTCGTATTTCGATCAGGCGGATGCGCAATTCGGCAGCTATCGTGTGGTTATGGGGCCAAGCCTGGCCGATATCGTCGCAGTACATGAATACTATGGTGCGAATACAACATTCAATTCCAGCAACAATGTTTATGGCCGGAATGCGACTGGCGGTTCGCTTTATGATTTCGCGAATTACACCAACGCGCCGGCTTTCACCATCTATGACACGGGCGGGGCTGATACGCTGGATGCTTCAGGCTACACGGCGAACCAGATCATCAATCTGAATGCCGAGGCGTTTTCTTCCATCGGCGGCTTCAGCAACAATATTACCATTGCCCGTGGTGTGGTCCTTGAAGCTGCCATCGGTGGGAATGGTGCGGATAGTCTGTTTGGCAATGCGGACGGGAATCTTCTTGCCGGCAACACCGGCGCGGATACGCTCGATGGTGGTGCCGGCAATGACAGCCTGGATGGCAGCGCCGGTGATGATCGGCTAATCGGCGGCGAGGGGTTCGATATCGCGGATTATTACGCGGCAAGCGAAGCCATCATCCTTGATCTTTTGTCTGGTACGGCGTCGGGCCTTGATAGCGGTCTGGATGTGCTGATCAGCATTGAAGGCGCCGTTGGCGGGCAGGGTGCAGACAGCTTCATGGGTGATGCTGCTGATAACATGCTTATGGGCAACGCTGGTAGCGATACGCTTATTGCGGGCAATGGCAGCGACATTCTTGTCGGCGGCGCTGGCAATGACCTGCTGATCGCCGACGGGCTTGATGATATCTTCGAAGCTGGCGATGGCGATGATGTGGTTCTTTTGGGCGGAACCCAACTTGTCGATATTCTGGCCCAATTCGCGTCTTGGACCTGAGGCGCTTTCAACCGCTTGACGCCCCCTGATCGCGGGGCGAGAAGCCTTGTGCCGAAGCCCTTTCGGCGCCACGCCAGTCCGGGAACTCCATGACAAGCTATAAGGGGCCGCTGCTGCTGGTGGCGGCCATGGCGCTTTTTGCGCTGCTCGATGCCAATTCGAAGCTGCTCGCGGGGCGTTACGGCGCGGATCAGGTGCTGATCATTCGCTATGGTACATTGCTTGTGCTGCTCGGCGCGCTGCGGCTTTTGCGGCGCGGCGCCGGCGGGCCGATCGCAACCCCGCGCCCTTGGCTGCATTTACTGCGCGCCTTGTGCATGGCAGGTTCCGCCTATGGCTTCTTTCTGGCGTTTCGCGACATCCCGCTGGCTGAAGGCTACCTGGTCTATTTCACCGCGCCCTTCTTCACCCTGCTTTTGGCCGCGCTTGTGTTGGGTGAAAAAAATGGCCGCGCTGTCTGGTTCTGGTCCGCGATCGGGTTTCTGGGCGTCATGGTCGCGATGTTGCCTGCACTGACGGCCTCGGCTTCTTCTGTGTCGGTCCCTTGGCATGCCTATGGCTGGGCGCTTTTTGGCACCATGACCTATGCCGGTTTTCTAACAATCAGCCGCTTATTGCGCGCGGAACAGAATGCGGCGCGGTTGATCTTCTGGTCCTCCGGCCCGCTATTCCTGGCGATTCTTCCTTTTGCCATCGCTGAATGGGTTCCACCCAATACCCATGATTGGGTGGCGCTGATCGCCAATGGGCTCTTTGCCGGGGGTGCGACGCTCGCGCTCGCGGTTGCCTTCAGCATTGACCGTGCGGCAAGGCTGGCGCCGCTGGAATTCACCGCCCTGGTCTTCGCGCTGATCCTGGACGCCGCCATCTGGCAGCTCTTGCCTGGCGCATGGACCCTGGCGGGCGCTGCCATTGTGGTCTTTGCCTGCCTGATGAGTGAACGCGCTGCGCGGCGCGAGGAGGGCTGAGCGGCCTCACATGACAGGTTGGCTGAGGCCTGAGCTTTGTCTTTCTGACCATTTCGCTTAAAAACCATCGGGCCGGGGGCAACTTCCCGCCCGATGGAAGATGGAAAGCCTTGCCCATGTCCCACACAACACTTGCGTCCATCGGCTTCCCGGCGAAGGAAGGGGCGCGTGGCTTCACAACCCGCCCCGAAATCACTGGGACTTTTGGCGCGGTGGCGTCCACCCATTGGATCGCTTCCCAGGTCGGCATGGCGGTGCTGGAACGCGGCGGCAATGCCTTTGATGCCGCCGCCGCGGCCGGCTTCACGCTGCAAATCGTGGAACCGCATTTGAACGGGCCGGGCGGTGATTGCCCCATTCTGCTGCATAGCGCGCGCACCGGCCAGCAACAGGCGATTTGCGGCCAGGGCCCCGCCCCTGCCGGCCTGAATGTCGGCCTGATGAAAAGCCTGGGGCATGAAATCATGCCCGGCACCGGCATGCTGGCCGCGCCCATTCCCGGCGCCTTTGACGCCTGGATGCTGATGCTGCGGGATCACGGCACCTGGCAGCCGCGCGATATCCTGGCCTATGCCATTGGCTATGCGCGCCACGGCGCCCCCATGGTGCCGCGCGTACGCGCCACGATTGATTCCGTAAGGCCATTGTTCGAGGCGGAATGGAAAACCTCGGCCGCACTTTGGCTGCGCAATGGTGGGCCGACGCCGGGCGGGCTTTATGCCAACCCGACGCTTGCCGATACCTATGAACGCGTGGTGCGAGAGGCTGAGGCCGCCGGCGGGGATCGCGTGGCGCAAATTGAAGCCGCGCGACGTGCCTGGTATCGCGGCTTTGTCGCGGAAGCGATTGACCGTTTCTGCCGCACAACGGAAGCGATGGACACATCAGGCCGGCGCCATCGCGCCGTGCTGAATGGCCAGGATTTGGCGCATTGGTCCGCCGGCATCGAAGCGCCGCTGGGCTTGGATTATCACGGCCATCGCGTGCTGAAATGCGGCCCCTGGAGCCAAGGGCCGGCCATGTTGCAAACCCTTGCCTTGATTGCCGGCGATGACATTGCCGCGATGGACCCGCTGGGCGCGGATTTCATCCATCTGGTGGCGGAAGCGATGAAGCTTGCCTTTGCGGATCGCGAGGCGTTTTACGGCGATCCGAATTTCGTTGATGTGCCGCTGGCAACCTTGCTGTCGCCCGCCTATAACGCTGCGCGCCGTGCGCTGATTGGCGCTGCCGCCAGTATGGAATTCCGCCCTGGTTCGCCCGATGGCCGCGCCCCGCGCACCGATTACGCCGCTGCCATTCGCCGCGCGCAGGAAATGGCCGCCGCTGCCGGCAGCGGAGAACCCACCGTATCGCGCCTCGGCGCCGCGGGCGGCGATACCTGCCATGTGGATGTGATTGATAGTGCCGGGAATATGGTGAGCGCGACACCTTCGGCGGGCTGGCTGCAATCCTCACCGGCTATTCCTGAACTGGGCTTCTGCCTTGGCACACGCTGCCAGATGTTCTGGCTGGATGAAACCCTGCCCAATGGCTT
>JADCGG010000054.1 GCA_020249125.1 Roseomonas sp. | reverse complement strand
GCAGATTTCGCTCGAAGGGAGCGT
The DNA here is from genome assembly GCA_020249125.1 of Roseomonas sp. Lineage (GTDB taxonomy): Bacteria > Pseudomonadota > Alphaproteobacteria > Acetobacterales > Acetobacteraceae > Neoroseomonas. Next base: position 4,263 of record JADCGG010000054.1, on the reverse strand, counting down.
TGGGTGATGTTGGAAATCAAGGGACTGACAGCTGAGATTGATGGCAAGCCCATTCTGAAGGGCATTGATTTGGCGGTGCCGCCCGGGGAAGTGCATGCGATTATGGGGCCGAATGGTTCCGGAAAATCCACGCTGTCCTATGTGCTGTCGGGCCGCGATGGCTATGAGGTAACGGGCGGAGAGGCCCTGCTGAATGGCCAAGACTTGCTGGCGATGGAACCGGAAGAACGCGCCGCCGTCGGTGTGTTTCTCGCCTTCCAATATCCGGTGGAATTGCCCGGTGTTGGCAATGCGACTTTTCTGCGCACTGCGCTGAATGCCATTCGTCGCGCCAAGGGCGAAAGTGAATTGGATGCCATGCAATTCCTGAAGCTGGCGCGCGAACGCATGAAGGCACTTTCGATGAATGACGAAATGCTGAAGCGTGGTGTGAATGTCGGCTTTTCGGGCGGCGAGAAGAAGCGCAATGAAATCCTGCAAATGGCACTGCTGCAACCGAAGCTCGCCATTCTGGATGAAACCGATAGCGGGCTTGATATTGATGCGCTGAAGATCGTGGCGGAAGGCGTGAACGCGATGCGTGGTCCGAATTTCTCCGCGCTGGTCATTACGCATTATCAGCGGCTGTTGGATTACATCGTGCCGGATCGCGTTCATGTGCTGATGGGCGGGCGCATTGTGCGCTCGGGCGGGCCGGAATTGGCGAAGGAGCTGGAAGCGCAGGGTTACGGCGCCATCCAGGCCGCGGCGTGACAGCGGCGACGCAACCAGGCGCGGCGGGTTTCCTCGCGCGCTATCAGGGCCTCAAGGATCATTTGCCGGGCGCTCGGTTACCTTGGCTGGCAGCGCTGCGCGCGGATGCGGCGGCGCATGTGGCGGCGCGCGGCTTCCCGACGCGGCGCGTTGAAGCTTGGAAGTATACCGATCTTTCGCCGGTGGCGCAGGCCGGCTTTGCCGAGCCGCTGACCGCGGTTGAAGGCGCGCTCACGCTGCCTGCGGCGCGTTGCGCAGCACGGGCGGTGTTTGTGGATGGGTGCTTTCGCGCTGATCTTTCGGCGCTGGATGGGCTTGCCTATCGCGCGGCGTCTGTGGCGCAGCATTTGGGTGCGCTGGAAGGGATGCTGGGCGCCTTGGCGCCGCAAGCCGAACACCCGATGACCGCGCTGAATACGCTGATGTTTGAAGATGGGCTTTTGCTGGATGTGCCGGCGGGCGTGGATGGCGGGCATTTGGAATTGCTGTCCATCGCCGTTGATCCGGGCCGGCCTTTCGCCTTCCATCCGCGCCATCTGATCCGGCTTGGCGCGGGCGCCAAACTCACCTTGCTGGAAAGCGCCCTCGGTGGCGGCGCGCAATATCTGCACAATCCGGTGTTTGAGATTGATCTGGCAGAAGGTGCGGTGCTGACCCATGGCCGTGCGCAGGCCGAAGGTGATGCGGCGTTTCATCTTTCCATGATCCATGCGCGCATCGCGGCCGAGGCGCGTTATGACACCATGGCAGTGGCCGCCGGTGCCAGGCTGACGCGCATGGAAATCCATGCGGCGCTGACCGGGCCGAAGGCTTCCTGCCATATGAACACGGCTCAATTGACGGCAGGACGCGCGCTGGTGGATACCACCACCGCGCTTGATCACGCAGCACCTGATTGCGCCAGTCGGCAGACATGCAAGACCGTTTTGGCAGGCCAATCGCGCGGGGTTTTCCAGGGCAAGATCCTGGTGCGGCGTGAAGCGCAAAAGACCGATGGCTATCAGATGAACCAGGCGCTGCTGCTTTCCGAAGACGCGGAAATGGATAGCAAGCCGCAGCTTGAAATCTATGCCGATGACGTGAAGTGCAGCCATGGTGCCACCATCGGCGCCTTGGATGCGGATAGTCTTTTCTATCTGCGGTCTCGTGGCGTGCCGGCGGATCAGGCGCGGTCCATGCTCGTGCAGGCGTTTTTGCATGAAGCCTTTGAAGGGCTGGAAGATGAAACGCTGCGCGAAGCGCTGACCGCCACGGTGGATGGCTGGTGGGCCAAGCATGGGGCGGCATAATGAGCTTTGATGTCCAGCGCATCCGGCAGGATTTCCCGATCCTGTCTCAGCCGCAGCATGGCAAGCCGCTGGTCTTTCTGGACTCTGGGGCGAGTGCGCAAAAGCCGCGCGCGGTGATTGAAGCGATGACGCGCTGCATGGAAACCGCCTACGCCAATGTGCATCGCGGCGCCTATCGGCTTTCCGAGTTGGCGACTGATGCCTATGAAGCCGCGCGCGGTGCGGTGGCGCGCTTCATCAATGCGCCGGATGCGCGGGAAGTGGTCTTCACGCGCAACAGCACGGAAGCGATCAATTTGGTGGCGCATAGCTGGGGCCGTGGCGTGTTGCGCCCGGACCAGGCGGTGCTGATTTCCGAATTGGAACACCATGCAAATATCGTGCCCTGGCAGATGCTGCGCGATGATCGCGGCAATGCCTTGCGCGTTTGCCGCGTGACGGATTCCGGCGAATTGGACATGGAAGACCTGGCCGCCAAGCTTGCCGATGGCAAGGTTGGGCTGGTCGCTTTGGCGCATATGTCCAATGTGCTCGGCACCGTCACGCCCGTGGAACGTGTGGTGGCTTTGGCCCATGCGCATGGCGCCAAGGTGCTGCTGGATGGATCGCAGGCCGTGGTGCATCGGCGCGTGGATGTTGCTGCCATTGGCTGCGATTTCTACTGCTTCACCGGCCATAAGCTTTACGGGCCGACGGGCATTGGCGTTTTGTGGGCCAAGCTTGAACATCTGGACCGCATGCCACCCTTCCTGGGTGGCGGCGATATGATTGAAAGTGTCAGCTTCGAAAAATCCACCTGGGCCAAGCCGCCCGCGCGGTTTGAAGCCGGCACGCCCGCCATCATTGAAGCCGTTGGCCTGCATGCGGCGATTGATTACGTCACCGCAATTGGCATGCCCGCCATTGAAGCGCATGAACGCGCCTTGGTGGATCATGCCATGCGGAAACTGTCAGACGTGCCGGGGCTGACGCTATTGGGCCGCGCGCAGGATCGTGGCGGGGTTTTTGCGTTCTCGCTGGACAATGCGCATCCGCATGATCTTTCCACGCTGCTGGATCGCGCCGGGATTTGCATCCGCGCCGGGCGGCATTGTGCGGAGCCCTTGCATACGCGCTTTGGTGTTGAACAGGGCACGGCGCGCGCTTCCTTCGGGCTTTATACCACGCCGGAAGAAGTGGATTATCTGGCCGGCGCGCTGGTGAAAGCGCGGGAGTTCTTTGCATGAGCGGCAATGATTTCTTCGGCGATTTGCGCGATTTGTATCAGGAAGTGATCCTGGATCATGGCCGCAAGCCGCGCAATTTCCGTCGTCTGGAAGATGCGGACCGTACATCACGCGGCGATAACCCCATGTGCGGCGACCGCATGGAATTATTCCTGAAAATGACACCGGATGGGCATATCGCCGATGCAGCGTTTCAGGGCCGCGGCTGCGCGGTTTCCATGGCCAGCGCCTCGTTGATGACAGAAACCGTGAAGGGGAAGACGCCGGAAGAAGCGCAGGCGCTTGGCACAGCCTTTCGCGATTTGGCGATGACCGGCCAATGCCCGACCTGCGCGGCTTCGCTGGAAGACGCCATGGAAAGGCTGACACCGCTTTCGGGCGTGCATGAATTCCCAAGCCGCGTGAAATGCGCCACACTTGCCTGGCATACGCTGAACGCCGCCCTTGCCGGCGCGAAGGAGGCGAGCAGTGAGTGACGATACCACCAAGACCGAAGCCCCGGTCCATGCTGCCTGGACGCCTGAGGGCGAAGTAAGGCCACCCGCACAGCCGGTTTCAGAAGATGCCGTGATCAGCGCGATATCCACCGTGTTTGACCCGGAAATCCCGGTGGATATCTATCAACTCGGCCTGATCTACGCGATTGAAATCGGTGATGACGGCAAGGTGAAGGTGGAAATGACACTCACCACGCCATCATGCCCTTCCGCGCAGGAATTGCCGAACCAGGTAGAAGAAGCCGTGCGCGGGCTTGAAGGCGTTACCGATGTGCTGGTGGAAGTGGTGTGGGACCCGCCCTGGGATCATTCGCGCATGAGCGAAGATGCGCGTCTCGCGCTCAATATGTTTTGAGGTGATGGCATGAATGCAAGCATCGAAGCCAAACCCGCGCGGCGCGCGCTGCCGCCGCTGATGTCACTGAGCGAAGTTGCCGCCGAACGGCTGCGCGCGCTTTACGCCAAGGGTGATCAGGGCAAGTTCCTGCGCATCGCCGT
>JADCGG010000053.1 GCA_020249125.1 Roseomonas sp. | reverse complement strand
GGCAGGCCCATCTCACCCATGGTGGAGAGCATCTCAGCGCGCAGATCCTGTTCGCTATCCACCGGCGGCACGGGGAAATAGCCACCTTTCACGCCCGGGCGGTGGCCCATATTGCCTTCCGGGAAGTCCTTCATATTGGCGCCGGGGCCTTCAACGCTATCCAGCGAGTAATGGCCGAAATTGCCGCCCGTGCCAAACTTCACATTGTCGAACACGAAGAATTCCGCTTCCGGGCCGAAAAAGGCGGTGTCGCCGATCCCGGTGGACTTCAGATATTCTTCCGCCTTCTTCGCCGTGGAACGCGGGTCGCGGTTGTAGCGCTGGCCGGTGGAAGGCTCATAAATGTCGCAGAACAGGATCATCTGCGGCTTGGCCGAGAAGGGGTCCATCACGGCGGTGGTGGCATCCGGCATCAGGATCATGTCGGATTCATTGATGGCCTTCCAACCCGCGATGGAGGAACCATCAAACATGATCCCTTCTTCGAAGATTTCCGGCTCAATCGTGGAAACATGCTGGGCGGTGTGCTGCCACTTGCCGCGCGGATCCGTGAAACGGAAATCCACATATTCCACGCTATGTTCCTTGATCATCTCCATCACCTTGGAGACGGCATTGCCACCCGCGGCGGCTGCTGGCTTCTTGGCCATACTCTGCGATCCTATTCCCTGCTAGCGAACCCCGAAAGAAACTGCCCCGAACCGCGATTTCGGTACCTCGCGGCCCAGTCCGGCACCGGCTGGCTGCCCTTCAGGGCATCCGGCTGGCTTGTTCTGGCACGGCATGGGGATTGCCCCGCCGTTCCTCGCCCTTTGGCCCCCTGCCGAAGGGGGTTGGGCGAAACTTTCAACCCTCAGACCGCGTCTTCGCCCCGTTCCCCGGTGCGGATGCGGATCACTTCCGCGATATCTGATACAAAAATCTTGCCATCGCCGATCCGGCCCGTGCGGGCGGCGGCCTGAATGGCCTCAACGGCGCGGTCCAGCATGTCGTCGCTGCAAATCACTTCCACCTTCACCTTGGGCAGGAAATCCACGACATATTCGGCGCCGCGATAAAGCTCCGTATGGCCCTTCTGCCTACCAAACCCTTTCGCTTCGATGACTGTCAGGCCCTGCAAGCCAATTTCATGCAGCGCATCCTTCACCTCATCCAGCTTGAAGGGCTTGATGATGGCTTCAATCTTCTTCATCGCTCCCGCTCCATCCCTTGCTAGAGGCCGCGCCCGCATTGATTGGCGGGCAATGATGCCGCCTTTCGGCGCGGCATATGGCATGGGGCATGGGGGGCGACAATCGCGGCGCGGCAGAAAAATCGCTTTTCTGGGCAGCGGCCGCCCATTTTTTGGCCTAATTGCACTAAATTTAATCATGCGCTCGGATGACTTGCCCCCCGCCCCTTCCCACCCCATAAGCCAGAGCGGGGCTGGCGGCGCCCAGCCCAGAATCTTCAGCACTCAGGCAAGGCAGATGAAGCCGCAAAACGACGTTCTTTCCGGTATCGGCACCACCATCTTCACCGTCATGTCGGCACTCGCCAATCAGCATGGCGCCGTCAATCTGGGCCAGGGTTTCCCCGATTATGATGGCCCCGCCGATGTGATCCATGCCGCCGCCGCCGCGCTTTTGGATGGGCGCAACCAATACCCGCCCATGAGCGGCGTGCCGGAGCTTCGCCAGGCGGTCGCGCATCACAATAAGCGCTTCTATGGCATTGACGCCGACCCGAATGCCGAGGTGGTGGTGACATCAGGCGCCACTGAGGCGATCACCGCCTGCCTCATGGCCGTGCTGAACCCCGGCGATGAATGCGTGCTGATTGAACCGCTTTACGACACCTATCTGCCGGTGGTGCGGCTGCTGGGGGCGGTGCCGAAGCTGGTGCGCCTCAGCCCGCCGGAATGGGCGCTGCCGAGGGCCGAATTGGCCGCCGCCTTCGGCCCCAAGACCAAGGCGATTTTGCTGAATACGCCGATGAACCCGACCGGGAAGGTTTTTACCAGCGAAGAACTCGGCTTCATCGCGGGGCTTTTGGAAGAACATGATTGCTACGCGATTTGCGACGAGGTCTATGAACACCTCACTTTTGATGGCGCCAAGCATATTCCGCTGATGACGCTGCCCGGCATGCGTGAACGCTGCATGCGGGTTGGCAGTGCGGGCAAGACCTTTTCGCTGACTGGCTGGAAGATTGGCTATATCACCGCGGAGCGCAGCCTGGCGCAAAATGTGACGAAGGCGCATCAAAATCTTACCTTCACCACCGCGCCCAATCTGCAACGCGGTGTGGCCGTGGGGCTGATGAAGGATGATGCCTATTTCAATGGGCTTTCGACGCATTTGCAGGCGAAGCGGGACAAGCTCGGCGCGGGGCTCGCGCGGCTTGGCTTTGACGTGCTGCCGACCAAGGGTTCCTATTTCATCACCACAGATTTCCGCCCGCTCGGCTTCAATGGCGATGATGTCGCCTTTTGCCGCACACTCACGGAAGAAGCGAAGGTCACCGCCATTCCGGTAACCGCCTTCTACGCCAGCGAAGATGCGCCATCGCATTACGCGCGTTTTGCCTTCTGCAAAGGCGATGCGGTGATGGAGGAAGCGTTGAATCGGATGGAAGCCTGGCTCGCGAAGCGGCGGGGCTGAGGCGCTTTCAGGCTTCCTCCCGCGCTGCCCGGCGCGGGCGCACCACGGTGACGGAACATTCGGCCTTTTCCGCCACCTCGGCGGAAACGGAACCAAGCCAACGCCTGCGCGCGGTTGGCGGGCGCGCGGCCAGCACAATGTGATCCACGCGGTTTTCCGCAGCATAATCCAGTATGGCGCCGGCGACGCCGACCGCTTCCAGCACGTGGAAAGTGACACTTTCTTCCGGCAGGCCAAGCGGAGATGCCCAATGCTTCAGCGCGGCGATGGCAAGCGCGTGGCGATTGCGCCCTTCCTTGTCCGTGTCCTCATCAAGCCCGATCAGGCTGGTCTTTTGCACATGCAAGCAGGCCAACCGTGCGCCGGGCAGGCTTGGCAGGATGCGCCTGGCGGCTTGCAGCAAATTATCGGCAAGCCCTGGCTCAGCTTCCTGCAAATCAATCGCCACCGCCATGATCGGCGCCTGGCTTTGCGCCCGCGCGGCGGCTTTGGGCAGGCGAAACACTGGCTGCGCTTCCGGGTTGAAGCGCCGGCGCAGCACCGCCGCCCAGCCATCGCGCTTGCGCTTGGCCGCGCGCGCGCTGAGTGCGACTTGCGTGTGGTGCGTCAGATCAAAGGCCAATTGCGCCGCGCTGGGATAGCGCCGCGCCGGGTCCACCTCCAGGCAGCGCAGAATGATTTCTTGCAGCCATTCCGGGCAATCTGGCCGTAGCGCAATGGGAGGATCCGGGTCGCGCCAGATGCGGCGCTTCAAGCCCTTCAACCGTTGCGGATCGCCAAAGGGCCTGGTGCCAGTGGTGAAGAAATACATCAGCGCGCCAAGCGCAAAGATGTCGCTGCGCGGGTCGCCACGCACGCCCATGATCTGTTCGGGCGCCATATAGGGCGCGGTGCCATAGGGCAGGCGAAATTCCTCCTGCATCAGATCGGGCAGCCTGGCATGATGCGCCAGGCCGAAATCCGCCAGCACCACCGCGCCATTGGGCCGGCGCAGGATATTGGATGGCTTGATGTCCAGATGCACCACGTTCTGGCGATGCAAATCATCCAACGCCTGCGCGATGCGTGAGGCGATATCCGCAACCTCCTCAAAAGGTAGCGGCAGTTTTTCCAGCAGCGGCAGCAGCGATGCGCCTTCAATCCGTTCCATGACGATATAGGGCTCGGCCTCAAACCCCTTGGTCGCGATGCAGCGCGGCACATGTGGGCCGGTCAGGCGCGGCAGGATCATCAGCTCCATCTCAAAGGAGACAATCGCCGCCGGGTCCTCACCCGAATTGAGTTTCGGGATTTTCATCAGCAGCGGCAGATCGGGCCAATCCGGATGGGTCACGCCGTAGAGGCTCGCCATGCCGCCGCGGTGCAAAAGCGGGCCAAGGGTGAAGCCATCAATCACGCTGCCTTGGGTGAGTTTGCTGGCGGCCATGCTTCATTCTCCCCGCGAAAGCCGCGCCGCCAAGGGCTCGGGCAGGCCGGCGGCGCGGATGGCGGCGGCGGCGGCTTCCACATCATAAGGCACGCGCTGCCAGGTGCATTCGGCGGTAGCGCTATCGAAAATGCCATAGCAGGCGGCGGGATTGCCATCGCGCGGCTGCCCCACCGCGCCCATCACCGCAAGCCAGCGCCGCGGCCTGAGCAGCGGCACGGCTTCATTGGCGGGGGGACGAAAGGCGATGATCCTGCCCGCGCCATTTTCTCCATAGAGCGCCGGGCGATGCACATGGCCGCAGAAACTCAGCACGGCCTTGCTGCCCTTCAGGCTTTGCGCGGCGCTCGCCGTATCGGTCACATAATTCCAGCGCGCCGGCGCTGCCGGGTCGGCATGAACGAAGTGGATGCCATCCGCTTCGATCGTCAAAGGCAAGGCGGCCATGAAGGCGCGTTCATCGGCGGCAAGCCTGCCGCGCTGCCAAGCAATGGCCGCTTCAGCCACCGCATTCATGCCGCTGGCCTTGGAAGCCAGCACCGCTTCTTCATGATTGCCGAGCAAGGCTTCCGCCCTGCCGCGCGCGATATCCGTGCGCACCTGATCCAGCACCCAATTCGGATCGGCGCCATATCCGACCATGTCGCCAAGGTAGATCAGCCGATCAATGCGCTGGCCGGCCAGATGCACGAGGCAGGCTTCCAGCGCCTGCCGATTGGCATGGATATCGGCCAGGATGGCGTAGCGCATGAAAAGCCGTTTCCTTGTTGCTGGCGCGCTGTTGCTTGAGTTTATCGCGCACAGGTCAGGCGATGATCTTGCGCCGGATCAAGCCCGCAGAAAATCCACCAGCGCCGCCATGAAGCCTTCCGGGTTTTCGGCATGCAGCCAATGGCCGGCGCGCGCGATGCTGGCAAAGCCAATGCGTGGAAACAGCGCGCGAAACGCCGGGTGATCCTCGGCGCGGATATAGGGTGAAAGCACGCCCCCCATGGCGAGCGCCGGGCCATCAAATCGCGCGCCTTGTGGTGGCGCGAAATCCTCGATTTCCGGCATGGCGGCAGCAATTTCAGCAAGGCCGATGCGCCAGCCTGGCGGCGCAGTTTCAAAGCGGAGATTCTGCAACAGAAAGCTTCGGATCGGCGCTTCCGGCACGGCGGCGCGTAAGGCCTGATCGGCTTCCGCACGGGTCAGGCCCGCATGCAATGGCACCGCCTGCATAGCAGCCACCACGGTGCGCAAGGCGGGCGGATAGGGGCGCGGGGCGATATCGGCGATGATCAGGCGCCCCACCATTTCAGGCTGTGTCAGCGCCAGCATCATGGCCACCTTGCCGCCCATGGAATGGCCAAGCAGCGCGGCATTTTCGATACCAAGCGCGGCCAAGGTTTCCGCGACATCCTCGGCTTGCACGGCATAGCCCATGCCAGGCGCATGAGGGGAGGCGCCATGATTGCGCAAATCCAGCGCCACCACGCGGTATTCAGCCGCCAGCGCCTTCTGCACCGCGCCCCAATTACGCGCGGAGCCAAACAGGCCATGCAGCAGCACCAAGGGCGGCCCCTGCCCGGCTTCCAGCGCTTGCAGCCGCATCTATTCCGACGCCGCCAGCACGACCGATCCCACAATCAACCCGCCGCCCAGCATCATATCCCAGCCGAAGGGCTCCCCGAGCCAAAGGGTGGAGACAAATACCCCAAAGGCCGGCACCAATAAAAACGCGACCGAGGCCACCGCGCCCGGCAGGCGCCGCCCAACCTCCACCACGCACCAGGTGCCGATGGGTGCCACGATCAGCCCGATATAAAGCAAATAGGGCCAGGCCGAGGGGCCAATCGCCGGGACTCTTGGGCTCATCAGCGCGAAGGGCAGGATGACCAGCGCACCAATGGAAAAGGCCCAGGGTAGCAGGTCAAACATTGGGGATTTGGGTGGAAAGCGACGCGTCACAATGATGGCGATGCTCCAGAGCAGCGCGGCGACGATCAGCATGCCATGCCCTGCTAATTGCCCCGGCGCGGTCCAATCCACTGCCCAGGGGCCGGCCAGAACCATGATGCCGCCAAGCCCCAATAGCGCCGCCATCCAGCGGCGACCGGAAACCTGCTCCCCCATCACCAGCATGGACAAGGGAATAAGCCAATATGTCACAACGGCGGAAATGATCGCGGTGCGTCCCGCCTCCACCAGCGCGACTGCGGCATGGGCAAGGACGAAAAACCCGCCCAATTGCAGAATGCCGACAGCAAAAACGGTCGGCAAATCCTCGCGCTTCGGCAGGTGGAGGCGCCGCAGCACCGCCAGCAAAAGGCCGGCGGCAATGGTGGCCAGCGCTGCCCGACCGAAGCCGAACCACATTGGGCAAGCATCCGAGACAGCCGCCTTGGTGATAGGCCAAGCGCCGCCAAAGAGGACAATGGCAAAAAACAATAGATGCAGCGATGACCTCATCGCGTGATGGCGTGCCCCCAAGCCTAATTCTCGAAGGGGTTTCGCCGAAGGCGCGACTCCCTCAGCACCATAAAAGCCTATTTTTTGTTTGTTGGAAAACAGGTTTTTGGTAAACGGGCGAAGTTAACCATTACCCGTCCAGCGGCGCGGCCCATGACCAGGCAGAAAACCGCGCCGCAAGAGCAGCATCAGGGCGCCGGCGAGGAACAAAACGCCGGCCCCTGCCGTCAGCGCCCTGCCCGCCCCGCGCGGCTGGCGCCAGAGCAAAAGCGCGCAGCCCAACGCGGCCAGCAGGAGGAGATAGAACAAACGCAGCGCCTAATCGGCAACCTTCAGCATGATCTTGCCGATATGGGCGCTGCTTTCCATCAGCCGATGCGCCGCCGCCGCTTCCGCCAGCGGGAAGGTTTGGAAAATGCGCGGGCCCGCCTTGCCGGCTTCCAGCATTGGCCAGACCTTGGCCGCCAGCGCTGATGCGATCTCGCCCTTCTCAGCCGTGGTGCGCGGGCGCATGGTGCTGCCCGTGACGGTCAGGCGCTTGACCATGATGGGGCGCAAATCCGCTTCCGTCTTGAAGCCACCCAGGAAGGCAATGATCACCAGGCGGCCATCGCGCGCCAGGCTTTGCAGATTACGCCCGAAGTAATCGGCGCCGACCATATCCAGGATCACATCCACGCCCTTGCCATCGGTCAGGCGCTTTACTTCCGCGGCGAAATCCTGGGTGCGGTAGTCAATCGCGGCATCGGCGCCCAATTCCAGACAGGCAGCGCATTTCGTCGCATTTCCTGCGGTGGTGATGACCCGCGCACCGAAAGCCTTGGCCAATTGAATGGCGGTGACACCAATGCCCGAAGTGCCACCATGGATCAGCACGGTCTCATTCGCCGCCAGCCGGCCATGGCCGAACAGATTGGCCCAGACAGTGAAATAGGTCTCAGGCAGCGCAGCAGCGTGTAAAGCATCATAGCCCTTGGGCCAGGGCAGCGTTTGCGCTTCAGGCGCGGCGCAATATTCGGCATAGGCGCCGCCATTGGTTAGCGCACAAACAGGATCCCCCACACGATAGCGCGTGACCGAAGCACCAACCGCCACGACCTCTCCGGCGCATTCCAGGCCGATAATAGGCGAGGCGCCAGGCGGTGGCGGGTAGCTGCCTTCGCGCTGCGCCACATCCGGGCGATTGACGCCCGTTGCCATGACGCGGATCAGCACCTCATCCGCCGCCGGTACAGGGAGTGCGGTTCGCGCCGGGACCAGAACCTCTGGCCCGCCACCCTTGCCGTGGTCAATAAAATTCATGGAGGCCGGCAGATTGGCCATGGTCCTAATCCTTTAATTGGCTGATGAAGCGGGCGAGGATTGCTCCCCGGCCCGCCACACATCAGTTCGGCTTGATGCCGGCGGCGCGGATGATCGGCTCCCACTTCGCCATCTCAGACGCAAGGAAACGAGCGGCACTTTCCGGCGTGCTGTTGGTGGTGACCTCCATGGTCATTTCCGCGAGCTTGTTCTTCACGCTTTCCTGCGACAGCGCGCGGTTATAGGCGGCATTGATGGCCTGCACGGTCGCCGCAGGCGTGCCCGCCGGCACAAGCGCCATGTGCCACGTATAGGCCTCATACCCCGCGACACCGCCTTCGATGAAGGTCGGCAGGTCACGCGCATAAGGCATGCGGTCCTTGGTGCTGATGGCGAGTGCGCGCAATTCGCCGCGCTGCATGTAGGGCAGCGCCGCCGCGGCCACATCCAGCATGATCGGGATACGCCCGGAAAGCACTTCCGGCATGGCCGCCGATGACCCGCGGAAGGGGATGTGGTTCACCTTCAGCCCGCCCGCCATATGCAGGAACAATTCACTCGCCAAATGCACCGCGCCGCCATTGCCGCTGGAGGCATAGTCATACTTGCCAGGATTCTTGCGCAGCAGGTCAATCAATTCCGGCAGGTTGCGCGCGGGCAAATCCTTATTGACCAGCATGATCATCGGGATCTGCCCAATATAGGCCGCCGGCGTGAAATCCGCGACCGGGTCAAAAGGCAGGCGATCAAACAGCGCGCGCAGGCAGGCATGGGCGATGGTGGTGTAAAGAATGGTCTGCCCATCCTTCGGCGCCTTGCTCACCAAATCCGTGCCGATCACCACGCCCGACCCGGTGCGGTTTTCCACCACCAGGCGAGAGGGCAGGAACTTGGATTTCTCATCCGCCAAAAGCCGCGCCGGAATATCGGTGGGGCCACCGGCGGCGAAGGGCACGATGATGCGGCCAGGGCCGCTCGGCCAGGCTTGCGCCAGGGCGGGTTTTGCGAAAGGCGCCAGCGCGGCAGCGCCGGCCAGGCCCAGAATGTCACGACGTTGCATGGAAATCCCCGGACTGAAGTGATGGACAACGAGATTGGCGAGGGGCGGCGCGAAATCCAGCCCCCTGCCCGTTTCAGGCGCCGAATTCCGCACGGATCGCCGCCGAATGTTCGCCAAGCCGCGGCACCGGGCCGAGGCTCCTTGCGCCATCGGAAAGCTTGGCCGGTGGCGCACCGATTTTGACGGGCCCTTTTTCGGTTTCAACCGTCACGCGGCGCAGCGCCGGATGATCACGCAGGCCGCCGCAATCATTGATGAAGCCGAAGGCCGTATTGGCGCGGCGCAGTTTGGCCGCGCATTCATCGCGGGTCAGGGACGCGAACATCTTGCCGATATGGCCATCCACCATGGGCCGATTGGCCACACGTTCATTATTGACGCGAAAGCCCTCACG
>JADCGG010000052.1 GCA_020249125.1 Roseomonas sp. | reverse complement strand
CGGTCAGGACATCCTGCGCGCCCTTCAAGCGCGCCGCACCCTTGCCTTCATCGCGCAGCCGCGCGGCAAGGGCGGCGGCATCCCGCGCAATAGGCGCCAAGAGCGTCAGGCGGCGCTGCAATTCGGCGGCGTTCACGTATAGGCCCCCATCACATTCTGATCGAAATCCACCAGGGCACCCGTCATCATCTCGGCGGCGTCGGACAGCAGATAAACGGCAAGCCCCGCCACATCGGCGGGCCTGATCAAGCGACCGAAAGGCTGCGCGGCTTCGGCCTTGGGCAGCCAATCGGGCGGATTACCGTCACGCTGCTGGATCACATGTTCGCCCGGCGTATCCGCCCAGCCAAGATTGATGCCATTGACGCGAATGCGCAGGGGCCTGAGGCCAAGCGCGGTATTCTTGGTGAGTGTCGCAAGCGCGCCCTTGGAAGCGGCATAGGCGGTCAGGAAAGGCTGGCCACCATGGCTCGACATGGTGATGATATTCACGATGGCGCCGGGGCGTTTTGCTTCCCCAAGGCGTTGCGCCATCGCCTGGGTCAATTGAAAAGGCGCGCGCGCATTCACCGCAAAAAGCCGATCCCAAAGCGCCACTGGCGTATCGAGGATGGTACCGCGATCCGTGAGCCCGGCCGCATTGATCAGCCCATCCACCAGACCAAGCTTTTCTTCAGCATCCGGAATGATACGCGCGACACCTTCGGGATCAGTCAGATCAGCCGCGTGGAAATGCGCGCGCAGGCCAAGCGCGTGGAGTTTCGCCACCACCGCGGCGCCGCGCGCCTCATGCCGGCCCGTGATGGTAATGGCGGCGGCGCCAGCCTCAGCCGCCGCTAAAGCACAGCCCTCTCCGATGCCCTGCGTGCCACCCGTGATCAGGATATGCCGCCCAGCGAGCGAGATTTTCGGCAGCGCGCCCATCACAGGATCACTGGCTTGCCGCTGCCAAGCGACGCATTGGCGGCCTCCGCCAAAACCAGGGCGCGGCGGCCATCTTCCGCGCCAACGGGCATTCGCGTCTTGTTCAGCACCGCATCAATGAAGGCCGCCAATTCGATGCGATAGGCATCGGCATAGCGTTCCAGAAAGAAATGCAACGGCTTGTCGGAAGCGACCGCCTGACCATCGGCCAATTCCACCGTGGTTGCTGTGCGATTGCCGGCCAGCAAGCGTCCGGCACTACCAAAAACCTCCACGCGCTGGTCATAGCCATAGCTGGCGCGCCGACTATTGTTGATATGCGCCATGCGCCCGCTTGGTGTGCGCAGCAGCACCATGGCGCTATCTATATCGCCGGCAGCGCCAATCGCCTGATCCACCAGATTGGCGCCATAGGCAAAGACCTCATGCGGTTCCTCACCCAACATCCAGCGCGCCATATCGAAATCATGAATGGTCATATCACGGAACAATCCGCCCGAGACTTTCACATAGGAAATCGGCGGCGGTGCCGGGTCGCGGCTGGTGATGATCACTTGCTCCACCGCGCCAATCGCGCCGGCAGCGATACGGCGATGCAGTTCCGCGAAGGATGGATCAAAGCGCCGATTGAAACCAATCAGCATGGGCACGCCCGCCTTCGCTACCTCAGCAAGGCAGGCATCCACGCGCGGCAGCGCAAGATCAATCGGCTTTTCGCAGAATATCGCCTTGCCCTGGCGCGCCGCGGCAATCACCAGATCAGCATGGGTATCGGTGGAAGACGCGATGATCACCGCGCCGACTTCCGGGTCGGCCAAAGCGCTTGCGGTATCACTGACCTGTGCGCCATGGCGCCCGGCCAGTACTGCCGCCGCTTCGGCATTGACATCCACCACATGCTTCAGCCTGGCGCGACCGGATGCGGCAAGATTGCCGGCATGAATGGCGCCGATACGTCCGGCACCGAATTGGGCGAAGGTCAGCATGTTTGGCCTGGCGTTTCCTGGGTGGTTCTTGCGCGGTGGTTTCAATGACCGTAACACGCAGGAAAGGCGGGACAATACCCCCGGGCGAGGAGATTTCATGGCGAGCCTAACTCTGAGCGCGGCCGAGGCCGTGGTTCGCTTTCTGGCAGCGCAGCAAACCGAGATCGAAGGCCGAACCCTGCCGCTTTTTGGTGGCGTCTGGGCGATTTTCGGCCATGGCAATGCCGCTGGGCTGGGGCCGGCTTTGGAAGTGCAGCGCGGCAAGCTACCAGTCTTTCGCGCACATAATGAACAGGCTATGGCGCTGGCCGCGATTGCCTATGCCAAAACCCATGCGCGGCGGCGCATCATGGCGTGCACCAGTTCCATCGGGCCGGGTGCGACCAATATGGTGACGGCAGCGGCCGTGGCGCATGCGAATCGCCTGCCGCTTTTGTTGCTACCTGGCGATGTCTTTGCCAGCCGGCGCCCCGATCCGGTCTTGCAGCAGATCGAGGATTCCGGCGATGGGACGCTTTCCGCCAATGATTGCTTCCGGCCCGTATCGCGCTATTTCGATCGCATCACGCGCGCCGAGCAATTGCTGGTCGCCCTTCCCGCCGCCATGCGGGTGCTGACCGATCCCGCCGAATGCGGTCCCGTCACGCTGGCTTTCCCGCAGGATGTGCAGACAGAAGCCATGGCTTGGCCCGCCACCTTTTTCCGCAAGCGCCTGTGGCGTCCGCGCGCGACTGAGCCTGATGCGCGGGAACTCGCCGCTGCCGCAGCGATGCTTGGGCAAGCGAAACGCCCGATCATTATCATCGGCGGCGGCGTGAAATATGCGCGCGCGGAAGCGGCGCTTGAGAAATTTGTTGCGCGCCACGGCATTCCTTATGCCGAAACCCAGGCCGGCAAGGGCAGCCTTGCCTGGGATGCGCCGGGCAACCTCGGTGGGATCGGCGTGACCGGCACGGCGGCGGCCAATGCGCTTGCTGAAAAGGCCGATGTTGTTCTGGCGATTGGCACCCGGTTGCAGGATTTCTCAACCGGGTCTCGTGCGCTGTTTCCAAAGGCGCGCATCATTGGCCTGAATGTCTCGGGTTTTGATGCGCATAAGCATGGGGCGCTGCCTTTGGTGGCCGATGCCGCGCGTGGGCTTGACGCACTTTCAACAATGCTTGGTGCCTGGGCCGCGCCGCAAGCATGGCAAGCCAAGGCGCGCAACGCTATCGCGCAATGGCAACGCGTGGTGGATTGCGTCACCGCCGCACCCAAAAGCAAAAACGCCGCCCTGCCCTCAGACGCGCAGGTTCTGGGTGCGGTCAATCGCGCCATGCCGCGCCATGGCATGGTGGTTTGCGCCGCCGGCGGCATGCCCGGCGAATTGCACAAGCTGTGGCGCGCGTCGGATGGCACCAGCTATCATTTGGAATATGGCTATTCCTGCATGGGTTATGAAATCGCGGGGGGGCTTGGCGCGAAACTCGCGGCGCCAGAACGTGAAGTCGTGGTCATGGTCGGTGATGGCAGTTATCTGATGATGAATAGCGAAATCGCAACCTCCATCGCGCTGGGTGCGAAGCTCACGATCATTGTTCTGGATAATCGCGGCTTTGGCTGCATCCATCGCCTGCAACGCGGCACGGGGGGCGTCGCCTTCAATAATCTGCTGGCCGATACCGCACCGCGCATTGATTTCGCTGGCCATGCCGCGGCCTTGGGCGCAGAAGCGCGCAAGGTCAGTGATGTCGCCGCGCTGGAAGCCGCCCTGCCCGCGGCCTTCGCCGCCAAGCGCACGCAAGTGATCGTGATTGATACAGACCCGGAAAGCGGCACATCCGGAGGTGGCACCTGGTGGGAAGTGCCGGTCAGCGCGGCACCGCATTCTTCTGCACAAAAGGCCGCGCGCCGCGATTATGAAACCAGGCGCCGCAACCAGGCAGAAGGGGGCTGATCATGCGTATCCGTCTTGGGATCAATCCGCTCACCTGGACCAATGATGATATGCCGGAATTGGGCGCGGCCACGCCGCTCGAAACCTGCCTCGCCGAAGGCAAGCAGGCCGGCTTTGCGGGGTTTGAGCTTGGCAATAAGTTTCCGCGCGATGCCGCCGTGCTGCGCCCGATTCTGGCGCGGCATGGGCTTGATCTGGTATCCGGCTGGTATGGTTCGCGTTTGCTCGAACGCGATGTGGATGCCGAAATGGCGGCTGCGGAAGCGCATATCAGCTTGTTGGTGGCGATGGGCTGCAAGGTAATGGTGCATGCGGAAGTGTCGCGCGCCATTCACGGCGAAAAGACTATCCCTTTGTCACAACGTCCCGTCATGACCGATGCCGATTGGGAGATTTTCGCGCCGCGTATTGCGGAATTTGCGCGCCGGCTCAAGGCGCGCGGGCTCTGGCTTGCCTATCATCATCATATGGGCACGGTGATCGAAACCCAGGCCGAGATTGACCGACTGATGGCGCTGACCGGGCCTGAGGTCGGGCTTTTGCTTGATACCGGGCATCTGACCTTTGCCGGCGGTGATCCCGCGCTGGCGGCGCGCCAGCATGCAGCGCGGATTGTCCATGTGCATTGCAAGGATATCCACAGGGCGGTGCTGCAAGACGCGAAGGCGCGTGATCTTCCCTTTCTGGCGGCGGTGCTTGAAGGCGTCTTTACCGTGCCCGGCGATGGTTGCGTGGATTACGCCGCGGTGCTGAAGCCCTTGGCGGAAGCGGGCTATGCCGGCTGGCTGGTGGTGGAAGCCGAACAAGACCCCGCCAAGGCGCATCCGCTGACCTATGCGCGCATGGGGCATGACAATCTGGCGCGGCTTGCGCGCGATGCTTTTGGGTGAGGCATGAATTACCGCCACGCCTTTCATGCCGGCAATCATGCGGATTGCCTCAAACACAGCTTGCTGCTGCCGCTGCTGGCGGCACTCAAACGCAAGCCCACGCCCTTCGCGGTGCTGGATACCCATGCGGGTTGTGGCATCTATGATCTTGCTGCATCGGAAGCCACCCGCACGGGAGAAGCGGCGCGCGGGGCGCTGCGCCTGGCCGCCAGCAGCAACCCGGCGCTGGCGCCATTTCTTGAAGCTTTGAAACACGCGGGTTTCCCGGCCTTTTATCCAGGATCACCGGCATTGATCCGCGCCGCGCTGCGTGCGCAGGATCGGCTGATGGCGGTGGAATTGCACCCGGAAGATCACGCCAAACTCAAGGCATATTTCAAGCGCGATACGCAGGTTGCCGTGCATAGGCGTGACGCGTGGGAAGCCTTGCGCGCTCTGACGCCTTTTCCCGAAAAGCGTGGCCTGGTGCTGATTGACCCGCCCTTTGAACAGGAAGGTGATTACGCGCGCATCACGGAAGCCATGGCCATGCTGCGCCATCGCTTCCGCGCTGCCATCATCGCCGCCTGGTATCCCATCAAGCATCGCGCGCCGGTGCGCGGCTTTCATCACGCGCTGATGGAAGCAGGCATGGCGCCGCTGCTTGCGGCTGAATTGTGGTTGCGCGAACCGACCGATCCGCAAAGGCTGAATGGCAGCGGGTTGGTTATCGCCAATCCCCCGCAAGGCTTTGCCGAAGTCGCTGCCGAGATTCTGCCTGCCTTGCTGGCTGGCCTTGGCGCTGATGAGGCGGGCGCGGGCAGTGCCGTGACCTGGCTCGTGCCATGAAGGATCACATCGCGATTATCGGCGCAGGCGCTTGGGGCACTGCGCTTGCCATTCAGGCGAATCGTGCAGGGCAAAGTGTCATGCTCTGGGCACGCGAACCAGCACGCGCTGCCTTGATCCAACAAAGCCGCGCGAATGAACGCTTGCTGCCGGGCGTGACCTTGCCTGAGGGTATCAGCATCACCGCCGATGCAGGGCAGGCGCTGGATGGTGCGGCGCTGATCCTGCTGGTGGTGCCGGCGCAGGCGCTGCGCCCTGTGCTGAACAGCCTGCCGGCGCTGCCCGCCCCGGTGCTGATCTGTGCCAAGGGGGTGGAGGCAGGCAGCCTGATGCTGCCGCTTGAAATCCTGAACGCAACGCACCCCGATGCCATTGCTGGCGTGCTGAGTGGCCCCAATTTCGCCCATGAAATCGCTCGCGGCCTGCCCGCTGCCGCTGTGGTCGCCAGCCATGATGCCGGCTTGCGTGCGCTTGGCGTGGCGCGGCTTGGGTCGGCGGGGTTCAGACTTTACGGCGGCGATGATCCGGTAGGCGCCGAGATCGGCGGCGCCGCCAAGAATGTGATCGCGATTGCCGCCGGCGCCGTGATGGGTGCAGGGCTTGGCGAGAATGCACGCGCCGCGCTGATCACGCGCGGGCTTGCGGAAATTGCGCGGCTCGCCAGCGCATTAGGTGGGCGCGCCGATACGGTGGCAGGGCTTTCGGGGCTTGGTGATTTGCTGCTGACGGCAACAGGGGCGGGCAGCCGTAATACCTCGCTCGGCATGGCGCTTGGGCGCGGGGAGAGCCTTACGGAAATTCTCGCCGCGCGGCAGGGTGTCACGGAAGGGGTGGCGACAGCGCCTGCCTTGGTTGCGCGCGCGGCACAGCTTGGCGTTGATCTGCCGATTTGCGCTGCGGTGGCGGATCTGGTGCGCGGCAGGGTGACCGTGCAGGAAGCGGTGGCGCGGCTGATGGCGCGTCCCCAGCGGGATGAATAGCGCAAGCCATCCTCGCCAAGCGCGCCCGACCAGGTTTAGCCTTGCACCATGCCGCGTCTGGCCGCCCGCGCATCGCGCGCCATTCTTATCACCCGCCCGGATCCCGGAGCGGCGGAATCCGCGCGTGCGGTTGCCGCACTCGGCTGGGAAGCGGTGCTGGCGCCCGCGCTTGCGCTGACTGCCCTGCCCTTCAAACCACCGGCAAATTGCCAGGCGATCATCATCACTAGCCGCGCCGCCGCTCGCGCGCTGCCACGCGCCGCGCTGCCTGTGATTGCGGTGGGTGAGGCCACTGCCACTGAGGCCCGTGCGCGCGGTTTTGCAGATGTGCGTGCGGCGGCGGGGGATGCGCAGGCGCTCGCGGCGCTGATTGGCGCAACACTGAAGCCCGAAGGCGGCACGCTTTGCCTTGCGGTTGGGGAAGGCTATGCGCTTGATCTGGCCGCTGCCTTGCGCGCCAAGGGATTTCGCGTGCTCCGCCGCGTGGTTTATGCGGCGCGGCCCAGCGCCGCATTGCCAGAAGAAGCGCACCAAGCCATTCGGGAAGGGCGCATTCACGCGGCACTTTTCACCTCGCCACGCTCGGCGCAGCAGGCGATGCGCTTGCTGAGTGATGCTGGCTTGCAAAAGGCCGCCCAGGGCATCGTTGCCATAGCGCTCAGCCCTCGCATTGCCACAGCCCTTGCCGCCCTTACTTGGCGGGAAATCCGCACCGCAGGCCGGCCAGATCACGCTGCCTTGTTGGCATGCCTTGGCGCCCCGGATGTGCTAAGGAAACCGGCATGAGTGATATTTCCCCCGCGCCCAAGCGCCGCCTGGATCCGCTTTTGCTGCCGCTTTTTGCCGGCGGCGCGGTGCTCGTATTTGCGCTTGGCTGGCTGCTGATCACGCCGCGCCCAAGCGCCCCGCCCTTGCCCAATCTTGGCCCGCTGGAAGCGCGGCTCGCCGCTTTGGAAGCGCGCCCCGGCTTCAATGCCGCGCCTTTGGAAGCCCGCATCACCGCGCTGGAAGCCCGGCCTCGCGCCGCTGCGGCACCCGATCTGACGCCGCTCACGCAGCGGCTTGAAGCGCTGGAAGCCCGGCTTGCAGGGCTGGAAGGCAGGCCCGCGCCAAGCCTTGATACCTTCGGCCTTGCCCCGCGCGCCTTGGCCGAAACCCTGGCCACAAGGCTTGATCGCCTGACGGAGCGCCAGGATGCGCTGGCCGCCCGGCTGCAAGCCGCCGATGCCGAGGCTTTGCGCCGGACCGAAGACCTGGCGCGCAGTCTGATCACGCGCCTGGAAGCCGCCGAAAGGCTTGAAGCCGAACGCATCGCGGCTGCGGGCACGGCCCTGGAAGTAAGGCTGGCCGGGGCCGAATCCGCGCTAAGTACCCGGCTGCAGGCGCTGGAGGCAGCACAAGCGCGCATCGCGGGGCTGGAGGCGCGGACCAGTCGCGTGCAGGCCATCGCGGCGCTGCGCGCCAGGTTGGATGCGGGGCAGGCGCTGGGGCCGACACTGGCACCCTTCCCCAACCCGCCGGCGGCGCTGAGCCGCTTCGCCGCGGCCAGCCCGCCGACCGAAGCCGCACTTCGCCTCGCTTTTGAAGATGCTGCCCGCGCGGCGCGCGCCGCGAGTGAACCGGCGCGGGAAGGGCAATCCATTCTGGAAAGCGCCTCTGCCCGGCTGGCGGGGCTGATCACCATCAGGCGTGGTGAGACCATCATTTGGGGCGATGAGGCCGCCGCCGCCTTGGAAGCGGCACGCCGAGCTTTGGAAGCAGGCGATCTGCCCGGCGCTTTGGGCAGGCTTTCGCCCCTGCCACCTTCTGCCCGCGCGGCGCTTGGCGCCTGGGAAGCGGAAGCGCAGGCGCTGCTCGCCGCACGCGCGGCCATCATCACCCTGGCTGGGGGCTGACGCGCCATGCGCAGGGCGCTTTTGCTGCTGGCGGCGCTGATTGGTGTCGCCGCGATCACGCTTTGGTTGCTCAGGCTGGGCGGCACAGTGGAAATTCGTGCGGGCGAGTTCTGGATCGGCCTGCCGGTGCCGGTGGCAGCCGCGCTTCTGGCGCTGGGCTTTATTCTGCTGCATGGCGGCTTACGGCTATGGGCTTGGACTCGTGGTGTGCCGGGCAGGATGGGGCTGCGCCGCGCGGCGCGACGCCGGGCGGATGGCGATGCCGCCATCACCCGCGCGCTGATTGCGCTGGGCGCCGGCACCGCCCCGCGCGCCCTGGAAGAAACCCGCCGCGCCCGGGCACTTCTGGGCGATACGCCGCAAACCCTGTTGCTGGCTGCCGAGGCCGAGAAACTCGCCGGCAAGGAAGACGCTGCCGGCGCGATTTTCAAGAAGCTGGCGGATGATCCAGCGGCGCGCTTCCTCGGCCTGCGCGGCCTGCTGCGCCAAGCCATGCAGCGCGAGGATTGGCCCGAAGCCCAGCGCCTGGCGCGAGAGGCCGAGGCCGCGCAACCAGGTGCGGCCTGGTTGCGCGAAGAACGCCGGCTGCTCGCGGAACGCACGCGGGATTGGCGTGAGGCTTTGGCGTTGTGTCCGCCGGATGCGCCTCGTGCGGCCTTTGCCATGGCGGCGGCGGCGATGGAAACCGATCCCGCCAAGGCAGCGGAGCTTGAAAAACAGGCCGTGGCGGCGGATGCCAAATTCGCCCCCGCCGCTTTGGCGCAGGCGGCGCGGTTGATGGCCGCCGGCAGCCAGCGCCGCGCGCGCGGCGTTTTGGAAGCGGCCTGGAATGCGGCGCCGCATCCGGATTTAGGCGCAGCCTGGGTCGAGGCCGTGCCGGCGCCACTCGCCCGTGTGAAGGCAGTGGAGGACCTCACGCATCGCAACCCAAGCCATCCCGAAGCGCGGCTTTTGATGGCGCGCGTGGCGCTGGCGGCGGGGCTCACGGGCCGGGCGCGCAGTGAATTGGATGGCTTGCGGCAAAGTGGTGCAGCGGATCGCCGCGCCTATCTGCTTTTCGCAGAGTTGGAACGCGCCGAGCATGGCGATAGCGCCGAAGGCCGCGCCGCCGAGGCCGCCTGGCTGCGCGAAGCCGCCAATGCCGCCGGCGCGCCGCGCTGGCGCTGCGATGCCTGTGGCGCGGAACATAGCGCCTGGAAGCCGGATTGCGCGGCTTGCGGCGCGCTTGGGCGCATTGGCTGGTCGCGCAACTGAAGTTCCGCACCTTGCCCCATGGCGCGGGCGCTGTATTGAGGCGCCAGATGTTGAAAGGAACCTCCATGGCCCTGACCCAAGCCCAGAAAACCGCGCTTGAAGCGGTGACCACCGCGACGCTGACGACCGTATTGCTCAAGAAGGGCGTGCGCTTCTGCTACATTGCGGGTTCGAACCCGATTGTGCAGGGCGATCGCCGCCGCATTGTTGGCCCCGCCTTCACGCTGCGCTTTACGCCGACGCGGGAAGATTTGGCGACGGTGGATAGCTGGTCTTCCCCGCGTTCCACTCGTGCCGCGATTGAAGACATGCCGGAAGGTTGTGTGGCCGTGGCTGACGCGATGGGCAGCAAGGCGGCTGGGATTTTCGGCGATATCCTTTGCGCGCGCATGGCGAAGAAGGGTGTTGCGGGCCTGGTGACGGATGGCGTGGTGCGTGATGGCGCGGGCGTGATCGGCACCGGCTTGCCGGTATATTGCCAGGGCTATGTGGCGCCGGCTTCCGTCGCGGCGCTGAATTTCGTCGGCTGGCAGGAAACCATCGGCTGCGGCGGCGTGACCGTGGTGCCGGGCGATATCATTGTGGCCGATGCCGATGGCGCGGTGGTGATCCCGCAAGCGCTGCTGGATGCCGTGGTGGAAGCCGCGGTGGAACAGGAACGCCTGGAAGCCTGGATCATGGAAGAAGTGGGCAAGGGCGTGGCCCTGCCGGGGCTATATCCGCCAAATGCGGAGACAAAAGCGCGGTATGAGGCGACCCGCAAGGGTTGAAGGTTTGGGCGGGTGCCGCTGGTGCCCGCCTTCTATAGCTCATGGCGTGCGGCTTGGGCCATTTCTATGAAAAAGAGACTAAACATTTTTTATTGCTTTCGCCCATGGCTTCAGTCTTTCGGTGGAAACCTTCTGAGTGAAGTCTGAAGGTCAAGATAGAGTTCTGATAACCATCCGGGCTTCGCGTCTGCCGTAAATGCAAGTCCTTGCCTGAAATCAGTTGGCGCGACAAGAATTTCAACGTTCTCCTTCCCAATGAGAGCGGCAAGAATGAACAAGTCTTCCGCAGCTTTGTTGCCCATCGCGAGACAGCCAATCGAAGCCGTAGTACCGTGGATCATGATATCCGCTCCAAGTCGCGAGCGACCGTCTATTGCTGCTTGTGCGCGATCAAAATCATTGGGATAGTTTAGGCGGATCGAAAGATGGAAACGACTATTGGCGTTAAGGAAATCAGCTCGGTAAATGCCTTCTGGAACTTGCATGTCACCCTCACGGAGCTTAGGCCCGGTCGTGCCGCTCATTCCCAGAATGGGATAGGTTAAAATGTGTCTCCATTCTTCTAATCTGTCATTCCGCGCATAAACCTCCAACTGCGCCTTGTCCTTGAGCGCGATGTACGCCAACTTTGCTGGAGGGTAAGGAACGCCAGCCGCGTCGAATTTGGACTTCAAACGTGCTTCCACGTCAGTAGCGTGCATTCTGATGCGGTCGTCAAGAGTATAACCACCGCGCAGTTTGGCCCACGCATAGCTTGCCATGGCAAAGCCTTGCTCGGTGTGTAGGACTACCGTCGCTGACGCTGCAAGTAGAAGCGCCAGTGTGAATAGCAGCACGAGAATGCGGCTTTTCACGGCTTATCCTTCAAGATCACAAGGAAAATTTTCCACTAGCTTTTCACTCTGAGGGTGTCCGCAATTGCAGCAGCCATACGAAGCCTTCACTGCCACTTCACCCTAAAACCCATAAAGCCGCGCGGGGTTTTCCACCAAGACGCGGCGGCGTTCCGCATCACTCGGCGCCCATTGGCCGAGCAGGTCGAGCAAATGCCCATCTTCCGGCATCCAATTCTGCAAGCTTGGATGCGGCCAATCCGTGCCCCAAACGGCACGATCCGGCGCGATATCCAACAGCGCGCGGGCAAAGGGCGCGACATCCGCAAAGGGCGGCCTCGCCGAGATGCGATAGCCGGAAATCTTCACCCAGCAGCGCGGGCTTTCCAGCATCTTCAGCAGCGCCTTGAAGCCCGCGCCATTCAGCCCTTCGCCGGTTTTCACCCCGCCCATATGATCCACCACCACCGGCACCGGCAGCGTCGCCAAACGCGGCGCGAGTTCGGGAAGCTGATGGCCTTCCGCGTAAAGCTGCAAATGCCAACCGAGGGGCGCGATGCGCCTGGCCAAAGCCTCCAACTGCTCAAGCGGCGTGCCATTGCCGCTGACGGCATTGAAGCGCACGCCACGCGTGCCGCGCGCATGAAGTTTCTTGAGCGCGGCTTCATCGAAGCTGTCATCAATCACGACAACAACGCGGGCGCGGTCCAGGCCGAATTGCTCGGCGGCGTCCAGCGAGACTTCGTTTTGCGTGCCATAGACACTCGGCTGCACGATCACCATGCGTTCAATACCAAGTGCGGCCGCCATGCGCTGGTAATCGGCAATGGTCGCCGCCTGCGGATCATAATACCGCCCGGCATCCAGCGGAAAGCGATCATAGGGGCCGAAGATATGGAAATGGCAATCGCAGGAAAGCGCCGGCGCGCGCCAGGAAGGGCGCGGCGTGGTGGCAAGCGGCGGCAGGCAGGGTTTCATGGCGTGTCCTTCCTCATTCGCCCCAGCCCGCGAAACGCACGAAGTCACGCGCCGGGGCGCGTTCTGTGACCAGGCCGTTTTCCACCGCCGCAGGATCGGCATAGCCAAGCGCCATACCGCAAACCAGCATTTCCTCGGGCGGAATTTCCAGCATGGACTGGATGGTGCGGTGATAGGGCATGAAGGCCGCTTGCGGGCAGGTATCCAACCCCATGCCGCGCGCCGCCACCATCACATTCTGCAAGAACATGCCGTAATCCAGCCAGGAACCCTGTTCCAGATCGCGATGAATGGTGAAAATCAACCCAACCGGCGCGTCAAAGAAAATCAGGTTGCGGCCATGCTGCGCGCGCATTCTTTCATTCTCGCCCTTCGCAATGCCAAGCAGGCCATAGAGATCCCAACCCACCTTGCGGCGACGACTGTGATAGGGTTCGAAGAATTTGCGCGGATAATACTGGTATTCCGATTCAGGCGTGATGCCGGCAGCATGTTCAGCCATCAGCGCATCGCATAGCCGCTTCAGTGGCGCGCCGGCCAGCGCATAGACTTTCCAGGGCTGGATATTGCTGCCCGAAGGGGCGCGCGCCGCCACATCCAACAAATGTTCAACATCCGCCTGCGGCACGGGCTTTGGCAGAAAGGCGCGGATGGAATGGCGGGAAGTGATCGCCGCTTCCACCGCCGCCTGCGCGGCATCACGCGCCATCAGCCACGCCGTGTATCAATGAAATCCACGGGCTTGCCCTGCGGCGTGCCCTGCACTTCATCATCACGCATGGCGATATGGCCGCGCACCACCGTCATCACCGGCCAGCCGGAACAGCGATGCCCGGCGAAGGGTGTCCACCCGCAAGGCGAGACAATCCAGCTATCTTCGATGGTGCGGGTTTTCTTCATATCCACCACCGTCACATCGCCATCCATGCCAACGGCAAGCCGCCCCTTGGTCTTGGCGCCATAAATCCGCGCGGGGCCGGCGCACATCAAATCCGCCAGCCGCGGCAGGGAAAGCCGGCCAGCACTCACATGATCCAGCATCAGCGGCACAATGGTTTGAATACCCGTGAGCCCCGCTGCCGTATCGGGCCAGGGGCGCTCCTTCGCGGCGCGCGAATGCGGCGCATGGTCAGACCCCACGCAATCCACCGTGCCATCCGCCACCGCCTTCCAGGCCGCTTCCAAATGCCGCGCATCGCGAATGGGCGGGTTCATCACCGCATAACCGCCCAAGCGCCCATAGGCTTCATCGGTTTGCGTCAGATGGTTCAACAGCACTTCGCAGCTTGCGACATCGCGGTAATCCGCGAGATAGGCCAATTCCTCGGCGGTTGAGACATGCAGGATATGCGCGCGCCGTCCGGTCTTGCGGGCGAGTGCCATCAGCCGGCGTGTGCCGAGCATCGCGGTTTCCACATCGCGCCATTCCTGGTGGTTGATGTGCGGCATCCCCACCGTGAACATCGGCTTGCGCGCCTGCAAGCGGTATTCATCTTCCGAATGGTAGCAAATGGCGCGGCGGCCGGACCGCATCACCGCTTCCAGGCTGGCGTCATCTTCCACCAGCAAATCCCCGGTGGAAGACCCCGCGAAAATCTTGATGGCGCAGACATTGGGTTCCAGTTCCAGCGCTGCGAGTTCCGCAATATTCGTCTTGGTGCCGCCGACATAAAGCCCGATATCGCACCAGGCGTGGCCCTGCACGAAATCGCGCTTGGCATTCAGCCTTTCGGTATTGGTGATGGAAGGCGTGGTATTCGGCATGTCGAATACGGCGGCCAAGCCACCCAGCACCGCAGCGCGGGTGCCGGTTTCCATGGTTTCCACCTTCGGGTCGCCCGGATCACGCAAATGCACATGCGGGTCAATCAAGCCCGGCAGTACATGAAGCCCCTTGCAATCCACGGTTTGCGCGGCTTCCGCCTGCCCCAGATCACCAATGGCGGCGATGCGCCCGGCGCGGATGCCTATATCGGCGCGCACCACCCCCCAGGGCATCACACATTCTCCGCCCTTCAGGGCAAGGTCAAAACGCACCATGGCCGGATCCTCCGCTGGATGAAGGCGCTACATTGCACCATGGCGCCAGCGTGAAAAGATGGCCGCCTTTTTGGGGCCGGCCGCAATCGCCCGTCAGGCGCTTGTTTGCGCGGCTGATTCACGGCTCCGGCGTGCCGCCTCCGCCGATCAGGCGCGCGCCATCACCCAATCGCGGAACAGCGCCAAATCAATATTGCCACCGCAGAGAACGACACCCACGCGCTTGCCGCGCATCGCATCGCGCTCCTGCAAAAGCGCGGCCAGCGGCGCGGCGCCCGCGCCTTCCGCCAGATTATGCGTATCCTGCCAATAGGCGCGTATGGCTGCGGCCACTTCATCATCCGTCACCGTCACAATGCGCGCGGCACCCTTGCGGATGATCTCCAAAGCACCAGGATCGGGGATGCGCGTTGCCATGCCATCGGCGCGCGTATTGGCGCTTGGCGTTGTCACCACATGGCCCGCAGCGAAGGAAAGCGCATAGGCCGGCGCTTCGGTGCTTTGCACGCCGATGATTTCGGTGGAAAGGCCAAGCAGATCGCGCGCCAGGATGCAGCCGCAAATGCCGGACCCAAGGCCGATTGGCACATAAAGCGCGGCGAGTGGCGGTGCCGCGCGCAGCAATTCCAGCGCGTAAGTCGCCACACCCAATACCAGATCGCGCGCGAAAGATGGCGCAAAGAGCAAGCCTTCTGCCTTCGCAAGCCTTGCCGCTTCTTCGCGCGCTTCGTCAAAATCCGCGCCATGCTCAATCAACCGCGCGCCTTGCGCACGCATGGCGTTGTTCTTTTCCGCGCTATTGCCGCGCGGCACCAGGATTGTTACCGGCACACCATACCGTGCGCCGGCATAAGCGAGCGATTGGCCATGATTGCCGCGCGTCGCACTTACCACGCCGGGCACGTCGGGGTTTTCGCGCTTCAGCCTTTCCATGAATACCACACCGCCCCGCACCTTGAAGGCGCCGGTTGGCGTATGGTTTTCATGCTTTACCCAAACCTCCGCGCCCACCCGCTGCGTCAGCAATGGCCAGGCATATTGCGGTGTCGGCGGAAAGGCAGCATGGATCAGCCGCGCTGCCTCTTCCAATTGGTCCAGCGTGAACACGCGGCTTCAATGCCGCGCCAGGTCAATTTCCCCTTCCGGCTGCGGGGAAGAAAACGCGCTATCCGCAAAGGCTTCTTCCCAGGAACCGGTGGTGCTGGCCTTGGAATATTCGGTGGCGCGATTTTCGAAGAAATTCGCGTGCTCCACGGCATTCAACATTTCATCCAGCCAGGGCAGCGGATTTTTTTCGATGTTGTAAAGCGGTTCAAGCCCAAGCTGCTGCAAGCGCCGATCCGCGATGAAGCGGATATATTGCTTCGTCAGCGACGCATCCAGGCCCTGCACCCCGCCCAATTCAAAGGCGAGATCAATGAAGGCGTCTTCATGATCCACAATGGTGGCGCAAACCAGGTAAAGATCGCGACGGAATTCCTCGGTCCAGATTTCCGGGTTTTCCTGCACAAAGGTGCGGAACAGCCGGATCACGGAAAGGCAATGCAGCGTCTCATCGCGCACCGACCAGCTGACGATCTGGCCCATGCCCTTCATCTTGTTGAAGCGCGGGAAATTCATGAGAATCGCGAAGGAAGCGAAAAGCTGCAAGCCTTCGGTGAAGGCACCAAAAGCCGCCAGTGTCTTCGCGATTTCGGTCTTGTTCGCAACGCTGAAGCTATGCATGTAATCGTACTTGTCCTTCATCTCCTTGTATTTGAGGAAGGCCGTGTATTCGATTTCGGGCATGCCGATGGTATCGAGCAAATGGCTATAGGCCGCGATATGCACCGTTTCGATGTTCGAAAAGGCCGAAAGCATCATCAGCACTTCCGTCGGCTTGAACACCTGGGAATAGTGCTTCATGTAGCAATTATTCACCTCGACATCCGCCTGGGTGAAGAAGCGGAAAATCTGCGTCAGCAGATTGCGCTCAGACGGCGTCAGGTTCTTCTGCCAATCCTTCACATCATCGGCCAGCGGCACTTCTTCCGGCAGCCAATGGATGCGCTGCTGCTGCAACCAGGCTTCATAGGCCCAAGGGTAGCGGAAGGGCTTATAGACAGGGTTCGAGGTCAAAAGATCAAACTTCACCGGCAATTCATCCCGCATCATGCCATCGGCCATGGTATCGAATCCCATCTTGTTGGTTCGCGATGCTTTTACCACAATTGGTGGGTCAGGCAATCACGAACCGCAAGATATTGTGTTTTGGCTATTCCACTCGGATACCCGCTTCGCGCGCCACAATCACATTTTCGGCCAATTCGCGGGCGATGCGTTGGGCGAAAACCTCTGGCCCCTCGCCCAGGATCACGCCGCCCTGATCAAGCAGGCGCTGCCTGATCGTGGCATCACGCAGCAGGCCCTGCACATCGCGGGCGATGCGGTCCACGATATCGCGCGCAAGGCCCTTTGGCGCGATGAAACCATACCAGGGGCTGGTATCGGGGATGCCCATGCCAAGCTCATCCAGTGTGGGCACATCGGGCAGAACCGGCACACGCTGCGGCCCACCAATCGCAAGCGGGCGCAGCTTGCCATCGCGCGCAAGACCAATCGCGCCAGACAGCGTGCTGAACGTCCCGGGCACGCGCCCGCCCACCACATCCTGCAGCGCCGGCGCCGCACCGCGATAGGCGACATGCGTCAGATCAAGGTTCATTTTCTTACGGAACATCTCCACCGCAAAATGTCCGGAAGACCCATTGCCGGAGGAGGCGAAAGCCATGCCCGGATCGCGCCGCGCCGCGGCCACCAAATCCTGCGCTGTCCGGAAGGGTTGCCCCGCACCGGTGAACAACACGGTGGGCGAGGCATAGATATTCACGATCGGCGTGAAATCATTGATCGTGTCATAGGGCAGGCGCGCATAGACTGCCGCATTGCTGGCATGGGTGCTGGCGGAGAGAAAAATCGTATAGCCATCAGGCGCGGAACGGGCCACCGCTTCAGAAGCGATCACCTGGCTGGCGCCGGGGCGATTCTCAATGACAATGGGCTGACCCCAAAGCCTTTGCAGCGGGTCCTGCAATAGCCGCCCCGGAAAATCCGTGGGGCCGCCAGCGGGATAGCCGATAATCATCCGCACCGGACGATCCGGCCAAGCACTGGCCTGCGCCCGGGCCTTGCCAATGAAAGTGCTGGCCATCCCGGCGGCCAGCATGCTGCGACGTGAAACCATTGCCTGCTTCCTCCCTTGCCCGTTCCGGGCTTGCCGCCTTCAACCAAGAAGGCGGGGCAGGCAATTCTAGCTCAGCTTTACTGGCAGGCCAAACATTCTTCGTAATTATTGTTGGTCGCCGGCACTGCCGCCACCAGGGGCAATTGCGCCTGGTCATTGGCTGGTGCTGCCACGCCCAGCGCTTCCTGCGGCGCCACCTTCTCGCTGATGGCATCAGCACGCTGAATGGACAGGCTGCGGCAGTAATAAAGCGACTTCACGCCCTTCTTCCACGCGGTCATGTGGATCTGGTGCAAATCCCGCTTATGCACATTGGCCGGCAGGAACAGGTTCACCGATTGCGACTGGCAGATATAGGGCGTGCGGTCGGCGGCATGTTCCACCACCCAGCGCTGATCCAATTCAAACGCCGTCTTGAAGGTGGATTTTTCCTGCTCGGTCAGGAAATCCAGATGCTGCACGCTGCCCTTGTTCACCGTAATGGTGGTCCAGGTATCGTCATCATCCCGGCCATGCTTGGCCAGCACCTTCTTCAGGAAGGGGTTGCGCACAATGAAGGACCCGGACAGCGTCTTGTGGTTATAGACATTGGCCGCGATCGGTTCGATCCCCGGGCTCGCCCCACCGCAAATGATGCTGATGGAAGCGGTTGGCGCAATCGCGATCTTGTTCGAAAAACGCTCCATGAAACCGTATTCGGCGGCATCCGGGCAGGGGCCGCGTTCT
The DNA here is from genome assembly GCA_020249125.1 of Roseomonas sp. Lineage (GTDB taxonomy): Bacteria > Pseudomonadota > Alphaproteobacteria > Acetobacterales > Acetobacteraceae > Neoroseomonas. The sequence continues at coordinate 8,128 of JADCGG010000052.1, read as the reverse complement.
TCGGCAAGCATGCGGGAAGCGGTATCCGCCTGGGCGCGGATATGCTTGAACATCCGCATATTCCACACCTTCGCCACCACGCTTTCAAACGGCACATTCAGCGCCTGCAGGAAGGAATGGTAGCCCATCACCCCAAGCCCGACCGAGCGTTCCCGCATCGCGCTATACCGCGCCCGCGCCATGGAATCGGGCGCCGTGTCAATGAAGGATTGCAGCACATTATCCAGGAAGCGCATCACATCGGGGATGAATTGCGCCTCATCCTTCCATTCAAACCAGGTTTCCAAGTTAAGCGAGGATAGGCAGCACACCGCCGTGCGCTGTTCCCCATGCTGATCAATGCCGGTCGGCAACGTGATTTCAGAGCACAGGTTTGAGGTTTTCACCTCAAGCCCCGCCAGCTTCTGATGCTCGGGCCGCGCATTATTCACGTGGTCGGAATAGATGATGTAGGGCTCACCGGTTTCGATGCGCGCCGTCAGGATGCGAATCCAAAGCCCGCGCGCGGAGACCTTTTTCATCAGCGCGCCATCCTTGGGGGAGACCAGCGCCCATTCCTCATCCGCTTCCACCGCGCGCATGAAGGCATCGGGGATCAGAATACCGTGATGCAGGTTGAGCGCCTTGCGATTCGGATCGCCACCCGTTGGACGGCGCATCTCCAGGAATTCTTCGATCTCAGGGTGATTCACTGGCAAATAGCACGCCGCCGACCCACGACGGAGTGACCCCTGGGAAATCGCCAGCGTCAGGCTATCCATGACGCGAATGAAGGGAATGACACCGGAAGTCTTGCCGTTGCGGCCAACCTTTTCGCCAATGCCGCGCAGATTCCCCCAATAAGAACCGATCCCACCGCCCTTGGCGGCAAGCCACACATTCTCATTCCAAAGCCCGACAATGCCATCCAGGCTGTCAGAGGCTTCGTTCAGGAAGCAGGAAATCGGCAAGCCGCGAGTCGTGCCGCCATTGGACAGCACAGGTGTCGCCGGCATGAACCAAAGGCGCGAGATGTAGTCATAAATCCGCTGCGCATGCGCCGCATCATCGCCATAGGCGGATGCAACACGAGCGAACAAATCCTGATAGGATTCGCCCGGCAGCAAATAGCGATCATCAAGCGTCGCCTTGCCGAAATCGGTCAGCAGCGCATCACGCGTGCGATCAATGCGAACCTGGCCATGGCCTTCAAGCTGAATAGCGTCAAACACGGATAACCCCCTGAGAACTCCCCTGAGGCAGGATCATGCCCCAAGTTACAGTCTGACTACAAGATGTAGTCTTGCCACAGTCGCAATACCACTAGATGCGGTGCGTGATTCTGGGCTTGCAAAACCGGGGGCAATTGGGGCAGCGCGGCTTTGTTCCCGTTTCGCCCCCATGCCCTTCCCTTCCTGCCAGCGCTGCCGCACACTTGGCCTGACGCGCGAGAACATCGCAGAAATAGCGCAAAAACAGTACCTTGTTTGAGGAAGGAGTGCCCCTTGGCCAAACTGACCCGCCGTAGCCTGATCGCCGCCCCGCTGGCGCTCGGCCCGCTGGCCTGCCCCGCCTATGCCCAGGCGCCGTGGCCGACCCGCCCCGTGCGTATCGTGATCCCCTTCGGCACCGGGGGCGGGACAGATATCACCACGCGGCTTTTGGCTCCGCGCATGGCGGAAATCCTGGGCCAGCCCGTAGTGCTGGAAAACCGCCCGGGCGCCGGCGGCGTGGTCGGCACGGATTACGTGGCAAAGCAGCCGCCGAATGGGGATGTTTTCGTGCTCTCCACCCTGTCGCCCATCGCCTTGGCGCGCGGCCTGCCCGCCCCGGTGCCCTTTGATGCGCGGACCGATCTGGTGGCGGTGGCGCCAACGGTCTTTGTGCCCATCGCGCTGGCCGTCACCACGCGTAATTTCACGCCCAGCACCGCGGCAGAATTCATCGCAACCCTGAAGGCGGCGCCGGGGCGCTATCAATATGGCTCCTCAGGCATTGGCACTTCGGGGCATATCGCCTCGGCCAGTTTCTGCGTCCGCACAGGGACGGATGCGGTTCATGTGCCCTATCGCGGCGGCGGGCAGGTTTTCACCGCACTCACGGCTGGCGAGATCCAATTCTGCTGCGATATCCCTTCCCTGCTGAAGGGCTTTCAGGATGCCGGCACGGCGCGGGTACTGTTTGTGGCGACCGATCAGCGATCCTCCCTGCTGCCCAATGTGCCAACAGCGGCCGAGGCTGGCATCGCCGGCTATAAATCCCATTCCTGGTATGGCTTCTTCGCCCCGCGCGGCACGCCGGCGGCCATTGTGAACCGCATGGCCGCCGCCACCGAACAGGCGCTTTCCGATTCGGGCATCAATCAGCGCTTTGAGGAAATGGGCACCCCCGCCATGCGCGGCTACACGCCGGAGCGATTCGCGGCCTATGTCCGGGATGAAATCGCCTTCTGGGAACCGGAAGTGCGCAGCCTTGGCATCAAGGCGGAATAAGCCGCCCTATCGTTTCACTTTGGCCGGTCGGCTGAGCGCTACTACGGCTTCCAGCTGGCTGGACCAGAGGAATTGATCAATCGGCGTGGCGGCATCCACCCGCCACCCTTGATCGGCGAAAAAGCGCAAATCCCGCGCCAGCGCCTGCGGGTTGCAGGAAACGTAAATCACCGCCGGCACGGCGGAACGCGCGAGCAAGGCCGCCTGTTCCTCAGCCCCCGCAAAGGGCGGGTCCAGCACCACCGCGGCGAAGGGCGCCAATTCCGCCACCGTCAGGGGCTGGCGCACCAAATCCCGCCGCGTCGCGGCCAAGGGCAGCCCCGCCTTGGCGGCAGCATTGGCGAGTGCGGCCACCGCCGCACCATCCGATTCGAAGGCCGCCACCCGGCCCCGCCGCGCCAAGGCTAGGCTGAGTGTGCCAAAACCCGCATGCAAATCAGCAATCCGCCCCCGCCCGATAAGCTTGGCGGGCAGGCCGGCCAGCATGGCCGTGATGATGGCCTGTTCGCCTTCGGGGCTGGCTTGCAGGAAGGCGCCAGGGGATGGCGTGACCGCAACGCCATTCAGCGTGATGGCCACAGGCCCAAGTTGGGCGGCGATTTCCGGCATGCCATTGCCCCGCGCCCAGGCAATGCGCGGCAGGCCATGTTGCGCGGCAAAACCCGCCAGCAGCGCCCGCCCGGCGGCATCCAGCGTGCCATCCGTGCGCAGCAGCAAATCCGGCCCGGTATCGAGCAGATTGACCACCGCCGAGCCATCGCGCTTCAGTGCCGGCAGGCGCGGCAGCAAATCCCTGAGCGGCCCGAGTAGCGCCACCAGGCGCGGATGCAGCACCGGGCAGGCCGCCACATCCAGAATCGTCGTACTGCCCGCTTCATGAAAGCCAAGCCGAAGCCCATCCGTCCCGCGCCGGATGGCGAAATCGGCGCGGCGACGCGCGCTGGGGGGTGTGGTGATGGTCTCGGCAATCGGCGCCTCAGCAAAGCCGCCCCGCGCAAGCGCCACACGCAGCTTGTCGCGCTTCCAGGCCGCTTGCGGCGCCGGAGCCCAATGTTGCAGCGCGCAGCCGCCGCAGCCTGCCGTGAAATGCGCGCAGGCCGGCGTGATGCGATCAGCGCTCGCGGTAATGATGTCCTGAATGCTCGCCAGCGCGCCATCGCCGCGCTTGCCGGCGATGGTCACATTCAGCCTTTCGCCGGGAAGCGCCTGCGGCACATAGATCGGGCCGGGGGCGATGCCATCGCCGCCCGCGCCCATACGCTCAATCAGAACTTCCACGCTGGAGCCCGCGGCTAGAAATCAGCCGAAGGCGTTCAACCCGGTCTGCGCCCGGCCCAGGATCAGCGCATGCACATCATGCGTGCCTTCGTAAGTATTGACCGTTTCCAGATTCATGACGTGGCGGATCACGTGATACTCATCCACAATGCCATTGCCGCCATGCATGTCGCGCGCAACGCGGGCGATGTCCAAAGCCTTGCCGCAGTTGTTGCGCTTGACCAGGCTGATCATCTCGGGCGCGGCCTTGTGCTCATCAAACAGGCGGCCCACGCGCAGCACCGCATGCAGGCCAAGCGTGATTTCGGTTTGCATGTCAGCGAGCTTCTTCTGCACCAACTGCGTGGCCGCCAGAGGCTTGCCGAACATGATGCGGTTCAGCGTGTATTCCCGCGCCGCATGCCAGCAGAATTCCGCCGCCCCCATGGCGCCCCAGGCAATGCCATAGCGCGCGCGATTGAGGCATGAAAAGGGACCCGCCAGCGAACGCACGCCCGGCAGGCGGTTTTCCTCCGGCACAAACACCTCATCCATCATGATCATGCCAGTCACAGAGGCACGCAGGCTGAACTTGCCTTCGATTTTCGGCGTGGTGAGGCCCTTCATGCCGCGATCCAGCAAAAAGCCGCGCAGAATGCCTTCATCATCCTTCGCCCAAACCAGGCAGACATCGGCGATGGGTGAATTGGAAATCCAGGTCTTGGAGCCTGACAACTTCCAGCCACCATCCACCTTGGTCGCGCGTGTGCGCATGGAATTGGGATCAGACCCCGCATCGGGTTCCGTCAGGCCAAAGCAGCCCACCCATTCGCCGGTGCGGAGCTTCGGCAGGTATTTTTGCTTCTGTTCTTCGGACCCATAGGCATGGATCGGAAACATGACCAATGAGGATTGCACGCTAAACGCGCTGCGATAGCCGGAATCAACGCGCTCGACTTCGCGCGCCATCAGCCCATAGGCAACATAGGAAACACCAGCGCAGCCATAGCCATCCAGCGTGGCACCCAGGAAACCCATTTCGCCGAATTCATTCATGATGTCGCGGTCGAAACGCTCATGCCGATTGGCTTCCAGCACGCGCGGCATCAGGCGTTCCTGGCAGAATTGCCGGGCGCTGTCGCGGATCATGCGTTCTTCTTCCGTCAGCGCTTCTTCAAGCAGCAGCGGGTCTTCCCAGGTGAAGGGCGCGATGGCGGTCTTCTTCGGTGGGCTCACGACATTCATTGTTCTATCCTCAACTCAGGCTTGGTCTTTGGCATCAAAATGAGGTTTGCGGGCGCGTCAGGCGGCATCCACCTCTGGCGCATCCTCCACCGCGGCCGGTGTGGCGGCGCGGCGCGGGCGGGGGATCGGGATCAGCATGAAGGCCGGCACCAGATCGCCAAAACCCTGCACCGGCGGGCCGAGATCATCGCGCCGGTCACGGTTGCGATAATCACGATCCTGACGCGGTGCCTCACGCTCACGCGGCGGCAGGTCACGCATGGCGGCTTCACGCAGCGCGAATTCGCTCGGCTGCGCATCGCGATCCCGGCGTGGCGCGCGGTCACGATCCCGGCGAGGCGCTTCACGGCCTTCCGGCGCTTCAGCACGCGGGCGGCGTTCCGGGCGGTCACGCCGGGCGGGAGCCTCAGCCGCGATTTCTTCCGGCGCCTCGGCGCGCAGCGCACGTTCCTGGCCATCGCGGCGGCCGCGTTCCGGCCGGCCACGCCCGCCATCGCGACGATCCGGCCGACGCGCCGTGCCAGCCCGGCCACGACCGCGCTTGGTGGAGGTCAGCGCTTCCTGGATTTCGGCTTCCGTCACCGGTTCCAGCCCCTCGATATCCAGCGGCGGGATCGGTTTGCCGGTCAGTTTTTCGATGGCGGCGACATTCTTCGCATCATCGGCGGTGGCGATCGTATAGGCATGGCCTTCACGCCCTGCGCGGCCCGTGCGGCCAATGCGGTGCACGTAATCTTCCGCATGGAAGGGCACATCGAAATTGAACACATGCGAAAGTCCGCCGATATCAAGCCCGCGCGCCGCCACATCTGAACAGACCAGCAGCTGCAATTCATCCGCCTTGAAGGCATTGAGTGTCGCGAAGCGCTGGGATTGATCCATATCGCCATGCAAGGCGCCCACGCTGAAGCCATGCTTCTTGAGCGACTTGTACAGGATATCCACGTCAATCTTGCGATTGCAGAAGATCAACGCATTGCTGACTTGTTCGCGACGGATCAGCCGGCGCAAGGCCTCACGCTTGTCGAAGGGCTGCACGTAAGCGAGGCCGGTCGTGATCGTGGTCGCCACAGAAGCGGGCCGGGTGACCGTGATTTCCTTCGGATTGGACAGGAAAGCATCCGCCAGGCGGCGAATTTCCGGCGCCATGGTGGCGCTGAAGAACAGGGTTTGGCGCAAGGGCGGCAGCATGGAGACGATGCGTTCCACATCCGGAATGAAGCCCATATCGAGCATCCGGTCCGCTTCATCAATCACCAGCACCTTGCAATCCGCCAGCAAAACACGGCCCCGATCGAACAGATCAAGCAGGCGACCAGGGGTCGCGATCAGCACATCCACGCCCTTTTCCAGCACATCGCGCTGGTCATTCATGCTTTCGCCGCCGATCAGCAGCGCGTGGTTGAGCTTGAGGTATTTGCCGTATTTTTCGAAATTCTCCGCGACTTGCAGGGCAAGTTCGCGCGTCGGTTCCAGAATCAGGCTGCGCGGCATGCGCGCCTTGGCGCGGGACCCGGCCAGGATATCCATCATGGGCAGCACGAAGGATGCGGTTTTGCCGGTGCCGGTTTGCGCGCAGCCCAGCACATCGCGGCCCATCAGCACATGGGGGATGGCCTGTTCCTGAATGGGTGTTGGGTGGCGATAGCCCGATTCCGTGACGGCCTTCACGATTTCCTCAGACAAGCCGATGGAATCGAAAGTGGCGCGATCTTCTTCCGGGATGGGCAGCGCCTCAGGCGCGGTTTCTTCCGCTTCCGGGGCGGCTTCCGCAGTCGGCGCTTCGGCCAGCGGGAGTTCTTCGGCTGGCGCGGCTTCAGACATTGCGGGCGCCAGGGGAAGGGTTTGCGGTTCGCTTGGGACAGCCTCGGCGGCGGTCACTTCAGTATTTTCGTTCAACTTCAATCGCTTTCTAGGCCCGCGCTATAAGCGCTTGGCGGTGGGTGCGGGAAAGGCCGAGCCCCGGCGGGGCGCGCATGCCGGGGCCGGCGGATCCGGCCCGCCTATCCGCGAGCGCGCCTCCTATGCGCCCATACCGCGCGGGAATCAAGGATTTCCGTAGCCTTGCCCCTTGGATCTGGACCGCTGCGCTGCGCAAGGGTTAGAGCCAGCCCATGGATCAGAACGAAACCCTGCTGCTGCTGCCCGGCTTGCTGTGCGATGCCCGGCTGTGGCGCGACCAGATCGAGGCTTTCAGCGCTTCCCGCCGCGTGGTGGTCGCCAGCCTGACGGGGGCGGATAGCATCGCCGGCATGGCGGAAGCGGCCCTTGCTGGGCTGGATGGGCCGCTGGCTGTGGCGGGGCTTTCCATGGGCGGTTATGTGGCGCTGGAGGTCGCACGCCGCGCGCCCGCGCAGGTGAGGCGCCTTGCGCTTTTTGATACCTCGGCGCGGCCCGATACGCCGGAACAAACCGAACGCCGGCGCGGCTTGCTCGCACTTTCACAAAGCGGGCAGTTTCGCGGTGTGACGCCGCGCCTGCTGCCGATGCTGGTGCATCCTTCCCGGCTGGGTGGCCCCTTGGCGGCGGAGGTTATGGCCATGGCCGAACGCGTAGGGCGCGATGCCTTCCTGCGGCAGCAAACCGCCATCATGGGCCGCGTTGATTCGCGCCCAGATCTGCCGGTAATCCGCGCCAAGACGCTGGTTGCGGTGGGGGAGGATGATCTGCTGACGCCGCCCCATTTGGCGGAAGAAATGGCCGCCGCCATTCCCGGCGCGAAGCTGGCGCGCTTTGCCAATTCCGGCCATTTACCAAGCATGGAAGTGCCTGAAGCGGTGAATGCCGCCATGGCGGAATGGTTGGCTGACTAGGCACAAAAAAGCGCGGAGCCGGCAACCAATGCAGCAATAGCGCTGCATGTGAGCGGTCCTGTCAGGGCTGCGCGGCGAGTTGGAAAATCACTTCGCCACCGCGAAAGCCGTCACGAATGCGTAGCCGCGTCTGGCCCACCTGCGGGCTATCATTGCGCGGCACACCACCAAGGCCAAATAGGCTAAGAACGGCGATACGGCGTTCATCCGGCTTAGCATTCGGTTCGGCGATATCCATGATCACATGACTCAAGCCTGCGACCATGGCCATGGGCGTACTGCCTGTGTAGGGAATGGCTACCTCTAGCAGGCTGCTGAAAAGCCCTCATTGAGCATCGCAAT
>JADCGG010000051.1 GCA_020249125.1 Roseomonas sp. | reverse complement strand
CGCGCAGGATTTCCTGACCGAAGCCGATGGCGCGACAGAGGATTTCATTCGCGGCGAACTCGCGCGGCTTTTTCCCGGTGAAGCGATCCTGGGCGAGGAAGGCGGTGGCCTGGTGCCCGATGCTGGCCCGCTTTGGATCATTGACCCCATTGATGGCACATCCAATTTCGCACGCGGGGGGGATCGCTGGTGTGTCTCGGTCGGCCTTGCCTTCGACAGCCGCGCGGTACTGGGCGCCATTGCGCGCCATGCGCCGCAGGAAGTTATCCTTGGTGCGCAGGGCTGTGGTGCTACGCTGAATGGCGCGCCGATAAAGGCAGCAACCACCAGTGATCTTGGCCGCGCGACGATTGAAATCGGCTGGTCGCTCCGTCGGCCTATCGCGGATTATATCGCGCTTGCCGGACGTGTCATGGCAAGCGGCGCTGGCATGCGTTGCGGTGGTTCTGGTACTCTTGGCCTGGTGGAAACCGCAATCGGGCGGCTGGATGGCTATATGGAATTGCACATCAATGCCTGGGATGCCTGTGGCGCGCTTGCCATCGCGCGCGAAGCCGGCTGCTGGACGAATGCATTCGACAGCGGCGATTGGCTGGCCGGTGGTAATCCCATCTGCTTTGCCGCGCCCGCTTTGGGGGCAGGCTTGATGCGTTTGATGTCACCATGACCGGAAACAGGGAGAAAGAAAAATGAAAAAGGGAATGATCGGCGCGGCGCTTGGCCTTGCCATGACCGCGCTGCTGCCGATGGCCGCAAAGGCGCAGGGCAATCTTTCAGTCTATTGTTCGGTGCAGGAAGAATGGTGCCGGCCCATGATGGCCGCCTTTGAACGCGCCACCGGCGTCAGTGTTGCCATGACGCGGCGAAGCTCTGGCGAAACGCTCACGCAAATCCGGGCCGAGTCGCAGAACCCGCGCGGCGATGTCTGGTGGGGCGGCACTGGCGATCCGCATATGCAGGCCGCGCAGGAGAATCTGACGGTTGAATACCGTTCGCCCATGCTGGAACAATTGCAGCCCTGGGCGGTACGGCAGGCGGAACAGACGGGCTTCCGCACCGTTGGCATCTATGCCGGCGCCTTGGGCTATTCGTATAACGCGCCGGAATTGCAGCGCCGGCGCATCGCGGCACCGCGTTGCTGGGCGGATTTGGCGAAGCCCGAATTCCGAGGCGAGGTACAGGTGGCGGACCCCAATACCTCCGGCACCGCCTATACCATGTTGGCGACGCTTGTGCAGATCATGGGCGAAGACCCAGCCTTCCAATTCCTTCGCGCACTGCATCGCAACGTCAATCAATATACGCGTTCCGGCGCGGCGCCGGCACGCGCGGCGGCGACGGGTGAAACGCTGGTCGGTATCACCTTTCTGCATGATGCCGTGGCGCAAAAAGTGACGGGCGCGCCGGTGGAATTGGTGGGCCCCTGTGAGGGCACGGGGTATGAAATCGGGTCCATGTCCATCATTCGCGGCGCGCGCAATATGGCCAATGCGCGGCGCTTCTTTGATTGGGCCTTGACCGCGGAAGCCCAGGCGCTGGCGGCGGATGCGAAGGCCTATCAATTGCCATCCAACCGCAATGCGCCGATTCCGCCGCAAGCGCCGCGCTTCGAAAACGTGCCGCTGATTGATTATGATTTCGCGCGCTGGGGCAGTGCTGAAGAACGCACACGGCTGATTGAACGCTGGCAGCGCGAAGTGCGTGCTGGCGCACGCTGAAGCAGAACGCGCTTCACTGGGCTTGATTTGGGCGCGTTGAGACTTGCCCGCCTGGCGCTGCTATGTGCGGCGTTGGGCTTGCTATTGCCGTGGCATGGGCTGGAAGATGGGTTCAAGGAACTCCGCGCTTGGCCACTCGGCGATGCCGCGCCCCTGCCGATATTATTAGGCACAGGCATCCGCTGGTGGCTGTGGCTACTGCCTTGCCTGTTGCTGTTGGGCGCTGGCGCCGCGCTCGGCAAGCGCGCCAATTCAGTATTGTTGCTGCTGGCGGGCGGCGGCATGATCTTCTGGGTTTTCCTGATGGGGGAAGCCATCGGGCTCAGGGGCCTGGAATGGCAATGGCTTGGCCCCTGGCTTGGAGATGCACCGCCGCAACCTTCCCTTGGGTGGGGCGCATTATTTTTGCTGATCGGTGCCACGGGTTTTCTTGCCGCCGGTTTTGCCGCGCAAGGTGGCTTTCGCGGTGATGCCTTCATTGCCTTTCTTGTCATCGGCAGCGGCTTTCTGCTGCTGCTGTTTGTCTTTGCGCCACTCACGACCATTCTTCTCGCCGCGGTTTATGAGGGCAAGGCATTCGCCCCAAGCGCCCTGATCGCGCGACTCTCAGCGCCGGAAGCCTGGAGCCTCGCCTGCCTTTCCACCCATCAGGGCTGCGGTGTGGTGTGGAATACGCTGCTGCTCGCAACACTGACGGCGGCGATTTCCACCGCGATCGGCCTGTTCTTCGCGCTGCTCGCGGTGCGCGGCGGCATGCGTGCCGGGCCGCTGTTTCGTGCCATGACTCTGCTGCCGCTGATCACGCCGCCCTTTGTTGTTGCCATGGCGCTGATTGTGCTGTTCGGCAGAACCGGGATTGTCACGACGCTGCTGTGGGAATGGTTCGCCATTCCGCGCAGTCGCTGGATTTATGGCCTACCCGGCGTGCTGCTCGCTCAGGTTCTGGCGCAGGCGCCGATTGCCTTTCTGCTGCTGGATGGTGCGTTGCGCGCCATTTCGCCGAGCCTGGAGGAAGCTTCTTCCACCATGGGGGCACGACGTTTCACCGTGTTTCGCACCGTGACCTGGCCCCTGCTGCGCCCTGCCTTGGCGGCGGCGTTTCTGCTCGGTTTTGTTGAATCCCTCGCTGATTTCGGCAATCCGCTGGTGCTGGGTGGCGATTTCGATGTACTTTCCACGCGCATCTTTTTCGCCATCGCCGGCGCGCGGCATGATCCGGGGCGGGCGGCGGCGCTTGCCTTGCTTTTGTTGTTCCTCACCTTTGGTGCCTTCGCGCTACAGGCGCTTTGGCTCGGCAAGCGGCGCTATACCACTGTGACCGGCAAGGGCGATTCCGGCCTGCCCGCACCCTTGCCCAAGGGGCTGAAATTCACCGCCGCCGCGGTTGTCTGGCCCTGGATCATCTTCACTGCCGTTGTCTATGGCATCATTCTAGTGGGCGGCTTTGTGCATGATATTGGCCGTGGCGACATGAGCTTCACCTGGCGCCATCTGATCACAGCCTTCGAGGTTGAATGGCAGGATGGCGTGGCGCTGCGCGGTTCGGCCTGGGATAGCCTGCTCACCACACTGGAAGTCGCGGCCATTTCGGCGCCGCTTACCGCAGGGCTTGGCATATTGCTCGCGTGGCTGATTGCGCGGCAGGAATTTCGTGGCCGGCGCCTGTTGGAATTCATGACCATGCTGTCCTTCGCCATTCCAGGCACGGTGGTGGGTGTTTCCTACATCATGGCCTTCAACGTACCGCCGGTGGAACTGACCGGCACGGCGCTGATCCTCATTCTCTGTTTTGTGTTCCGCAATCTGCCGGTCGGCGTGCGCGGTGGCATTGCCGCCTTGGCGCAGATTGACCGATCACTTGATGAAGCAAGCGCCACCATGGGCGCGAGTGCGGTGCAGACACTCCGCCGCGTTGTATTGCCACTTATGCGCCCTGCGATCATCACCGCACTTGCCTTCAGCTTTGTCCATGCGATGACAGCGGTTTCTGCCGTGATCTTCCTGGTCTCAGCGCGGCATAACCTTGCCACGGTCTATATTGTTGGCCGCGTGGAGGCAGGAGAGATGGCCCTTGCCATCGCCTATTCCACCGCGCTGATCCTGATCATGCTGGCGGTGGTCTTGGGGATCGAGAAATTCGTGGGACGCGCGGAGATTGCGCGCCGTGCCGGTGGCGCACCGCCGCCCACGGCCACCAGGGCAGGAGCCTGAGATGAGTGCCAATGCCATTATATTCGATCAAGTAACAAAAAATTTTGGTACCGTGCACGCCGTGGATAAGGTGAGCCTGACCTTCCCGCGCGGCGCCTTGGTGACGCTGCTTGGGCCATCGGGTTGCGGCAAGACGACGACTCTCAGGTTGATCGCTGGCCTCGAATTGCCCAATGCCGGCAGCATCATGATCGAAGGGCGGGATGTCACGCGGCTTGCCGCGGCGGAACGGCGTATCGCGATGGTCTTCCAATCCTATGCGCTGTTTCCGCATATGAATGTGCTGGAAAACGTCGCTTACGGCCTGGTGGTGCAGGGCGCACGCAAGGCATCGGCTGAGGCGGATGCGATTGCCATGCTGAATACCCTGGGGCTTGAGGGCTTGGGGCAAAGATTGCCGTCGGAACTTTCCGGCGGTCAGCAGCAAAGGGTTGCTGTTGCACGCGCCCTGGTATTGCGTCCGCAAGTGCTGTTGTTTGATGAACCCTTGTCCAATCTGGACGCGCGGCTGCGCCGGCAAGTGCGCGAAGATATCCGCGATTTGCAGAAACGCCTTGGCCTGACGGTGGTTTATGTCACGCATGACCAGCAGGAGGCTCTCGCGGTTTCAGACCTTGTCTGTGTGATGCGCGCCGGCAAGATCGCGCAAATGGGCACGCCGCGGGAAGTTTATGACGAACCCGCCGATGCCTTCATTGCCGATTTCATGGGTGAGGCGAATGTGCTGGAGGGCGAGGTGCTTGGCCCCGGGCGTATCTTGCTGGCAGGTGTCGCGCTTGAAACCAGGCTCCGCCCCCAGCCACCCGGCGCGGCCTTGTTCGCGATAAGGCCGGAGGCTGTCTCCCTGCACGGGGAAGGGGAGGGGCTGCCCGGCCAGATCAAGCGCGCGGCGTTTTTGGGCCAGACGCATGAGTATGAAGTGGCGACACCAGCCGGGCAGATATTCATCGTCGCGCCAGCGGGGGCGCCTGTATTCGCGCCAGGGGACGAGGTGCGGTGCCGGGTGGAAAGGGCTATCGCGCTCAGGCAGGTCGGGCAGTAGCGGATAAAGCCCCCGCGAAGCAGCGACTGAAGGTTATTTCACACACATCAATAGCCTGATCTTGTCTGAAGTGGCCAAACTATCCTGCGGCGCGCCTGTGGAGGCATCGGCGCCCCCGAAATGCGCCCGATTGGCCCAAGGGCACCTAACGGGCAAGGCCGCTCCGGATGCATGAGGCGGGCGCTTTGCTACCCTGTCTGGGGGACGAGACTGATTGGCGAGTGATAATTCTGCCACAGTAGAGGGCGGATGTGACACTTCAGGGCTACATGAGCCATTCAAGGCTAGCGTAGAAGCCGAAACATCTTCAAAAGATAAGAGACATTGTTGGCTCGATTCCGCTTGCGTGATCGCGGCCTTGTAACCGAGACGAGGAAAGAACATGAGCTTGAAAAAGACCCTTCTGGCCGCTGCGGCGGTGATTGCCCTCCCGGTGCTGGCACAGGCCCAGCCGATCAGCGGGCTTTATCTGGGCGCCGGTATCGGTGGTAACTATTTGGACAAGACCGATATCACAGGTTCATCTGCGGCTGATAAGTCTACCGTGGGCAGTGGCGTTTCAGCCGATTTTTCCTGGGGGTATGTTGGTGTAATCAGCCTTGGCTGGGGCTTCGGCAACGGTCTGCGTGCGGAAATTGAAGGCAACTACCGCGCCAATGATGTTTCCGACTTCAAGAGCGGGAATGCAGCTCAGGTCGGTAGCACGGGCACTGCTACAAGCTATGGTGCCATGCTGAATCTGCTTTATGACATTAACATTGGCAACATGCTTGGTGGCGTCACGCCTTATGTAGGTGCTGGTGTTGGTTATATCTGGCATGACTATGATGAGGTTGGCTTTAACGATGCCGGCGCAAAGAATGTCTACAGTGGAGATAACGGCAACTGGGGCGGGCAGGCTATTGCCGGCTTGTCGCTGCCGATTGGTTCCGTGCCCGGCTTGGCGGTGACCGCCGAGTACCGCTTCATGATGACTGCGGGACATGAAATCTCATCCGCATCGTTTGGTGGTGGCAACAGTGTGAAGTTTGACGTTGATAACGTGAACCACTCCCTCCTCGTCGGCCTGCGCTACGCGTTCAACGCTGCCCCAGCCGTTGCCGCCGCCGCGCCTGTCGCCGCGGCCCGCACCTTCCTGGTCTTCTTCGACTGGAGCAAGGCTGACCTCACCGACCGTGCCCGCCAGATCATTGGCGAAGCCGCGTCCTCTCGTGGTGCTGGCGTGACCCGCATTGAAGTCAATGGCTTCACGGACCGTTCCGGCCCTGCCGATTACAACATGGGCCTGTCACAGCGTCGCGCGAATGCGGTGGCGGCTGAGCTGGTGCGCCGTGGTGTGCCGCGCAATGAAATCGTGACCCGCGGCTTCGGTGAGGAAAATAACCTGGTGCCGACGGCGGATGGTGTGCGTGAACCGCAGAACCGCCGCGTGGAAATCATCCTGAAGTAATTCGGGAAGATCTCAGCCGGACAAGGAAAAGGGCGCCGCACGGCGCCCTTTTTTTATGCGCGATGCGATAATAAACTTCAGTTGGAAAGCCTGATCCCGGTCAGGTCAACCAGCGCCCGCCAACGCGCCAATTCCACCTTTTGGAATTCCGCAAAAGGCGCCGCCGCCATGGGGGCGGCGACAAAGCCCTGGCCTTGCAGCCTTTCACGCATGGCGGGTTCGGCCAGGATACGCAGCAACGTATCGGAAAGCCGGTTGATGATCTCGGCTGGCGTGCGCGCCGGCGCCCAAAGCCCGAACCAGGCATCCACGGCAAGATCAGCTGCATTCAATTCCGCGAAGCTCGGCACATCCGGCGCTTCGGCCAGACGCGCCGGGGCACCAATGCCAAGGGCGCGCAGCCGCCCTTCACGCACCAGGGCAACCACCTGCGGCCAGGTGGAGACAAAGAAATCCACCGTGCCGGCGATCGTATCCGTCGTGGCCTGAGCGCCGCCGCGATAGGGCACATGGGTTGCGTCCATGCGCTCTCGCCGCACAAAGGTTTCCGCGATCACATGGCTGGCCGACCCCGCGCCGGAAGATGCGTAAGTTACCTTGCCGCCATTCCGCCCCTTCGCGGCCAATTCCGCAAGCGTCTTGGCGCCGCTGACAGGCACCACCAGCGCGTGATGCACCGTGGCAAGCTTGGCGATGGGCGCGAAATCGGCAATCGGATCAAAGGGGAGCGATGGCAGCATGGCCGCATTCGCCGCATGGGTCTGATTATTGCCGAGCGCCAGCGTATAGCCATCCGCTGCGGCTTGAGCCACTGCCTGAGTACCAACAACCGCCGCGCCTCCGGGCCGGTTATCCACCACAAAGGCGCTGCCGGGGATGGCTTCCTGAAGCGCGGCGGAAAGGGTGCGCGCCAGCACATCGGTGGAACCTCCCGGAGGATAGGCCAGCACAATGCGCACGGGCCGCGATGGCCAGGCTTGCGCGCGCGCAAGCGCCGGCATGGCGAACATTGGTGCCGCAAGCAGGGCGCGTCTTTGGATCATTTTGGTCTCCCCCTTCGTGTGGAAGTTTCAGCCTTCACGCTGCGCCCGCGCCCGCTTTGCCGCCGGGCGTTCCAGGCAGCGCGCCAGCCACGCTTTCACGCGCGGGAAGGGCGTGAAATCATAGCCATTCATGAAGGCGCCATAGAGCACGGAAGCAAGGTTGAGATCCGCAATGGTGAAGCCATTGCCCACCAGATAATCCCGCGCGGCGAGTTCCGCTTCCAGCACCGCAAGCCGCTGATCAGCCGCTTCCTTGCCAAGGGCCGCTTCGGCAGGAATGCGATCCTCTGGCGCGCGGAGAAAGGCATTATAGGCCCAGCGCATCACATGCGGTTCGGCTTCCGTCGCGGCCCACAGAGTCCATTGCAGCACGCGCGATGCGTCATTGCCCGCCGGCATCAAGGGCGCGCCCACCTTGCCCGCGATGTGCAGATTGATCGCCAGGCTTTCGAACAGCACCAGATCGCCATCTTCCAAGGCGGGGATCTTGTTGTTCGGGTTTATCGCCAAAGGGCGTTCCAGCTTGAAGCCGGGGGCGAAGCCAAGCGGGATCACTTCATAGGCAAGCCCTGCTTCCTCGGCGGCCCAGATGCAGCGAAACGCGCGGGACCGCGCAATGCCATGGATTTTAAGCATAGGGTTTTTCCTGTCCTGATCTGGTGTTTTCACATGCCGCCGATGTAATTCGGCCCGCCGCTGCCTTCCGGCGTGCACCAATCAATATTCTGCGTCGGGTCCTTGATGTCGCAGGTTTTGCAATGAACGCAATTCTGCGCATTGATCACCAAACGCGGCTGGCCTTCTTCCACGCCCACCGCCTCATAAACCCCGGCGGGGCAATAGCGGCTTTCGGGGCTGCCGAAGATTTCATAATTCACGCCCTTCCAAAGCCCAGGATCACGCAGCTTCAAATGCGCGGGCTGGTCTTCTTCGTGATTGGTATTCGCCAAAAACACGGAAGACAACCGATCAAAGGAATACACGCCATCCGGCTTGGGATAGGTGATCTTCGCCGCCTCCGAACCCTTTTTCAGCACGGCATGATCTTCGTGATGCGAAAGCGTCCAGGGTGATTTGCCGCGCGTGACGTAAGTTTCGATCGCGGCATTGATCATGCCGCCCCAGAAGCCGAATTTCGCAAAGCCAGGGCGAATGTTCCGCACCGCCTGCAATTCCGGCCAAATCCAGGAATGGCGCAGCATTTCCGGATAGGCGTTCAAGACCGGCGCGCGATTTTCCGAAGCGCAAGCCGCCGCCAAAGCCTCAGCCGCGATCATGCCGGATTTCATCGCCGTATGCGTGCCCTTGATCTTCGGCACATTCAGGAAGCCCGCTGAATCGCCAATGATCGCACCGCCCGGAAACACCAGCTTCGGGATCGCCTGATAGCCGCCTTCATTCAGCGCGCGCGCGCCATAGGCAATGCGCTTGCCGCCTTCCAGCATGGCGCGCACCGCCGGGTGCTGCTTGAAGCGCTGAAATTCCTCGAAAGGTGAAAGCCAGGAATTTTGATAGTCCAGGCCAACAACAAAACCGATGCTGACCAGGTTATCGCCCAGCATATAGAGCCACGACCCGCCATAGGTATCGGTCTTCAAGGGCCAACCCACGCTATGCCAGATCAGCCCCGGCTGATGCTTTTCCTTCGGGATTTCCCACAATTCCTTGATGCCAAGACCAAAAGTTTGCGGTGCCACGCCATCGCGCAGATTGAAGGTCTCAAAGAGCTTTTTCGTGAGTGACCCACGGCAGCCTTCGGCGAATAGCGTGTAGCTTGCGCGCAGTTCCATGCCCGGCTGGTAGTTCGGACCCTTTTCGCCATCCTTGGTAATGCCCATCACGCCGGCAACCACGCCGCGCACCTGGCCATCTTCGATGATCGTCTCCGATGCCGCGAAGCCCGGATAAATCTCAACGCCCAGCGCTTCAGCCTTCGCGCCCAGCCAACGGCAGACATTGCCGAGCGAGACAATATAATTGCCGTGATTATTCATGGCCGGCGGGGTTGGCAGCTTGAAAGCCTTGGTTTCCGTCAGGAACATGAAGCGATCATCGCCCGCCGGGGTGGCCAGCGCTGGCGGATCGTCACGCCAATCGGGGATCAGCTCATCCAAGGCGCGCGGTTCCAGCACGGCGCCAGAGAGGATATGCGCGCCAATCTCGCTGCCCTTTTCGATCAGGCAGACGCCAAGATCGGGCGCAAGCTGTTTCAGGCGGATCGCCGCGGCCAGGCCCGAAGGCCCGCCCCCCACGATCAGCACATCAAATTCCATCGCTTCCCGTTCTTCGGACATAGGGGCTTTGCCTTTCCTCGTGGCTATTCGCGTCATGTAGCGAAGCTCCGGCTTGCGCGGAACCCCGCACCGGGCCGATATGTGGGGCATGGCGCAAGACATTTCCGCGCTCGCCGCTGCCCTCGCGCTGCAATGCGATTGGGGGGCGGATGAGGCACTGCTGGAAAGCCCCGCGGATCGCTTGACCGTTCGGGAAGCGCCGGCGCGCCCGGAAGCTCGCCCGGCGCCGGAAGCGCCTACGCGCCTTGCGCGACCGGCTGCCCCGGTGGTGCTGGCCACCGCCCCGCCGGCCCAGGCCCGCGCGCGTGAATTGGCGGAAGCCGCACCCGACCTTGCGGCGCTGAAGGCGGCGATTGCGGCGTTTGATGCCTCGCCACTCAAGGAAACCGCGACCAATTTGGTCTTTGGCGAGGGCATCACCGATTCCGGCCTGATGCTGATTGGCGAGGCACCAGGGGCGGATGAAGACCGCGCCGGGCGGCCCTTTGTCGGTGCCTCCGGCCAATTGCTGGACAGGATGTTTGCCTCGGTTGGGCTGTCGCGGGAGAGCAATTTCTACATCACCAATATCCTGCCCTGGCGCCCGCCTGGGAACCGCACACCAACCGATGCCGAGGTGGCGCTTTTCCTGCCCTTCCTGCACCGCCAAGTGGCGCTGATCCGCCCGAAGCGGCTGGTGCTGGTGGGCGGCGTGGCGGCCAAGGGGCTGATCGGCGGGAAGGAAGGCATTACCCGCCTGCGCGGGCGTTGGCATGAGGTGGAGATCCCCGGCCTTGGGCGCTTGCCGGCGCTGCCGACCCTCCACCCCGCCTATCTGCTGCGCAGCCCGGCTTCCAAGCGGGACGCCTGGGCGGATTTGCTGGCGCTGCGGCGCGCTTTGGATCAGGCGCCGGGCTGAAGGCCCATGGCGGCGTTTCTGGCCAATTGCCTGCATGATCTGACAGCGCTTGGCCCGGGCGGGCTTTGGGCGGTGATGGGCGCCTTGTTCCTGGCGGGCCTTGCGGGCGGTGCCACCCATTGCGCGGCGATGTGCGGGCCGTTTGTGCTGGCGCAAGCGGCGGCGCTGGCGGATCAGGCGGCGGCGGGGGGGATGCTGCGGCGGCTCTCGGGCGCCGCGCTGCTGCCTTATCACGCGGGCCGAGGGCTGGGTTACGGGCTGCTCGGCGCCCTGGCGGGCGGTGTGGTGGGTGCGGTCAGCCTCGGTACCGGCTGGCGGCTGGTGCTGGCGGGGATGCTGGCGCTGGCGGCGCTTGGGATGTTCGCGCAGGCTTCAACGCGTATCGCTGCGCTGCTGCCGCGCTTGGCTGCCCCAAGCCTGCCGGGTGTGTTGGAAGCACGCCTTGGCCCGCTGCTGGCGGCACCCACTGGGTTGCGCGGCGTGGCGCTGGGCGTACTGCTCTCGGCGCTGCCTTGCGGCTTGCTTTACGGCGCGCTGGCCGGTGCGGCGGCGACGGGCAGCGCTTTGGGTGGCGCTTTGGCGATGCTGAGTTTCGTGGCCGGCACCATCCCGGCGCTGATCGGCGTTGCGCTGCTTGGGCGGTTCTTCGGCAAGGGCCATGGGCGCGGCATGGCCTGGGCGCGCGCGGCGCTATTCACGCTGAATGGGCTGGTGCTGGCGGGGATGGCGGTGAGGATGGCGGGGTAGGGCGCTATTCCACCGGCGCCGGCGGTTCGGCGGCTGCGCGCGGCTGTGGCGGTGGTGGCACCCAAGGCCGATTGCCGCGCCAGACGCGATCGGACATCACCTGCGCGCCCGAAGGCAAAAGCCAGATCGCATGCGCCCCATCGCGCCAGACAGAAAAACGATCAATCAGAATACTCTGCCGGCAGCGCTGCCGGAGGGGTTCGGCGGAGATGATCACCGCCACCGCGCCGCATTGGGCCATGATATTGCCGCGGCGCGCAAGAAAGGCGCTTGCACCGGCTTCGAACCGACAGCTATCCGCCGTAAGAGTCTGCGCGCCCGGTTCGCGGTGGCCGGACCGCGTGGAAGCGGGTTTGATG
>JADCGG010000050.1 GCA_020249125.1 Roseomonas sp. | reverse complement strand
TTGTCAGCCACATTCATATGCGGAAACAGCGCATAGGACTGGAACATCATATTGATGGGCCGCGCCCAGGGCGGCACGGGCAGCAAATCCTGCCCATCCAAGGTCAGCGCGCCTGCATCCGGCGCCTCAAACCCCGCCAGCACACGGAGCAGCGTTGATTTGCCCGAACCCGAACCACCCAGCAGCGCGAAGAATTCGCCAGGGTTGATCGCCAGATCAAGCCCCGCCAGCGCCTGCACCGCGCCGAAGCGCTTGGCGATGCCGCGCGCGATCAGCACCAGATCAACGGCCCGCCTTGAAGCGTGACCATAGCCGGCTGCGTGCACGTTCAACGTCGCGCGGCGGCGTGCTGGCCACAAAACTCGCCGCCAGCATGGCCTCATCCGGATAGACATTGCGGTCTTCGCGCACCGCGGTATCCACGGCGGCAAGCGATGACGGCACGGCATTGGGATAGCGCACCTGATTGGTAATGCCCGCCATCACATCAGGCCGCAGCAGGAAATTGATGAAATCATGCGCGGCTTCCTTGTTGGGTGCATCAGCAGGGATTGCCAGCATGTCAAACCAAAGCTGCGCGCCCTGACGCGGTGCGACATAGCCAATTTCAACACCCCGCCCGGCCTCCCTGGCGCGCGCCTGCGCCTGGATCACGTCACCGGAATAGGTCAGCGCGACGCAAGCCTCTCCATTCGCCAGCGCATCCAGAATGGCGCCAGAAGGGATAATGGCGCGTACATGCCGGCGAATGCCCATCAGCGCCTGTTCGGCCACGCGCAAATCCTCAAGACTATGCGCATTGGGATCACGCCCCGCCCAGCGCAGCACGGAAGGCAGCACATCGGTGGCACTATCCATCACCATGATGCCGCAGCGCGCCAACCGCGCGGCATTTTCCGGCTTGAACAGCACATCAAACCCATCCAGCGCCATGTCAGGTGCTATAGCCTTTATGCGGTCCAGCCGAAGGCCAAGCCCCACAGTGCCCCACAAATAAATCGCGCCATGGCGATTGCCGGGATCAATCTCTGCCACACGCGCCATCAGGGTCGGGTCAAGATTGCGCCAATTCGGAATGCGCGCGCGATCAAGCGGCGCAAGCGCCCCGGCGCGGAGCAGCCGCGCGAAGCTTGGCTCACTGGTCGGCACAATCACGTCATACCCTGAACGTCCGGCGGAAAGCTTACCTTCCAGCGTTTCCAGACTGTCATAGACATCATAACGCACGCGGATGCCGGTTTCGCGCGTGAAGCGCTGCACCGCATAGGGGTCAATGTAGTCCGACCAATTATAGACATTCACCACGCGTTCCTGCGGGGCGGTAATGCCTGGCAGCAGCAAGGCAAGGAAGACAATCAGGCGAAGGATCATGGGTAGGGGCTCCGCAGGCGAAGGTGTTCTTGTAGCGGAATTCGGCGCGATCTTGAGAGGAGGAAGAAATTTCGCTGACAGAGGTTTTTTTCCTTGACAATAGGTTTTTGTTCCTTTATTCAATCCCCCATCAAGGGCCGAATTGCGCCCGAAGCTCCCCTCCCTCCCCAAACCTTGACCCAAGCTTGCCACCAGCCAGGCGCGTGCCCGGCTGTCGGGCAGCATGCAGGAGCGCCCATGCCCTTCATTGCCACCAATCTCTCGGTGCTCAGCGCCGCGAATGGCTTCACCCAATGGCACTACCGCACCACGGATACCCGTACCCAGACGGAAGCCGCCGGCTATTTCGCGCCGGCCGCTGACCGGTTGCGCATTGGTGATATCATCCTGGTGCAGGCGAGTGACGGTACGACCATGTTGCCGGTACGCGCCGGCAATCTGACCGGTGCGCCAGTCGTGCTCGACTCGCTTGGCGCACCGCCGGAGATTCAACGTTCGGCTTATCTGCCCTTCAGCATCAGCCTGACCGGGACCGCCGAGGCGCGGGCCATCACCATTGATCCCATGCCCAATGCCATCGAACCTGGCGCTTCCGTTCCAGTCGGCGCCACGATCCTGGGCAACATCACCAATATTACCTTCCAGCTCCGCAACGCAGCCGGGACTGTCCTTGCCACTCAGGCTTCTGCGGTCGCCAATGGTCGGGCGAGTGCACTCTTTCCTGCTCAGGCCTCGGGCGGCGGTTATCGCATCCTGGCGCGCAACACGGCGGATACCAATCATTCCACCCTCTCCGCGCCTTTTGCCATCGGTGCGCCGCCGCGACTGTTGAATGAAGAAGGCGGCATTCTGCTGCTCGAAGAAGGCGGCCAATTGCTGCTGTTTTGAACTCGCTCTTCCCCAAACCCCCAGCCTGCCTCGCCTCGGTTCAGAAGAACCGAAACGCTTGGCCGCAACCATGAAAAGGTAACCCATGTCAGATACCAAGATCAGCGCGCTTCCGAGCGTTACCAGCACCGCTGATGCGGATATGCTGCCCGTTGTCCAGACAAGTAGCGGAACACTTGCGACGCGCCGCGCAAGCCTGGCGCAATTGCGCAGCGGCCTGTTTTTGGAACGCCCCTTCCATGTGCGCGACTATGGCGCTGTCGGCAATGGTGTTGCCGATGACGGGCCGGCTATCCAGGCTGCCATCAATGCCATGAAGCTAATAGGCGGTGGTGTGCTGCAATTCGGCCCGCGCATCTATCGCATCGCGAGTCCTGTCGTCATCAACGGCGTCACAGTGATCCTGCAGGGGGCCGGCTTTACCGAAGGCCCGAATGAGGCGAACGGCACCTGGATTCGCATTGATCAGACCGGTTTCACGCCCTTCACTTTCTCTGGCACCATGGCGCGGGGTTCTATTGTGCGCGACATTGCCATACGGCAATTTCATCCGAATCCAAGCGCCACTTGGGTACCAAATGATTACGATTATGTCTTCCGGGTACAGGATTGCCTTGGCGCCGTGGATTTCGACAATGTCCTCCTGGTCGCAGTCAATCGCGGGATCTGGTGCGATAATTCCGGGCGCATGAACATCAGGCGTCTGCGCGGACAAGTCTATACGCGCGGGGTTGAAATTGATCGCTGTCTTGACATCTGCCGTCTGGAACATGTCCATTTCTGGACCTTCCACACCAATGACGCGAATGTTCTCACGTGGCAGCAGAACAACTTGGATGCGCTGGTTTTCCGAAAGGTGGATGGTGTTTTCCTGGACGACATCTTCGTGCTTGGGGCGCGTTCCACGCTGCGCTTCAGTTCCTCCGCATCCGGTGTCACCAGCAAATTCTATGGCAGCAATATCTATGCGGATTTCTCGAAATATGGTGTCTGGATTGATGGTAATGGTGTTGAAGGCCAGTTCGCCAATATCACAACGCAATCGGAACGCCTGAACCCGGCCGATGGCACGCCATTCGTCGGTGCGGTCGGCATTCAGATTGATGGAAACAACGCGCGTGTCCAGATCGGCAATCTGCGCATAGACGATGCCGAAAGCAATGCCATCCGCGTCAATGGCAGCGACAATCGCCTGGATATCTTTGCCTTCCGTGTCGAATACTATAACCGCCTGAACAATGGTTCAGCCGCGATCCATCTTGCGAATGTGGTCACCGGCACGCCCAACCAGGTCTATCTCGGCTCCCCGGCTTTGCTCGGCAATGGCAATGGCGGGCCTTTGGTCAATGCCGGCACCAATGGTTTCCTTGCTTCTGCCGCGCCGGCAGGGCGCGTTGACCGGCCTGGTGTCATGGTGGGCACGCAGGATGCTGGGCTTTATCAGCCAAGCAGCGCGACGCTTGGCATGAGCGTCAGCGGTGCGGAACAATTGCGTCTTGCTGCGGGCAATATCACCATGGGCGGCGCGCCTGGTGGACATGCTTTTGCCATTACGACCCCAGCAAGCAACGTCAATCAGGTGACAGTGACCGGCAGCGCGGCGGGCGGTACGCCAAGCCTTGCCGCAAGCGGCACGGATGCGAATATTCCGCTTGCCCTTTCGGCGAAAAACATCGCACCGGTTCGCCTGAACAGCCGCGGAAACATTGCGCTTGAGGTCAATGCGGTGGCCACACCGGTGAATTTCGTGCGCATCAATGGTTCAGGCGCTGCGGCGCCGCCGCAGATCACCGCCCAGGGCGTGGATACGAATGTGAACCTGCTGCTGCTGGGCAAGGGTACCGGGGCGGTGCAGGCAGGCTCTCCGTTGCAATTGCCATCCTTTACGGTGGCCACGCTGCCCCCTGCGGCCACTTATCCGCGCTGCCTGATTTATGTCGCCGATGGCACGGTCAATAAGCGCTTTGCGGTCAGCGATGGCACAAGCTGGCGCTGGCCTGATGGCGCGGTTGTTGCCTGATCTTCAAAGCATGTTTTCGTGCCTGATCCGCCGCGCGGTTTGCGTGTGCGAATCAGGCGCCAACCGCAACTGATCCATTCAGGAAGAAAACAATGACCTCCATGACCGATTATGCGAAGAATCTGCTCGGCCGATCCGTGGTTGGCCGACGCCCGGCGCAGCCTTCTGCTGTCTTTATTGCGCTGGGCACCGGCGGTTCGGATGCCGGCGGCCTTTCCGGGGAACCCACCGGCACGGGCTATGCCCGGCAATCCGTGACCTTTTTTGGTACGGGCTTGCAATACAATGTTTCGCAAGTGCGTTTCACCTTCACCAGCGCCCCCGGTACGCTCACCCATATCGGTGTGTTTGATGCGCTTACAGCGGGCAATCCGCTGCTATGGGCGCCGCTGGCCACACCGGTGACGCTTACAGTACCGGGCATTGTGAACATCCCCGTCAATAGCATGAGCGTTGTTGGGGATTGAACCGGCCTATGCGCTGCTTCCGGCAAAGCGCAACGCCAAGGCGGCGTGTATTTCTTCCAGCACGCCGGCCCAATCACCAATACGCTTTTGACGAAACAGTCGCAGCGTCGGATACCATGGGCTGTCTTTTCGATCGAGCAGCCAGCGCCAATCAGGGTTGAAGGGCAGCATGACCCAGCATTCGCGGCCCATGCTGCCCGCCAGATGGGCAAGGCTGGTATCCACGGAAATGATCAGGTCCATCTCCGCGATCAGCGCTGCCGTATCCTCGAAATCCGTGATTTCCGCGTCAAAAACCCGTATGCTCGTCGTGGATGCCAATGCCTGCCGGTCAGCCTCCGGCATGGCTTTTTGAATACCGATCCAGTCGGCCTTATCATTGATGATTGACAATAGATCGGTAAGGCCGAGCGATCTGTTTCGATCATTCCCATGGCCCGCACTGCCGCGCCAGGCAAACCCGATGCGCGGCTTGTGCGCTGCCCCCAATCGCGCCCGCCATAAATCGCGCCGCCCCCCATCCGCCTGCCAATGCGGCGCCGGAGGAATGCTTGACAGTACCGTTCCAAATGCGCGCGGCAGGCTCATCAATGGGCATTGCATTTGGGCATCCGGCGGCACTTCATCCACCAACGTCACTTCCGGCATCACGCGACGAATCAAAGGTGCCACTTCAGGCTGTACCATCAGCGCCACTAGCGCACCCTTCGCCTGCACCAGCGGCGCGTAGCGAATGAATTGCAAGGTATCGCCAAAACCCTGTTCCCAATGGAGCAGAATGCAACGCCCCACCACATCCTGCGCCCCGGTCCATAGAGGCAGACCGAAATCCTGAAAGCCAACCGGATTTTTCTTCTGCTTGCGCGCTTCAAACAATCGCCAACCCTCCGCCAGGTTGCCAGCCAGCAGGCAGGTGAGGGATTTGTTGAATCGTGCTTCGGGAAAATCGGGCGCGATACGCAGCGCGCGATCATAAGCCGCAAGCGCGGCCGCATGATCGCCCAAAGCGGCTTCCGCAAGGCCCAGATCATTCAACGCTGCCACATGCGTGGGCGCCACCCGCAAGCATTGCCGATACGCTGCCAGGGCTTCCGAATAATCGCCCTTCTGCCAATGAATGCCGGCGGCGTTATAGGGCGCCGCCGCATTGGCGGGATCAAGCCGCGCGGCTTCAGCAAAGCTTGCCAGCGCGGCAGGGGCATCCCCCAATTCCAATTGCGCCAATCCCTGATTATTCCACGCCTCGGCGAAATCCGGCGCCAGGGCTACGGCACGCTGAGCCGCCGCCAATGCTTGCGCATGATCCCGCATATCCAAAAGCACCGCCGCGCGGTTGCCATGTGCTGGCGCATATGAAGGGTTAAGCGCAATCGCCTGATCCAGCGCCGCCAGTGCCGCTGCGGCATCGCCGCGTTTCTTCAAGGCCAGGCCCTTGTTCAAGCGGGCACCGAAAAACCCTGGTGCCACGGCAATAGCAGCGTCAAAATCCCGCAAGGCATCATCCACGGCGCCAATTTCCAACAAGGCCACGCCGCGATCATTCAGGTAATCCACATTGCGCGGTTCCAGCGTTATGGCGCGTGCAAAGGCGCCCGCCGCTTCCTGATGGCGGCCCAGCGCCTGAAGGCTTTTTCCCAAACCATGCAGCGCGGGATGGGCGCGGCCATCCAGCCGAGAGCTTTTCTGAAAGGCTTCCACCGCATCCCGAAAGGCCCCGGCCTCAAAATTGGCGTAGCCAAGCGTTGCCCAGATCATGGCATTGCGTTGATCCGCCTGGGCGGCTTTTTTAAGCCAGCGTAGCGCTTCGGGCAGTTGCCGGCGTTGCAGGCAGATCACCCCCAGCACATGCAGGGCGCCTGGGTGCCGCGGCGCAGCGTGCAGGATATGCTGTGCCCCCGCCTGAGCAGCATCCAGCCGGCCCTGCTGCATGGCCGCTTGCACCTGTGCCCAAAGCATGGCGGGAGGCATCATGGCGCCTTCAACCCCCTAAGCCGCCAGAAGGATTTTAGCGCCCTGCCGATTGGCTCCGCAATTCACGCGCGCGGACCAGCACCTTGTCTTCCAGTTCCGCCGCCGTTGCGGTGCTGACCGGTGCATCCACCCAGCCGCCCGGCCCGCGCACCTGCCGGAATACTGAAATCCGCACCCCGTCCGAGCGCAATTGTCGGCCAAGAACGTAAGCGGTCGTCTTGAAGCGTTCATTGGAAACGCCACCCGGCGCATGCCAATCGGTGATGATCACACCGCCAAAGGGATCAGCAGAAGCGAGCGGCATGAAGGACAGCGTATCCAGCGTCGCACGCCACAGAAAGGCATTGACGCCAAGCCCGCCGCCACCGCCACCGCTTTCCTGACCCTTTTCGGTACCACCACCGAAAACCGTGATCCCGCCGGAAGTGCCCGCCGCCGAGGTCGAGCGCAATAACTGCTCTCGCCGGCTGCCAGTATTGTATTCATCGCGCTCCACCTCTCGGAGCTGAGAGGAGTCGCTGCAACCGGCCATGGCCAGTCCAAGCGGCAGCAGAAACATGGCGCGCGGCCAAAGGGCGAAGGGGCGGAGGATGATCATGGCTTTCTTCTACCCCATCCGACCCAGGGCTGAAAAGGGAAGTCTCAAGGCGCCCTGGTGATGCGATTCCTGCCAACCTTTCCCGATCCAAAACTGCCCCCGCGCACCACGAGCCCCATGATTGGTGGGCCGATTCACGCTGCTGCCCTGAACCGACAGCAGCGACCGCATCACGACAGCGGGTTGCGTGCACCTGGGTTCACGCAACCCGCTCTATGTTGTTGTTTTTCGAGCATCTTCGCGCGTTCAGATGATGCCATCTGAACGCCAAATACTCTAAGCCGGGGCCATCAGCCGCAATAGCGCCGCCGAGGCCAGCCGCGCCATGGCATTATCCGCCCGGCTGGTCAGCGCCATGGGCACGCGCAGGCCCAGCACAATCCCGGCGGATTCCGCGCCGCCGAGATAGGCCAATTGCTTGGCCAGCATATTCCCAGCCTCCAAATCCGGCACCAGCAGGATATCCGCCTGGCCCGCCACAGGGGATTCAATACCCTTCGCCGCCACTGCCGCCGGGCTGATGGCATTGTCAAAAGCCAAGGGTCCATCCAGCACGCCGCCCGTAATCTGCCCGCGCTCCGCCATTTTACAGAGTGCTGCTGCATCCAAGGTTGCCTGCATCTTGGGCGTGACGGTTTCCACCGCCGCCAGAATGGCGACCTTTGGTGTGGCAATGCCTATCGCCTGCGCCAGCTTGATGGCATTGCGCAGAATATCCGCCTTGGCTTCCAGATCGGGCGCGATATTGACCGCCGCATCGGTGATGATGAGCGGGCGCGGATACAGCGGCGCATCCAGCACAAAGGCATGGCTGACGCGCCTTTCGGTGCGCAGCCCCGCTTCCTTCGCAAGCGCCGCGCCCAGCAATTCATCCGTATGCAAGCTGCCCTTCATGAGCGCCGCCGCACGCCCTTCGCGCACCAACGCCACGGCAGCCTCGGCCGAGGCATGGCTATGTTCCGTGCCAATCAGCGCAATGCCGGTAAGATCGAGGGATTCCTTCGCCGCAATGGCGCGAATCCGCGCCTCAGGCCCGGTCAGGATTGGCGTGATCAGCCCCTGTTGAGCGGCCATCAGCGCGCCGCGCAGGCTTTCCGCATCGCAGGGATGGGCAACGGCGGTCGGCACCGGTGGCAGGGCGCGGCAGCGGGCGAAAAGCCCCGCCATCACCTTGCCCGCATGCGGGCCAAGCCCGGTCATTTTCGGCAGCGCGCGTTCTTCGGCCACCAGCGGGGGCATTACCTCCACCTCGCCTTCCGCCAGCACCACGCCTTGCGGCCCGGTGACGCGACAGCCAAGCCGCGCCACCCCCGCCTTGGCATCCACGTCCAACACGACAATGCCCGAATTGAGCACATCACCTTCCGCGATGCTGCCGCCATAGCGCAGCGTTTCCGCGATGATCCGGCTGCCCGGCCCGGGAAAGCGCGTGGTGATCACATGCGCGAGCAAAGCGCCTGCCGCCCGCGCCGGCACCGCCTTGTCATCCATGCCGAACAATACGGAAAACGCCGCGACACTCGCCGTGGAAACGGTGTCCTCGGCTTCGAAAACCGCGCCGCGTTCCAGTTCGGAAATCGGGGTTGAACGCCGGATATCCATGGCCTGTTCCCGCCTGTTTGAAAGCCAATCACTATCGCCAGCGGCGATGCATCCAAAGCCATTGGCCGGGATATTCCCGGACCCAGGCTTCGATCACCTTATTCATTTTTTGCGTCGCGGCGTTGATGTCAATCAAGCCTTCCGCATCACGCGGCAGAGAAATTTCCTCGGTCAATTCCAGGCGAAACCGCCCGCCAGGCAGGCGAATGGCGCGGGCGCCATGCACGGGGCAATCATAGCGCCGCGCCAATTGCGCGAGCAGCGGATTGGCCGCGGCTTCCCGCCCCATGAACATCACGCGCGGCCCACGCCCGAAGCGCTGATCCACCAGCATGCCAATATGCTGCCCGGCTTCCAAAGCCCGTGCCAAACGTAGCGGCGCACCCATGCCCGCCGCCACCAAAACCCCCATGCTATCCTTACGCAGCCTGAGTATTTCCCGCGCAACGGCAGCGTTATTCGGCGTGCGATACAGGACCGCACTGTCAATGCCATGCTTCGCCGCCGCCACCGCCGGCAATTCCCAATTCGCCAAATGCGCTGAGAACACGATGGCCGGCTTGCCATCATCGCGCAGCCTCGCATAACGCGCGACAGTTTCATCAGAAGCGCTGATATGCGCGCCGGGCTTCGGGTTTTCGGCGTCAAAATCCCAAATCCGATCCATATGGACATATTCGCAAGCGGTACGGCCCAGATTGTCCCAGGCTTCGGTGAGAATGGCGGCACGTTCAGCGGCCGATTTTTCTGGAAAGGCAGCGGCGATATTATCCCGCCCAATGCGATGCGCCGGCGTGATTGGCCCCAGATTGCGCGCCAGAAACGCGCCAAGTGCCGGGCCAAAGCGCGGCCCCAACAGGCGCAGAAAGCCGAAGCCCGCGCGTAGCAAAAGCCCGATCAGAAAATTCATCCGCGTGGCGCGGTGCGCTTCACAGCGTCACCACAATCTTGCCAAAGACGCGGCGGCTTTCCAGACGTTCCAACCCCTCGGCGAAGCGTTCCAGCGGCACCACCGTATCCAGCACCGGCAAAATACCACGCGCCATTTTCGCATAGCCATCGGCGATATTGCGCATGGAAGCGCCGAAGGACCCGAAGATGCGCAACTGGCGCTGAAACAGCATCATCAGATTGGTTTCAGCCGAAACGCCCGATGTCGAACCACACGTCACCAACCGCCCACCCATTTTGAGCGACAGCAGGCTGCCCCCCCAGGTGGAAGCGCCGACATGTTCAAAGACAACATCCACGCCGCGCTTGCCCGTGACGCGCCGCGCCACGGTCGGGAAATTCTGCGTCGTGTAATTCACCACATGATCCGCGCCGAGAGCCTTGGCCTTGGCGCATTTCTCATCATCGCCCGCGGTCGCGATCACGGTGCAGCCCAGATCCTTGGCGATCCTAACAGCCACCGTGCCAATGCCCGAACCAGCCGCGTGAATAAGAATCGTCTCACCCGCTTCCAGCTTGGCATTGTCGAACAGCATGTGTTCGACAGTGGAAAAGGTGATCGGGCCGCAAGCGGCATCTTCGAAGGAAAGCGCATCCGGCACGCGCACCAAAAGCCGCGCATCCTGGTTCATCAATTCCTGCGCGAAGCCATCCAGATGAAAGCCCTTCACGCCGCCGACATCTTCGCAGAGATTATCGCGCCCTTCACGGCACGCCTTGCACACGCCGCAGGTCGCCGCGCCATAGGGCGCGACATGATCGCCGATTTTCCAGCCCGTTACGGCTGATCCAAGCGCGACAATTTCGCCGACCGCTTCAGCGCCCACGGTCAGGGGCAGGTTGCGCTTGGCGAAGGCCATGCCGCGAAAGCCCCAGACATCAATATGGTTCAGGGCCACGGCGCGAATGCGAATCTGCACCTCATGCGCGGCGGGCGGCGCTGGTGGGGCCAATTCCTCCAACCGCAAATCACGATCACCATGCAGGCGAAGTGCTCGCATCATGGCGCGGCACTCAGCACAAGGCAGACATTCTGCCCGCCAAAGCCAAAGGAATTGGACAGCACATGCCGCAGCCCTGAAACACGCCGCGCTTCATTCGGCACCACATCCAGCCCAAGCGTTGGGTCCGGTTCCACATGGTTGATGGTGGGCGGCAGGATCTGGTCGCGCAACGTCAGCAGGCTGAACGCCGCTTCAATCGCGCCAGCGGCGGAAAGCGTATGGCCGATCATGGATTTATTGGACGAAATCGGCGGCGGCGCCTCACCAAACACCGCGCGCAGGCCTAGCGCTTCCATCTTGTCATTCTCCGGCGTGCTGGTGCCATGGGCATTCACATAGCCAATATCGGCTGGCAGCAAGCCGGCATCGGCCAGCGCATTCCGCATCGCGCCAATAATGGAAGACCCATCGGGGTTGGACCTGGTGCGGTGGAAATTATCCGCCCTTTCACCGCAGCCACTGACTAGGCCGATGATCGTCGCACCGCGCGCGCGCGCATGTTCCAAATCTTCCAGGATCAGCGCCGCCGCGCCTTCGCTCATCACGAAACCATCGCGGGATTTCTCGAAGGGCCGCGAAGCCTTGGTGGGGTCTTCATTGCGTGAAGACAGCGCAGAGAGCAGCGAAAAGCGAATGACGGCTTCCGGCTGCACCGACCCATCCGTGCCAAGCGCGATGGCCGATGTCGCTTCTCCGCGCTGGATCGCTTCAACACCCAATTGAATGGCGGAAGCGCCGGTGGCGCAGGCGGTGGTGATCGCCATCGGCGCGCCCTTGGTGCCGAAGCGCAGCGCCAGCCTTTCACCGACGCCGCCATACAGGAATGTCTCATAAAGATCGCGCTGGCCGACACTGGTTTTGGACAGCGCCGCATGGTCAGACCCGCCCGCACGCCGCGCCAACGCCACGCGCTGCGGCCATTCCATTTCAACCGGCGGCATGCCGAGCATCAGCGGCCCCGGAAAATCCCCAACCGACAAACCCGCCTGCGCCAAGGCTTCCGCAATGGCCGCTTCCGCCATGCGTTCCACCCGCACCGGCGCCGGCACCGGTGCCGCGCCAGCCTGTTCTTCCGGCAAATCCACCGTGCCGGCCATGGTGGTTTTCAGATGATCGGTCGCGAAGCGGCGAATGCGCGTAATGCCGGAAGTGCCGGCCAAAAGCGCCGCCCAATTCTTCTCCAACCCCCAGCCGAGCGGGCTCACCAGCCCAATGCCCGTCACCGCCACCAAGGGGCGGCCCAGATGATCCTTCATGGCGCTTTCTCCAGCAGCGCAAGCGCTTCCCCGCGCCATTGGCCGAAGCCGGTCACCAGAATGCGGTCCACCGCGCCATCACCGGCATCGGCGGGGTCCATTTTTGGATAGAAGCCGTTTTGCGAAAGTGCCAGCGCGGCCAAGGCAACATTGGCGGGGAAGCTTGCTTCCACACCATGCCCCAACAGGGAGCCACTGCGCCGCACCGCCGCACCGCCAAGCCCGCTGAGGAAGGCTTCTTCTTCAACCCGCGCTTCCACCACGCCGGTCATGCCGGAAATCACGCCAAGCCCAGCAGTATCGCACGCCATGCCCTGCCACAGCGCCGTCGCCGAAGCCGCGGAACCGCCGCCGGCGCGCTGATGCGCCGCGTTGCTCGCAATCGCGCCAATGCGCGCCAGGGCTTTCGCGCCGCGCGCCCGCGCATGTTCCGCTGTTTCCAGCACCAAAAACGCCGCCATGGCGCCGAGCACCAGACCGCCAGCATCCCCGCGTGCGGAAATCGGCGCGTAATCGCCCTGCCACAGCACGCCGCCCGGCGCGTAAAGCAGCACCATATCCCAACGCTGAGACGCGAAAGCGCCGCCCACCAGCGCGATCTCTCCGCGCCCTTCGGCCAACCGCGCGGCGGCAATCCGCACCGCATCGGCAGCGGCTTCTTCTTCGCCCATCAGCGTGCGCGAAGACCCCGTCACGCCATGCACGATGGAGATATTGCCCGCGAGCAGATTGGAAAGCTGCGCCAGAAACAGTGTGGGCCGCAATTCGGTCGCGAGTTTTTCATTCAGCAGCGCGCCAGAAGCTTCCGGCGCGCAGGACGTCAACGCCGCTGCCACAGCCTCATCCACCGCGACATCACGTTCACCACCGCCGGCGGCGACCACCAGATGCATATCGGCAACGAGGCCGCGCGCCCCGGCATGGTCTATCGCCAGACCGGCGGCATAGGTGCCAAGCCGCTGCCAGGGTTCCATCTGGCGCTGGTCGCCCTTTTTCGGGATTTGCGCATCAAGGCTGATGGCGGGCAGCGGATGCACCGGAAAGGGCGCGAAGCTTGCCGCATCAACCACCGGCTGCGCGCCACCATGCAGCGCGGCCCAATGCGCCTCCGGCCCCTCACCAAGTGAGGATACCAGCCCAATCCCGGTAATGACGACATCGCGCCTTGTCATAGCAGCCCCAATTCCCGGCCCCGCCCGCGCATGGCATCGGCCAATTCCGGCGCGGGGTAATCCATGATGCGGAAGGTCAATTCCGCATCGGTGATGCGCTTGCCATCGGCTTCGATCCGCGCCTCGGTCACCGCGAAGCCTGATCCATCATGCAGGCGCTTGGCATGTACGCGCACCGCCGTGCCGGGGCCGATGAAGCTGCGGAATTTCGCTTCCTTCACCGCCATCAGGAAGGGCATGCGCGCAAAGCCCATCAGGTCCAGCAGCAGCCAGCCGGAAGCCTGCGCCATGGTTTCCACCAGCAGCACGCCCGGCATCAGCGGGTGGCCGGGGAAATGCCCTTCAAACACCGGGGACGCATCAGGAATCCGGCTTTCGACAATGATGGCATCGCCTTCGCGCGCTGCCACCCGGTCTATCATCTGGAAATATTCCAGGCGCATCGCGTCAAAAACCTGTCATGTCCAAGCGGCGCGGCTGGGGGCTTGTTCAGCCGGCCTTGGCCGCGACAAGTTCATCCACACGCTCGGCCAGGTTCTTCATGACGAAGTATTTTTCCGCCGGCGCGCTGCCCGCATTCACTTCCTGCGTCCAGGCTTCCACCGGCACCTTGATGCCGAAGGCCTTGTCTATGGCGAAGACAATATCCAGGAAGTCCAGGCTATCAATGCCAAGATCGGTGATGACATGGCTATCCGGCAGGATCTTATCCCGCGGGACTTCGCTGTTTTCAGCGATGATATCGGCGATACGGTCGAAGGACGAGGCCATGCGCGGCCCTCCATGCAGAATCAGGAGTGAAGGTTCGGGCGTTCTTTGGCCCGAAAGGGGGCGCAAGGCAAGCGAACCCTGTGGCAGGGGGGCGCATGGCCCCCCGACCGGTCAATGCGTATGGCCGCGGGCGCCGGCGGATTCGACGCCAAGCGTCACCTGCACTTCCCCGGCGCGTTCAAAACGTAGCGTCAGCGGCAGGGTGGCGCCCTGGCGCAAAGGCTCGGTCAGCCCAATCAGCATGATATGCAGCCCGCCGGGGCGGAGCTGCACGGTCTGGCCCGGCGGGATCGGGATATCCGCGACGGGGCGCATGCGCATGACATCGCCTTCCCGGATATGGGTGTGGAGTTCCACAACACGGGCGCCAGCGCTGGTGGCGGAGATCAGCCGATCCCCGGTCGAACCATTGTTTTTCAAGGTCATGAAGCCGGCGCCATTGGCATTGGCGCCCGCAGCACGGGTCCAGGGATTGGTGATGGCGATATCGCCCTTGGTGATTTCGCCATGCGCCAAAACAGCGCCAGCTGGCAGGGTAAGCATCAGCGCGCCAAGGGCGCGGCGGGTCAGGTGGGACATGGGGTTATTCCTTGTTTCAAAGACTTGGCGAAGCGCTCAGGGCAGGCGCCAACACCGCCGAGGCGAAAAGCCGCGCATGAAGGGTGTGGGACACGAATTTCTCCTGAGGTCGAATGGCGGTAACGGCTTTTGGCCGCCCGCATTCGGGCGGCCTCAGGAGAAGGCTGGGGGACCTGTCGGGTCGTAGGGCGGCGCGCGGGAAGCAGGGCGCCAGCCCGCATCACCGCCAGCGAACCAGATAATGGCGCTGGAAAACGCCGCCGGGCCGGAAAGCATGGGCGCGGCGGGGGCATCCGCCTGCGGCAGCGCATGGCAGGCAAGGCAGAACCCGCTATGCGCTTCGGGCGCCGGCAATTCCTGCCCATCGGCGCCAAGATGCACGGTGCGATCCCCATCCGGGGAGCAAATCACCGTCGCCAAGCCCGCGTTTGCCGCATGGGCAAGACAGAGCGCCGGCGCCAGCACTGTCTGCATCAGCAGCAGGGCAGCGATCAGGCGCGCGAAGGGGGAGGCGAAGCGTTTCACGGGAAACGGCTTAATGCGGTGGGCGGTGGCTGCCAAGCCTTGATTGATAACCGCCAAGACGGACGGGGTAGCGGTTGACGTGCAGCCGCCTGGCGACATCCTCCACAGTGATAGAGGGGACACGCAGCAGCACCCTGGATGCCCGAGGTGACGGGGCCTGTCGTGGCATGGCCGGCCTTTTCAAGATCGCGAGGCCTTGAAAAAAGGCCCGTTCACACCACATGTAGCCCATGGGCGGCGTTTTGAGCACTATATATGGATATGTCCCTCCAATTTCGGGGGGAAGCGGTTCGACCCTCCTTTCAGCAGGGATCGGCCATAACTCTCTGCTTGCCTCCGCCACGCCCGCACACGCTTGGGCTTATGTCAGTCCGCGCTTCACGCAGTTCTTGGATAATCTTCGGCTGACCAACGACCAAGTTGAGGACGGCGAGACCAAGCTGCGCGGAGTGGTATCAGCCCTGAACCGTCGGTATTGGAACTCCTCTGACAGTTCTGCGAACTCACAGCTCATTGGATCATGGGCCAAGCACACACGGGTGCGCCCGCCACGCGACATCGACGTGAATTTCATCTTGCCGATTGAAGTCTACTATCGATTCGAGCAGAGGCAGGGCAATCGGCAGTCCCAACTCCTGCAAGAGCTGCGCGATGTTCTGCGCGCCACGTATCCCCTGACCGACATTGGCGGCGATCGCCATGTGGTCGTTGTCCCGTTCACCACCTACAAAATCGAAATCGCCCCTGTCTTTCACAGACAAGGGGGGGGATATCTCGTCTGCGATTCTTCTGGGGCAGGCTCCTACAAGCATACTGATCCAGCGGCAGAGCTAGCAGACTTGTCCACCTTCGACACCCAATATAACGGAAATGTTCGCAAGCTCACCCGCATGCTTAAGCAGTGGCAACGTGAGTGCGGCGTGCCAATAAAATCATTCCAGATAGAAGCTGCAATCAAAGGCGCTCTTGCTAAGCTCTCCCATGCAGGGAATGATGAATTTTGGTTCGACTGGCTTGTGCGGGACATATTCAAACATCTGACCGAATGTGGAAATGGTTCTTTTAAAATGCCTGGTACCGGCGAATTTATTCGTGTAGGTGATGCGTGGCTGTCTCGCGCCCAAACTGCTTACATTAGGGCAGTAAAAGCGTGTGATTATGAGCGGCATAACGAGAATTATTTGGCTGGTCAGGAATGGCAAAAGATATTCGGGAGACTGATACCTCAGACAGTCTGAACGGTGCGCGGGCCTCTCTAGTCGATGAGTGCCGCCGCCAATCAGAAAACTGCGCCTACACGTCCACCACATTCACCATCTGGCTTCGGTGCCTAGCTGGCATACGTGTATTCTGCAAAGTTACCCCTATTATCTTTGGTGCGCTGGCGACATGGAAGATGGTCGCCCAAAATTCGCCGCTCTGGGGTTCCGTATTCACTTTGTTGGCGACCGTGATACCGCCTGCTTACAGCGCATCCCGCACTACCGCCTATATCGAAGATTATCGCGTCGCGGCCGGGGAATTCACAAACCTGCGCGACCGTTTCCGACAAGCGGCAGAAATTTCGTCGCACAAGCCGTTCTCTGAATTTGAGGCTGATACCAAACCGCTCTTTGAGCGGATGGAGAAGGTCCGGCGGCGCATGCTGACACCGCCTGAATGGTGCTTCCTGCTTGCACGACGGAAACACAAGGCACATCACTATCGGCACGATTACGACGAGGCGAAGAACGGCACTACCACGGCGTGAATAGCTTAGTCCGGTTGCTCTGTCGGTCGGAAACCTACGCGGAAGGTGTCAGGCGCTCTATCGTAGAGCGGTGATCGCCGTAGGTGCGGTCAATAGCGGCGGCGGTTTCGCCCGCCTTGAGCCGCTTCAACGCCTCGCGCTGCTGAAACGGATCGAGCTTTCGGGGGCGGCCCATCTTCACACCGTCCGCCTCACGCAGCCCTTCCAGCAAACCTTCACCGAAATTTAGTTCCTTGCCTTTACGGACCATCAGCTTCCCCCTCAAGCCGCCACCCTTGCCACCAGATCGTAATCCACTTCCGGCGTATAGACCGAAGCCTCCTTCCCCAGGCGGGAAGAAAACAGCGTGAAATGCTCAACCTCCACCGGGGTGGCGCGGAACAGATTATACGCCTGCACAAAGGCCATCAGCTTTTCGGGCGGGGCGCGATCGGTGCGTGCAAGCGTCACATGGGGCGAAAAGCGCTTGCGTTCCGGCGCCAAGCCCACCCGTTGCAGGGCCGTTTCCACCTTGGCCTGCAAATGGGTCAGCGCGTCATTGCGTTCCGCCCCAACCCAAAGCGATTGAATGCGCCCGGCTTTTTCAAACGTGCCAACCCCGGCCAGTTGCAGCGTGAAGGGCCGCGCGCGGATCGCCGCCAGCGCGTCATCCACTTCCTGCGCGCGCCAGGGCTCGATCTCGCCAATGAAGCGTAGCGTCAGATGGTAATTCTCGGGCGGCACCCAGCGCGCGCCGGGAATGCCACCCACCAGGCCGGCCATTTCGGCACGCAAGGCAGCGGGCAGGGCAAGAGCGACGAAAAGACGCAGCATGGCGGGGGC
>JADCGG010000005.1 GCA_020249125.1 Roseomonas sp. | reverse complement strand
TATCGCCTCGCCGTCGTGCCGATCCGCGTGCCGCCGCTCAAGGAAAGGCGGGAAGATGTGCCGCTTTTCGCGCGGTATTTCATGGCGCGCGCGATCGAGACAACGGGCATGGCGCCGCGTGATCTTTCGGAAGACACGCTCGCCGCCATGCAGGCCTATGATTGGCCGGGCAATGTGCGCGAATTGCGCAATTTGATGGATTGGCTGCTGATCATGGCGCCGGGCGAAAGCCGGGAAGCGATCCGTCCGGAAATGTTGCCGCCCCAGATTGGGTCCGCCGCGCCCGCCGTGCTGACGCTTGATCGCAGTTCGGAAATCATGACGCTGCCGTTGCGCGATGCGCGTGAAGTGTTCGAACGCCAATATCTGGAAGCGCAATTGCTACGCTTTGGCGGCAATATCAGCCGCACCGCGAATTTCGTCGGCATGGAACGCAGCGCCTTGCACCGCAAGCTGAAATTCCTGGGCGTTCAGGCGGAAGACCGCGCGCCTTCAACCCCCGCTACCTGAGGTTCCCCATGTCACGCATCGCCTATGTGAATGGCCGCTACGTGCCGCAGCCCGATGCGGCGGTGAATATCGAAGATCGCGGCTATCAATTCGGCGATGGCATTTATGAGGTGGTGCATCTTTATGATGGCCGCTTCATTGATGAGGATTTGCACCTGGCCCGCCTGGAACGGTCCTTGCGCGAAATCGCGTTGCCGATGCCGATGCCGCGAGCATCACTGCGCCTGGTATTGCGCGAAGTGGCCAGGCGCAATCGCGTGACCGAGGGGTTGCTGTACATGCAGGTCACGCGCGGCGTGGCGCGGCGGGATCACGCCTTTCCGAACAAGCCTGTTCCGCCCGCTTTGGTGGTGACGGTGAAGCGCATCGCGCCCTATCCGACCAATGTGGATCGTTGGGGCGCTTCCGTTATCACCATGCCGGATCTGCGCTGGGCACGCTGCGATATCAAAACGGTGAATTTGCTGCCGAATTGCCTGGCGCGGCAGGCGGCGCGCGAAAAGGGCGCGATTGAAGCCGTGCTGTTCGATGAAGCGACCGGCATGGTGACGGAAGGGGCGGCGACCAGCTTCTGGATTGTGGATGAGGCCGGCACCATCCGCACCCGGCCCTTGAGCGATTCCATCCTGCCCGGCTGCACCCGCGCCGCGCTGATGGCGGAATTGCGTGATGCCGGCATTGCCTTTGAAGAACGCGAATTTTCCATGGAAGAATTGCGTCGCGCGCGAGAGGCTTTCATCACCTCCGCCACATCATTCGTAAAGCCGATCACCAAGATTGATGGCGCGCCGGTGGGCGATGGGCAGGTCGGCCCCGTGGTGCGCAAGCTGTTTGATATCTTCGCCCGCCATGTGAAGGGGGCGATGCGCAACGCGGCATGAAGGAAGCCCCGCGCGCCATCCTGTTCGATTGGGACAATACGCTGGTGGATGGCTGGGCCGCGATTGAAGCCGGGCTGAATGCCGCCTTTCGTGAATTCGGCCTGCCGCAATGGAATCGCAGCCAGGTGCTGGCCAATGTGCGCCGCGCCTTGCGTGAAAGCTTTCCGGAATTATTCGGCGCGGAATGGGAAAGGGCGCGCGATATTTTCTATGCTGAAGTGCGCGCCTGCCATTTGCAGGTGCTGCAACCCATGCCAGGCGCGGCGGCAGCGCTGGAGGCCGGGGCAGGGCGCCTGCCCATGGGGGTGGTTTCCAACAAGCAAGGCCCCTTGCTGCGCGCGGAAGCGACGCATCTTGGTTGGGACAGGCATTTCGGGCCTTTGATTGGCGCTGGTGATGCGTCTGCCGACAAGCCTGATCCCGCGCCTATTCTGATGGCGCTGCAATCGCTTGGCCTCAGCCCCGCGTCAGATATTTGGTATGTCGGTGATACCGCGCTTGATATGCAGGCGGCGCGCGCGGCGGGCGTGCGCGCGGTGCTGATGGGTGATGCGGCGCATGATGGCGGCATAGGTGCGACTGGCGCGGCGCAAATCTTTACAAACTGTCATGAATTGGCTCTCGCGCTTTCGTCACTTGTCAAACCAGCCTGACATGCCAAACTAGGCGTCGCCGGCGGCCGGAAATGGTTTTCGCCGGTCCGTGTCTGGTCGGTGACCAGCAAAAAGAAGGACCGGTCCAATGGCCGCTGAAAAGTCCCAGAATGTGCAGGATGTCTTCCTGAATCACGTTCGCAAATCCAAAACGCCCGTCACGGTTTTCCTCGTGAATGGCGTGAAGTTGCAGGGCATTATCACCTGGTTTGACAATTTCTCGGTGCTGCTGCGCCGTGATGGTCATACGCAGCTTGTCTATAAGCATGCGATCAGCACCGTGATGCCCGGCGCGCCGATTTCGCTGTTTGATGGCGTGCCCGCCGCCCCCGGTGCCGCGGCGCCCGCTTCCGAAACGCGCCTGACCTTGCAGCGTGAGGTGGTCTCTGACGGCGGGAACTGAATCAGGCGCCGGGCGACCGACGCGCGCCGCCGTTATCCTTCCTTTCGAAAAGCCCACCCGCAGCGCCATTGGCGATGCGGGCGGGAAGCGCGCGGCTGAGGCTCGGCTGGCGGAGGCAATTGGCCTTGCCGCTTCCATTGGCGTTGCCATTGTGCATTCCGCGATCCACCCCTTGCGGGAAAAGCGGCCTGCGACGCTGATGGGCGAAGGCCAGGTGGAGATCGAAAAAAAGGCGCTGCAGGACCAGCAGGTGGGGGTGGTGGTGGTGGATGCCGCGCTCAGCCCCGTGCAGCAGCGCAATCTGGAACGTGCCTGGGGCTGCAAGGTGATTGATCGCACTGGGCTTATTCTCGAAATCTTCGGCGAAAGGGCGCGCACGCGCGAAGGCAGCCTGCAAGTTGAATTGGCGCATCTGGAATATCAGCGCACACGGCTGGTGCGTTCCTGGACGCACCTGGAACGCCAGCGCGGCGGCTTCGGCTTTTTGGGCGGGCCGGGGGAAAGCCAGATTGAAATTGACCGGCGGCTGATTGGTGACCGCATTGTCCGGCTGAAGCGCGAATTGGATCAGGTGCGCCGCACGCGCGGCCTGCATCGGCGCGCGCGTGAACGCGTGCCTTACCCGGTGGTGGCGCTGGTTGGTTATACCAATGCCGGCAAGTCAACGCTGTTCAATGCGCTGACCGGCGCCGGGGTTTATGCGCAGGATCAGCTATTCGCGACCCTTGATCCCACCATGCGCGCGATCAAGCTGCCATCTGGGCGCAATGTGATCCTTTCAGACACGGTGGGCTTCATCTCAGACCTACCGACGCAATTGGTCGAAGCCTTCCGCGCCACTTTGGAAGAAGTGGCCGCCGCTGATCTGATTTTGCATGTACGCGACATCGCCCACCCCGATAGCGCCGCGCAACGCGCCGATGTGCTGGGTGTTTTGGAGGCCATGGCGGAAGGCGATGATGCCACGCTGGATGAAGCCTGGCCCGATCGCGTGCTGGAAGTGTTGAACAAGGCCGATCTGCTGGGCGGGATTGATTCGGTGGAACGCCGCAGCCCCGATGCGGTGGCGGTATCCGCCCTGACCGGAGAGGGCCTGCCCGCCTTGCGCGCGGCCATTGATGCTCGGCTTTCGGCGCAGTTGGTGGTGCTGGATGTTGCGCTGCCGCCTTCGGATGGCGCCGCCATCGCTTGGCTGCATGCCCATGGTGAGGTGCTGGAACGCCAGGACAGTGAAGACCAGGTGCGGCTGAAGGTGCGGCTTTCGCCCATGGATCGCGCGCGCTTTGAAAGCCGAGGTCAGAAATGAGCATCTCGGCGCGCGAGGCGGCGGAGGTGGCGGCGCTGCTGCGCGAAGCTTCGCGGGCGGAAATCCTGCCGCGCTTTCGGCGCCTTGGGGCGGATGCGGTGCGCGCCAAATCCGGCCCGCTCGATCTGGTGACGGATGCGGATGAGGCGGCGGAGCGCGTGATTACCGCTGGGCTTGAAAAACTTTTCCCCGGCTGCGTGGTGGTGGGGGAAGAAGCGACCGCCGCTGATCCTTCCTTGCTTGGGCGGCTTGCCGATGCCGATCTCGCCTTTGTTGTGGACCCGGTGGATGGCACGGCGAATTTCGCCGCTGGTGTGCCTCTGTTCGGCTGCATGGCGGCGGCGATCCGGCGCGGAGAGATCATCGGCGCCTGGATCCATGACCCGCTGGGCGATGACACCGCGATGGCGCTGCGGGGTGAGGGCGCCTGGCTGGCCGATGGGGCAGGGCGCCGCTTTACCGATTTGCGCGTAGCGCGCCCCGCCGCGCCGGGCGATATGGTGGCGGCTGTGTCCTGGGGTTACATGCCTGAGCCGCTGAAATCCCGTGTTACCAGCCGGCTGCCGCGCCTTGCGGCCACGGTTTCCTATCGTTGCGCCGCGCATGAATATCGGCTGGCGGCGGGCGGGCATGCGCATTTGCTGGTCTATAATAAGCTGATGCCCTGGGATCATGCGCCGGGCTGGCTGCTGCATAGGGAAGCCGGCGGCCATTCCGCGCGCTTCGATGGCAGCGATTACGGCCCACATCTGACCAGCGGCGGGCTGATCTGCGCGCCTGACCGCGCGAGTTGGGAAGCCGCCCAGGAAGCGCTTTTCGCCCCATGACCAAAGAGGATGAGGATGACGGGGCAGGGCCGCCCGGCCTGCCTCCTGGCACGCCATTCTACATGACCCCCGGCGGTGCTGCCGCCTTGCGCGCCGAAATGAAGCGCCTGTGGGAAGAAGAACGCCCCAAAGTGGTGGAGATTGTTTCCTGGGCCGCGGCCCTTGGGGATCGGTCCGAAAATGCCGATTACCAATATGGCAAGCGCCGCCTGCGAGAGATTGACCGCCGCGTGCGTTTCCTGACCAAGCGGCTTGAAAAGGTGCAGGTGGTGGACCCGGCGCAGCAAACCCGCCGCGACCAGGTGTTCTTCGGCGCCACCGTAACCTATGCCCGCGCTTCCGATGATGCCGAAGTGACGATCACCATTGTCGGCGTGGATGAAGCTGAGGCCGAGGCAGGCCGGATTTCCTGGGTGGCACCAGTGGCCCGCGCGCTTTTGGGGGCGCGCGTCGGTGACATGCGCCGGCTGCGGACGCCGGCGGGGATGGAGGAGATTGAGGTGGTCAGGATCAGCTATCCGGCTGCATAGTATTTTTCAAAATCAGTCACTTACCTTGCGAATTTTGGCTTCCTGCCAAAGCGCCTCCATGTCCTGAAGGCTCATGTCATTCAGGCTTTTCCCTGCAAGATCAGCTTGTTCTTCAATATACCCAAAGCGCCGCGTGAATTTCTGATTGGCGTGGCGCAAGGCCGCTTCCGGGTCCAGATCCAGCTTGCGGCCCAGATTGGCCAGCACGAAAAGCAGATCGCCCAATTCATCCTGAAGGCGTGATTTATCAGCGCCTTGCAGCTCGGCACGGAGTTCGGCGGCTTCCTCTTCCAGCTTATCCAGCACGGCGCCGGCATCTGGCCAATCAAAGCCAACCCGCGCGGCGCGGCGCGTGAGTTTGGCAGCGCGGGTCAGGGCAGGGAGGCCATCAGGGATCCCCGCCAGCACGCCGCTTTCCGCCCGCGCCGCGCGTTCGGCGGCCTTTTGGGCTTCCCAGGCGCTTGTCTGGGCTTCGGCATCGCGCGCCGCGGCCTCACCAAAAACATGAGGATGTCGGCGGATCATCTTGTCAGAAATGGATTTCGCCACATCGGCAAAGCTGAACCAGCTGCGTTCCTCAGCCATTTGCGCGTGATAGACAACCTGGAACAGCAGATCGCCCAATTCATCCAGAAGCTTGGCGGGGTCGTTGGCAGCGATG
Organism: Roseomonas sp.; assembly: GCA_020249125.1. Taxonomy (GTDB): domain Bacteria; phylum Pseudomonadota; class Alphaproteobacteria; order Acetobacterales; family Acetobacteraceae; genus Neoroseomonas. The sequence goes on along the minus strand of JADCGG010000005.1, from coordinate 5,403 downwards.
GCATCCGCGACCTCATAGCCTTCCTCAATCGTATAGGGCGCGATGGAGGCGAAATCCTGCACCAAATCCCAGGGGCAGCCGCCATTCGGGTCACGCAGCCTGGCCATGATGGAGAGGAGGGCGCGGAGCGTGGTTTCAGGCGAATTTTGGCTTGGGGGTTCAGTCATAGGATATCCGCATAAGATATATTATGGAAAATTAGGACGCATCCCAAATCAGAATTCCTCCACCTGCGCCACACCCGGCACCACACGCATGGCCTGCATCAGCCTTGGCCCGACATTGAAGCCGCCGGGTAGCGCGATTTCCACTTCCTGTTCGGCGCCAAGCCGCGGCACCAGGATCACGCGGCCTCGGCCACGGCCTTCGCGGGTCAGCAAGGCTTGGATCGGGTCCAGCGCCGCCGTCTGTTCCAGCCAAAGTTTTATCCCACCGCCGGCATTGGCGGCGACCTTGTCCAGGCTTTCGACCTCGGCCGCGGTCAGGCGCAGCGCTTCGCCTTCCTGGCGCAAATCCGCCGTCACCAAAATGGCGCTGCCTTCGGCCAGCAGGTCGCGGCTGCGGTTCAGCACCTCGGAAAAGCAGGTCACTTCGAAACTGCCATGCGTGTCCGAAACCCGGACCCAGGCCATGCGGCTGCCGGTTTTGGTGGTGCGTTCCTTGGTGTTCACCACCGTGCCGGCCAGCTTCACGCGGCCTCCGCCACGGCCTGCGCGGTCCGTAATGGCGGAAGATGGCAGCACGCCAAGCCGCTTCAGCGCCTGGCGATAGGCATCCAAAGGATGGGCGGAAAGGTGAAAGCCAATCGCCTCGGCTTCCTGGGAAAGCCGATCAAGCGGCTGCCAATCCGGCACATCCGGCAGGCGCAGCGCTTCCGTCTTGCCGGGCTCGGCGCCGAAAAGCCCAATCTGGCCGCTGGAACGTTCCTCCGCATTGGCCTGGGCGCGGCGCAGAATGGTCTCGGCCCCGGCCATGACGCGGGCGCGGTTGCCATCCAGGCATTCAAAGGCGCCGGCGCGGGCCAGGTTTTCGATCTGCATCTTATTGAGCAGCTTGGGGTCCACCCGCGCGGCGAAATCCGCGAGGGAGGCGAAATCCCCCCCCTTATCGCGCGCCGCCACCAGGTCACGCATCGCGGCTTCACCCACGCGCTTCACGGCGGCAAGCGCGAAGCGGATGGCCTGCTTGCCGTCCTCCCGCGCTTCCACACGGAAGTCCGCGCCACTCCGATTGATATCGGGCGGCAGCACGGCAATCCCAAGCCGCGCCGCTTCCTGCATATGGCCGGCGAGCTTATCCGTATTGGAAAGATCAAGCGTCATGGAAGCAGCCAGGAAGGCAACGGTGTGATTGGCCTTCAACCAGGCGGTTTGGTAGCTGACAAGCGCATAGGCCGCCGCGTGAGATTTGTTGAAGCCGTAATCCGCGAAGCGTTCCATCAAATCGAAAATCTCAGCGGCCTTCGCGGCTTCAATGCCGCGCGCTTCAGCGCCATCGCAGAAAATCTTGCGCTGCGCTTCCATTTCGCTGCGGATTTTCTTACCCATGGCACGGCGCAAAAGATCAGCGGCGCCGAGTGAATACCCGGCCAGATCCTGCGCAATCTGCATGACCTGTTCCTGATACACCATGATGCCATAGGTTTCAGACAATATGTGCCTTATCGCCTCATGCGGCGGCTCCCAGGCCTCGCCATGTTTGCGCGCGCAATAGGCCGGGATATTCGCCATGGGGCCGGGGCGATACAACGCCACCGCCGCCACCAAATCTTCAAAGCGGTTGGCGCGCATCTGTCGCAGGCAGTCGCGCATCCCCTGCCCTTCAAACTGGAACACGCCGGCGGCATCGCCGCGCCCGAGCATTTCATAGGTTTTCGGATCATCCAGCGGGATGGCGGCGATATCTACGTCTATCCCCTGCCCCTTCAGGATTTCCAGCGCGCGTTCAATGACCGTGAGTGTCTTCAGGCCCAGGAAGTCGAACTTCACCAGGCTCGCCATCTCGGCGTATTTCATCGAATATTGCGTGACGAGCATTTCCGAACGCGGATCACGATAGAGCGGCACAGTTTCAATCAAGGGCTTGCGCCCAATCACCACGCCGGCGGCATGGGTGGAGGCATTGCGATAAAGCCCTTCAACCTGAAGCGCGATATCCATAAGCCGCGCGACTTGTTCGTCACTATCGCGCATTTCCTGCAAGCGCGCTTCGCCTTCAATCGCTTGCGAAAGCGTAACGGGCTTGGCGGGGTTATTCGGAATAAGTGAGGCGATTTTATCCACCTGGCCATAAGGCATGCCAAGTACGCGCCCAACATCTCGCACTGCGGCTTTGGCTTGCAGCTTGCCGAAGGTGATGATTTGCGCGACGCGATCTTCACCATATTCGCGCCGCACATAGGCTATCACTTCGTCGCGCCGGTCCTGGCAGAAATCAATATCGAAATCCGGCATGGAAACGCGTTCGGGATTCAGGAAGCGTTCAAACAGAAGGCCGAAGCGGATCGGGTCCAAATCCGTGATCAATAGCGACCAGGCGGCGACGGAACCGGCGCCCGAACCGCGCCCGGGGCCCACCGGAATGGGCGGTGTTTGCGCCTTGGCCCATTGGATGAAGTCGGCCACGATCAAGAAATAGCCTGGGAAACCCATTTTCTCGATAACGCCGATTTCATAGGCCAAGCGTTCGCGATATTGCGCGCGAGTCGCGTCATCCGGCGCGGGGCGCATGGCATCAAGGCGCTGTTCCAGCCCGGCTTCAGCCATGGCGCGCAGTGTCTCGGCTTCCGTCTTGCCTTCCTGCACCTTGGGGCAGATTGGCAATTCCGGCTTGCGCGATTCGGTCATCACCGCGCTCATGCGCGCAATGGCAAGCGTATTGTCGCAGGCATCGGGCAGGTCTGCGAATAACGCCCGCATCACTTCAGCCGGCTTGAACCAATGTTCGGGTGTGACGCGCCGCCGGTCGCGTTCCGCCATGGTGCGGCCTTCGGCGATGCAGAGCAGCGCATCATGCGCTTCATACATGGCGGGGGCGGCGAAATAGACATCATTGGCGGCGATGATCGGCAGGCGCGCGGTATGCGCCAATGCGAGCAGGGCGGGTTCAAGGCGCGCTTCCTCATCCCGCCCATGGCGGTTGAGTTCCACCGCCAGCCGATCCGGGAAGGCTTCCTTGAGCCGCGCCAACAGCCTTTCGGCAGCGGGCTTCTGACCATCCAGCAAAAGCCGCGAAATGGGGCCAAGCGTGCCGCCGGTCAGCAGGAACAGCCCTTCCGCGTGCTCCGCCAATTGTTCAAGCGTGATCGCGGCTTTGCCCGAAGCGTCTTCCCTGAGGAAACCCAACGAGGACAGGCGCTGCAAATTATCCAAACCGCGCGGCGTGAGTGCCAGCGCCACCAGAGGGTCCGGCGCCAGGCGTTGCGCATCGGGGCGATCCGCATCGGTGCTGATGCGCGATAAGCCCAATTGGCAGCCCATGATCGGCTGCACGCCCTTCTTCGCGCAGGCTTCGGCAAATTCCAAAGCGCCAAACAGATTGCCCGTATCCGTCATGGCAAGTGCCGGCATGCCATCGGCGGCGGCCAATGCAGCGAGCTTATCCGCCTTGATCGCGCCTTCCGAGAGCGAATAGGCCGAATGCGTGTGCAAATGAACAAAAGACATGCAGATGGCTTTCCGGAATCGCTAGGTGCTCAGACTAGCATAGTTGAAAGCGCTTGCCTGCCGGCCCCTGCCCGCGCAGGATCGTTTTCGAATTGATTCCGGAGCCCACCATGTCCCTGCCCCGCCTTGCCCTGAGCGCCCTGCCCTTTCTGGCGCTTGCCTTTGGTGCCTCTCCCGCCTTCGCCCATGCCGGGCATGATCACGGCCTGGTGGCGGGCTTCCTGCACCCGCTGATGGGTGCTGATCATGTCGCGGCGATGGTGGCGATTGGGCTTTGGGCGGCGTCCCTGGGGTTCAAGCGCGGGTGGTTGCCGCCGCTGGGCTTCCTGGCCGGCATGGCGGGCGGCATTGCGCTGGCGCTGATGGGCGGCATGGGAATTGGCTTTGGCTGGGTTGAAACCGCGGTGGCGGGCAGCCTGATTGTGCTGGGCGCGATGCTGGCGATGGCGCAGCCCTTCCGAGCCGGCTGGGCGCTGCCCTTGGTGCTGGTGGCCGGGCTGGTGCATGGCCTGGCGCATGGTGGCGAGATTGGCGGCGCCGCTGGCGTGACGGCCATTGGCATGTTGGCGGGTTCCGCCTTGCTGCATGGGCTTGGCGTGGCACTGGGGGTGGCGAGTGCGCGCTACGCCGGCGCGCTGCGCTTTGGTGGTGCTGCCACAGCGGCTTTGGGCGTGGTGTTTTTCCTGGCCTAAGCGGGCACGATCTTCCCGTCGCGCAGCGTCACCACACGATCCATCCGTCGCGCCAGATCAGGGTTATGGGTTGCGATCAGCGCCGCCAGACCCTGGCCGCGCACCTGTTCCAGCAATTCAGCAAAAACGCGATCGGACGTGGCGACATCCAGATTGCCGGTGGGTTCATCCGCCAGCAGCAAACGCGGCTGATTCGCGAGAGCGCGGGCGATGGCCACACGCTGCTGTTCGCCGCCTGAAAGCTTGCCGGGGCGATGATCCAGCCGCGCCTGCAAGCCGAAAATCCCGAGCAAATCCTTGGCGCGTTGCGTCGCCTCCGCGCGGCTTTTGCCGGCGGCAAGTTGGGGCAGGATGATGTTCTCGGCGGCGGTGAATTCCGGCAGCAAGTGATGGAATTGATAGACAAAGCCGATGGTGGTGCGGCGGATGGAGGTGCGGGCCTCATCCGAAAGCGAACCTGCGGGTTTGCCTTGAATAAAAACCTCTCCGGCATCGGGCTTTTCCAGCAGGCCCGCCAAATGCAGCAGCGTGGATTTGCCGGTGCCGGAAGGGGCGACCAACGCCACAATCTCCCCCGCTGTGATCGTTAGATCAGCGCCGAGCAATACGGGCAATTCACCGGCTTCGGTGCGGTAGCGGCGTTCGACGGCGGCGAGGCGCAGCGGCGCTTCATTCATTGCGCAGCATCTCCACCGGGTCCGTGCGCGCGGCGCGCCAGGAAGGGTAAAGCGTCGCGAGCAAAGAAAGGCCAAGCCCCATCGCCACCACCTGCGCCACTTCATTGTAATCCAGGATCGCGGGCAGGCGCGTGAGGAAATAGACCTCTGGGCTGAATAGTTCAGTGCCCGAGAGCGATTGCAGGAATTGCCTGATGCTTTCGATATTGAGGCAGAATACCAGCCCCAGCACAAAGCCGATCATGGTACCGAGCACGCCGATGGAAGCACCGCACAACAGGAAAATCCGCATCACCTCGCCCTTGGTTGCGCCCATGGTACGCAGCACCGCGATATCCCGCCCCTTATCCTTCACGAGCATGATCAGGC
>JADCGG010000049.1 GCA_020249125.1 Roseomonas sp. | reverse complement strand
GCTGCTGCCCCGTGTCGGCATTGCCCGCATCCCCGTTTGGACAGGAGTATTGACGCATTCGCGGCACCTGTCCAACCCAAAGCCTGCAAAGTGGCCGCGCTTGGCAAGGCGCGGGCAGGCTCTTTATATGCCGTCCACCATTGAAGCCGGAGAAAAACCCATGATCAGCCGCCGCCCCTTACTGGCCGCCGCCCTGCTGGCCACCCCTGCCATCGCCCGCGCCCAGGGCGAATGGCCTGTGCGCCCGGTCAGGGTGATTGTGCCCTGGCCGCCGGGCGGTTCCACCGATGTGCTGGTGCGGATTTATTGCGAATTGATGCAGCCGATCCTGGGGCAGAATTTCATCATCGAAAATCGCGCGGGCGCGGGCGGGAATATCGGCATTGACGCCACCGCCAAGGCAACGCCGGATGGCTATACCATGGGCATCGCTTCCGTCGGGCATTTGGTGATCAACAACTTCCTTTATGCCCGCTTGCCTTATGATCCGGCGCGGGATTTGGTGCCGGTTGGGATTGCTTGGGATTTGCCGAATGTCGTGGTGGTATCGTCTCAGCATAACCCCTCGCGCAGCCTGGCGGATTTCACCGGCTGGGTGCGCGCCAAGCGTGGCGGCTTCACCTATGGTTCGCCAGGCGTTGGCACCACGGGGCATTTGACCGGGGCGCTCTTTGCCGGGCGCGTGCAGGTGGAAGGCACCCATGTCCCCTTCCGTGGCGCGGCGCAGATCATCCCCGCCATGCTTTCCGGAGATCTCGATTCAGCGCTTGATAACCTCGCCTCCTATGTGCCGGTGATCCAGGAAGGGCGGATGCGGGCGCTGGCGGTTACTTCCGCAACGCGCTGGCCAACCATGCCGGATGTGCCGACCATGGCGGAAGCGGGCGTGGCGGATTTCGTCGTTTCCTCCTGGCAGGGTTTTGTCTTCCCCGCCGGCACGCCGCGCATCGCGATTGAACGCGTGAATGGCGCGCTGCGCCGCATTGTTGCCGACCCCGCCGTTAAAGACCGCTTCCTGCGTGTGGGGGCCGAAGCCGTGTGGTCCACCCCGGAAGACATGATCGCCCGCGCCCAACGCGAACGGCCCATGTGGCAGGAAGCGGTGCGGATTTCCGGCGCGCGGCTGGAATAGCGGCGCGTGACGCCCACCGCCACCTGGGGCAATGCGCTTTTCATTGACCACGCCATTCTGCGCCTGGGTTGGCGCAATTGGGGCGTGGTGGCGCCCGGGCGGCTTTATCGGTCCAACCACCCGCTGCCCTGGCAAATGCGCCAGGCAGCGCGGCATCATGGTATCCGCACCATCATCAATCTGCGCGGCAACCGCACCGATTGCGGCGCCGATGCGCTCAGCCGGGCCGAAGCGGCACGGCTTGGCCTTACCCATATAGATGCACCTTTCGAAAGCCGCGGCGCGCCGCATAAGGACCGCATCCTGCGCCTGGCCCGGATTTTCCAGGACATGGACGAACCGGCGCTGATCCATTGCAAATCGGGCGCGGATCGTACCGGGCTTGCCGCAGGCATCTGGCTTTTGCTGCAAGGTCGCCCGGCGCAGGAAGCGCTGGCGCAGCTTTCGCTCCGCTACGGCCATGTTGCGGCGGCGCGCACTGGTATTCTGGATGCTTTCTTCAAAAGCTTCGCTGCCTTCCAGCGCGAAAATCCCGCAACGCCCTTTCTGGATTGGCTGCGCGATATCTATTCGGAAGCAGCCCTGAAGGAGAGCTTTTCCAGCAATCCTTGGGCTGACCGCTTGGTAGACCAGGTGCTGCGTCGGGAATAATTTGGGCAAACCCGCCTTGATTTCGCCTCTTTTTGCACTGCACCAATTCATGTAAAACAATGGTTTGGCGTGAAACATGCAGAAACAAGGCTTGAATCGCTTTTGGCAAACCGTCATGGGAAGGTAATACTGGGTTGATGAGGGCTGTGCTTCCCGCACAGCTTTCAGCCCGGAATCGAAGGGTATGATGGACGGTTTTCTTCCCGCGGAACATGGTCGGCGCAAGACCCTCAAGGCCTCCATTGGCTGCGTGGGTAATGGGCTGCATTCCGGGCGCCGGATCTCTCTTACCATGCACCCGGCCGCCGCTGGCGCAGGCATTCAGTTCCGCCGCACCGATCTTGGTGTTGATATTCCGGCACGCTTTGATTTCGTGACCGATACGCGGCTTTGCACCAGCATCACCGCGCCCACCGCACCAACGGCGCGCATTGGCACCATTGAACATATCATGGCAGCCCTTGCGGGTTCTGGCATTGATGATGCCATCATCGAAGTGGATGGCCCGGAAATCCCGATCCTGGATGGCTCTGCCGCGCCCTTCCTGTTCCTGATTGATTGCGCCGGCATCGCAACCAGCGCAGCGCAGCGCCAAGTGATTGAAGTGCTGCGCCCGGTTCGCGTGGAAGATGGCCAGGGCGCCTTCGCCGAATTGCACCCGAATGCCGAAGCGGCCTTCGACGCCACGTTGGAAATTAACTACCCCAATACCGCCATCGGCCATCAATCGCTGAATTTCCGCCTGACGCCCGAAGCCTTCCGGGCCAATGTGGCGGATTCCCGGACTTTTGGCCTCGCGGAGGATGTCGCGCGGCTGCATGAAGCCGGCCTTGCCCTTGGCGGCAGCTTGGACAATGCCGTGGTGGTGGATGGCATGACCATCCTGAACCCCGGCGGGCTGCGCCATGCGGATGAATTCATCCGCCATAAGGTGCTGGATATGGTGGGTGATTTGGCCCTCGCCGGCGCACCGCTCCGTGCCCGTTTCATCGGCAGCCGGTCCGGCCATGCGCTGAACAACCAGCTTTTGCGCGCGCTTTTCGCCAATGCCAGCGCCTGGCGCTGGGTGGGTGGCGCTGGCGCCCCGGCCAAGCAAAAGGCCCCGGCCTTCGCCTGAATGTGCATCTTTGGCCAAGGGTGATTTCACCCAAGGCCATTCTGCCCTATATCAACGGCGTCTTTCTGTTGAACCGGGATTCATGCGCCGCTTCCTGCCGATAGCCCTGCTTCTGACCCTTGCCGCTTGCGGCGGTTCAGGCACAACGAACACCACCGGCGCGGACCCGTCGCTCACGCGCCGCGCCACCGCGACTGCGGCGGATGAGGAACCGCAGCAGCTCTATGTCCTTGGCATGCAGAATCTGCGCGCGCGCAACTATGCCCGCGCGGTCGAGTATTTCGATTCGATCGAGCGTGAGCACCCCTATTCCACCTGGTCCACCAGCGCCAAGCTGATGGCGGCCTATACGGAATATCTGCGCAATCGCTACACGGAAGCCATCGGCGCTTTGGATCGCTTCATTCAATTGCACCCGGCGCATCGCGACATCGCCTATGCCTATTACCTGCGCGCGCTGTCCCAATATGAACAGATTACCGATGCGCAGCGTGATCAGCGCCAGACCACCATTGCCATTGCGTCCTTGCAGGAAGTGATCAACCGCTTCCCCGACAGCGCCTATGCCCGCGATGCACGGCTGAAGATTGACCTGGGCCGAGACCATTTGGCCGGCAAGGAAATGACTGTGGGGCGCTTCTATCAGCGCCAGGGCCTGCACCAAGCCGCCATTGGCCGCTATCGCCGCGTGGTGGAGGATTTCCAGACCACGAACCATGTGCCGGAAGCGCTGCATCGGTTGGTGGAAATCTACCTGAACCTTGGCCTGACCGAAGAAGCCCGCCGCAATGCCGCTGTGCTTGGCTACAACTACCCCGGCAGCGATTGGTATGCCGATAGCTACGCGCTGCTGGTCGCTGCCGGCGCCGAGGCCCGTGGTGAGCGTCCCGGCTTTGTCAGCCGGATGCTGAACCGCATTTTCTGATCAGCGGGCGGCGCGCCAATGCTCGCCTCTCTCGCCATTCGCGATGTGGTGCTGATCGAAAAGCTTGATCTGAGCTTTGATGCCGGGCTTGCGGTACTGACGGGCGAAACCGGCGCCGGCAAATCCATTTTGCTGGATAGCCTGGGTCTGGCGCTTGGCCAGCGCGCGGAAGCCGGACTGGTGCGCGCAGGGCAAGCGCAGGCGAGTGTCGCCGCCGCCTTCCTGCCGCCCGCCGATCACCCGTGCTTCGCCATCCTGCGCGACCAAGGCATCAGCACCGAAGATGAAGTGGTGCTGCGCCGCGTGCTGCAAGCCGATGGCAAATCCCGCGCCTTCATCAATGATCAGCCAGTCAGTGTCACCTTGCTCAAGCGCCTGGGCGCGATGCTGGTGGAAGTGCAGGGCCAGCATGAACAGGTGGGGCTGGCCGATCCCGCCACCCACGCCGGGCTATTGGATGCCTTTGGCGGGTTGGATACCGAAGGCAGCGCCGTGGCCAGCGCCTGGTCCGCCTGGCGCGATGCCACGCGCCGCCTGGCCGCCGCGCGGGAGGCCATTGCCAGCGCGCAGCGCGAAGAAGAATGGCTGCGCCACGCGGTTGGCGAATTGAGCGATCTGGCGCCCGAAGAAGGCGAAGAAGATGTGCTGGCCGCCGAACGCCAAAAGCTGCAACAGGGCGAACGCCGCGCGGAAGCCATCGCCGCCGCGCTTGGGGAACTCACACCGCGCGACCGTCGTGCCGCTTCCCCCGCGCGTGCCTTGCGCGAAGCCGCGCGCGCGCTGGAACGCCTGCCGCCACCGAATGAGGAAGCGCAGCCCGCCATCCAGGCGCTGGCCGCCGCGCAGGATGCCTTGAGCGAAGCCGAAACCTTGCTGACGCGATTGATGAGTGAAACCGGCCCCGATCCGCGTCGGCTGGAACAGGTGGAAGAACGGCTGTTCGCGCTACGCGCCGCAGCACGCAAACACAGCGTGCCGGTGACGGAATTGCCAAGCCTGCTGGTAAAGTTGCGCGCGCGCCTGGAAGCCTTGGATGCCGGCGCGGGCGAAGTGGCGGCGCTGGAAACCGCTGAGGGCAAGGCGCGCCAGAACTACCTTGCCGCCGGCGCCAAGCTTTCAGCGGCGCGGCGCAAATCCGCGACTGCCTTGGAAAAAGCCTTGGCCGAAGAATTGCCGCCGCTGAAGCTGGATCGCGCACGGTTGGTGATTGACATCAGCGCACGCGAGGAAACCGCCTGGGGCGCGGATGGGCAGGATCGCGTGGCGTTTCTGGTCGCCACCAATCCAGGGCAGACGCCAGGGCCGCTCGCGAAAATCGCCTCGGGCGGGGAATTGTCGCGGTTGATGCTGGCGCTGAAAGTGGTGCTGGCGCGCGGCTCGCCGGTGCCGACGCTGATTTTTGATGAGGTGGATAGCGGCATAGGGGGTGCGACCGCCGCCGCCGTGGGTGAGCGCCTGGCGCGCGTGGCGGATCGCGTGCAGGTGCTGGTGGTGACGCATAGCCCACAAGTGGCGGCGCGCGGCGCGCGGCATTTCCGCGTGGCCAAGCAGGTGAAGGGCCAGCGCGCGGAAACCCGCGTGGATATGCTGGACATGTCAGAACGGCATGAGGAATTGGCCCGCATGTTGTCCGGTGAGACGGTGACCGAAGCAGCGCGCGCGGCGGCGAAAAGCCTGCTTGGGGATGGCGTGTGAAAACCCCGCCTGTTGAAGCGCTGACTGAACTTGATGCGGCCATCGAATTGGCGGCCCTGGCACGAGAGATTGCGCGCCACGACAAGCTTTATCACACCAAGGATCAGCCGGAGATTTCAGACGCGGATTATGATGCGCTTGTCGCGCGCAACCGCGCCATTGAAGCACGCTTCCCGCAACTGATCCGCGCCGATAGCCCGTCCCGCCGCGTCGGTGCGGCAGTAGCGGAAGGCTTTGCCAAATCCCGCCATGGCGAACCGATGCTGAGCCTGGATAATGTATTCTCGCCTGAAGAATTCAGCGATTTCTGCAAGCGCATCCGCCGCTTTTTGGGGCTGGCAGAAAGCGAAGCCCTGGCCTTTGTGGGGGAGCCCAAGATAGACGGGCTTTCGATCAATCTGCTGTATGAAAACGGCGTCTTCATCAAGGGTGCCACGCGCGGCGATGGCGCGGAAGGCGAAGATGTCACCGCCAATCTGCTGACCATCCAAACCCTCCCGCGCCAATTGGTGCCGCCCTTTCCGGAGCGTATTGAAATTCGCGGC